>CANJVX010000010.1 GCA_947478405.1 Beijerinckiaceae bacterium | reverse complement strand
ACCTTTCAGAGCACGGCTCTGATGCTGGCGGGCGCTGCTCAATTCGCGCGCCCTATCGTCATCACCAATACGGATTACCGCTTCCTTGTCGCCGAACAGCTCGCGCAAGTGAAGGTTGATGCGGAAATCGTTCTCGAGCCTGTGCGCCGCGATTCTGGCCCTGCAGTCGCAGCCGCTGCCGAGCTCGCCTATGCGCGCGATCCGGAAGCTGTGGTCATCATTATGGCGGCCGACCATGTTGTGCGCGATCGCGACGGTCTCGTTGCGCTTTGCGTCAAAGCTGCGGAAGTCGCCAGCAAGGGTCGCGTCGTGACACTCGGGATCAAGCCGGCGCATCCTGAAACTGGCTATGGCTATATCCAGCCCGGCGATATCGTGTCTGGTGACGTGCGCAAAGTTGCAGCCTTCGTCGAAAAACCGGATGCCAAGACGGCTCAAACCTATCTCGACAAGGGCTATCTCTGGAATTCCGGCAATTTCATTTTCTCTGCAGCGACTATGCGCGATGAGATTGCCCGTTTCGAACCCGCCATGGCGGAAGCCTGTGCGGCGGCGGTTTCAAAGGCCGTCGTTGATTTGCAATTCCTCGTTCTTGATCGCGCATCTTTCGAATCCGCTACCAGAAAGTCAATCGATTATGCGGTGATGGAACGCACGGACAAGGCGGCCGTTATTCCTGCCGACATTGGCTGGTCTGATATAGGCACGTGGTCGGCTGTGCATGAATTGAGTGCGCAGGATGCCCAAGGCAATGCGCTGACGGGCGAAGCTGTCGTGCTCGATGGCAAAAACAACCTCATTCGTTCCGATGGCTTGCTCACAGCCGTTGTCGGTCTCGATAATATCATCGTCATCGCGACGCAGGATGCTGTACTTGTGGTTGATTCATCAGCCGCGGCGCGTGTGAAAGATCTTGTCGAAACCCTGAAGCTGCAAAAGCGCCCTGAAGCGCAGGAACATAAGCGTGTTTATCGGCCTTGGGGCTATTACCAGTCCGTCGATCATGGTGAGCGCTATCAGGTGAAGCGCATTGTCGTGAAGCCCGATGGTCGCTTGTCTTTGCAGAAACACCATCATCGGGCTGAGCATTGGATTGTCGTCAAGGGCACAGCTGAGGTGACGGTCGATGATTCCGTGCGTCAGGTGCATGAGAACGAGTCGATCTACCTGCCCATCGGCTGCACCCATCGCTTGGTCAACCCCGGCAAGATCAATCTAGAGTTGATTGAAGTGCAGACGGGTTCCTATCTCGGCGAAGATGACATCATCCGCATGGAAGATGTTTACAACCGCAGCTGACCTTTGAAGTGAAATGCGCGCAAAGCTGATCGCCTGTCTTTTGTCCCTCTTTGCGATCGGCCTCTCGCCCGGCACACAGGCGCAAGGGGGATCGGCGCGCGTTTTTGATTTTTATATTCTGGCTCTCTCGTGGTCGCCGGGTTTTTGCGCGCTTGAGGGGGATCGTGGTGGGGGCCAATGTGATCCGCCAGGACGGTTTGGCTTTGTCGTGCATGGCCTCTGGCCACAGGGCGGGGGTGGCCCTTTGAACGATTGCGAGGCGGGGCAGCGTCCGCCCTCACGCGCCAATCTGGCCGAGGTGCAAGATCTTTTCCCAAGCGATGGTCTCGCGCGCCATGAATGGAGCAAGCATGGCGGCTGTTCGGGCCTGCCACCGGCGGCCTGGTTTGCCGATGTGCGCCGCGCGCGCGATGGGGTGAAGATCCCAGCGAGCCTTGAAAGCCTGCGGCAGGAAAAGCAGATCGAGCCAGAAGAGGTTTTACGCGCCTTTCGCGAGGCCAATCCGCGTCTGCGTCCCGGCATGGCGGCCATTGCCTGCCCACGCAATATTTTTCAGGAAATCCGCCTTTGCCTGAGCAAAGACACGCGTGATTTTGTCCCCTGTCCGGAGGTTGTGCGCCAGTCGTGTCGCGCACGCTCCATATCATTACGGCCCCGAATATGAATTATCGTCATGCCTATCATGCGGGTAATTTTGCAGATGTGTTCAAACACGTGCTGCTTGCCCTCATGCTCAATTATCTGAAGCGCAAGGAATCTGGATTTCATTATATTGATACGCATGCTGGCGCCGGCTTCACCGATCTTCTGGGCGAAGAAGCTAGCCGCACAAGTGAATGGGTCGATGGTATCGGTCGCGTCGATGCAGCTTCGTTCAACCCTGAAATTCAGGCACTACTTGCACCCTATCTCGCAGCGCTTGGGCCCGGCGGGGCAAACGGTCGCACGCTCTATCCCGGTTCGCCTGCGCTGGCGCAAACACTTTTGCGCACACAAGACCGTCTCACTTGCTGTGAATTGCATCCGGAAGATTTTCGCACGCTTGAGCGCAATATGGGCCGCGATAATCGGCTGCGCCTCATGAATGAAAATGGCTATCGCGCTCTGAAGGGTTTGGTGCCGCCTATTGAGCGGCGTGGTCTTGTTCTGATTGATCCGCCGTTCGAAGAGCGGCAGGAATTCGAAGCGATGGAAGAAGCGCTGGCTATCGCCCATCGTAAATGGGCGACCGGTCTTTATGCGCTCTGGTATCCGGTGAAAGACATGCGTGCAGTTGGGCAATTTATCGCGCGGCTCAAGGCCCGCGCGATTCCACGCATTTTGCGGCTGGAACTGGCGGTCGAGCCGGTACGCACTGATGGGCCGCTGTCGGCGGCTGGCATGATCATCGTCAATCCGCCTTTCACGCTCGAAGACGATGCGCGCCGCCTCTTGCCGGCCCTGTCGGCCTGTCTGGCGCGGGGGCCGGGTGCCTCGGTGCAGGTCGAGACCTTGGCTGGCGAAGAACTTGGCTGAGATTTCCTCTGTTTGTCGTCATCTCTTGCCCTTGCCCGTGCGGGGGCGCTACTGCACAACAGGTGTATTCATTTTGGGGAGGAGAATAATATGAAGCTTCGTTATGGCGCTGCCTCGCCTTTCGCACGTAAATGCGCGCTCTCGGCTCATGTGCTGGGTCTGGCAGATCGTATCACGCTCGTCGACAATACGGGTGATCCTGGCGATGCTATTCGCTCGCGCAATCCGCTCAACAAGATTCCGATGTTGCTGACGGATGATGGCGAGGCGATTTTTGATAGCCCCGTCATTCTCGAATATCTCGATCATGTTGCGGGCGGCGGCAAGATTTTGCCCAAGGAAGCCAAGCCGCGTTTTCGTGCGCTTGTTCAGCAGGCGCTCGCTGATGGGCTGATGGATGCGGCTATCCTTGTCATGTATGAGGGCCGCTTCCGCGAGGACCATCAGCATTCACCCAAGTGGGTGGCGATGCAGCAGGGTAAGGTCGACAGGGCGTTGCATGCGCTCGAAGCTGATTTGCCGGGCGATGAAATCACGGTGGGCACGATCACGATTGCCTGTGCTCTGGGTTATCTCGACTACCGATTTGCAGGTGAATGGCGCAAGTCTCATGCAAAGCTCGGCGCGTGGCAAGATGGTTTCCGCGCCCGTGTGCCTGGCTTTGACAAGACCCAGCCGTCGGGTTGAGCTGTCAAAGAAAAAGCCCGGCGGGAAACCGCCGGGCTTTTGTATTTTTGGTCGTCTGAGACGATTAGAACTTGTAGTTCACGCCCGAGCGGATGGCGCTCGTGTTCGAGCCCGCCGTTGTGGTGGCGAGGTTGTAGTTCTTATCGGTCAGGTGGGTGTAGAGATATTCCGTCTTGGCGGAAATGTTGTTTGTGAAGGCATATTCAATGCCCGCGCCGACAGCATAGCCATTTTCCCACTTCGAGGCCGAACCCGCCGCGCTTGTGACCTTGGTGTTGCCGCCAGCATAGCCGGCCGTGCCGTACACAAGGGCGCGATCAGCCGCGAAACCGGCGCGCGCACGAAGCGTTCCGAGCGAGGTGATCTTGGCCGAGTTGGTGCTCGTTGTGCCGTCGACGTTGGTCCTGGCCAAATCGCCTTCGACACCGACAACGAAATTGTCCATCTGCTGGTTGTAGCCAGCTGTGCCGCCGAACGAATAGCCATTGATGTTGCCAACGGTGGTCGCAGCCGACTTCGTCATCTTGCCGAATTCATAGCCGCCGTTGAGGCCAGCATAGGCGCCGGTCCAGTTGAAGGTCTTGTAGACAGGGGCTGGGGCAGCGGCGGCCGAGCGGCGCGGCAGGTCAGCGGCGAGAGCGGTGCCAGCGAGGGCGGTGGCGGCAATGGCGCCGGCGACGATTGACTTGAACATATGCTTACTCCTCTGCACGCCGACAAAACACGCGTCGGCGGTATGGGTTAGGTTCTAAGATTTCAGGGGTTACTAAACTCTAACCGCCGAGCTTTTGTTCTCGTTATTGAATAAGGCGAGAGTTGGGCTAAAGAAGAGTGGGTAAGTAAAATTATATTCAATTTGATGTTTTCGCGTTAACCATGACGAATTCTATTGATCTACGTAGAACATCTTATGCTTCTTCATAAGAAGACTACGAAATAGTGTGCTTAATGAAGTGTTAAACCCTCATTCTTGCCAAGTTGAATCAGTACTTTTTCGTGGCAGAGGGGTCCTTTTTATTGCGGAGGGCTTGTCGTCATGTCGCATTGCGACAGGTATGGTGCACAGAAGACACAGGGAAAAACATGAGCGATCCATCAGCCACAGTCAGGAATGCGCTTGTCACGGGCGCCGCGCGGCGCATTGGCCGGGCGATTGCGTTGCGGCTCGCGGATGAGAGCTATGGGCTTGCGCTCCATTCCAGTGTGCGCTCGGCGCCCGAAGCAGAAGCGCTGGCTGCCGATATTCGCGCAGCCGGTGGTCGCGCCCATGTTGTGACCGGCGACCTTGGGTCTGCCAATGATGTGGTTTCGCTGATAGCAAAAGCCAACGCAGCAATTGGTCCGCTGGCTTTGCTCGTCAACAATGCCTCGCTTTATGAGCCCGATGTGCCTGGTGAATTCAGTTCCGCATTCTTTGACCGGATGATGGCGGTCAATTTGCGCGCGCCTTTGCAATTGGCGTCTGATTTTGCGCGTGCCTTGCCTGATCACCAGCGTGGCGCGATCATCAACATCATTGATCAGAAGGTTTGGCGTCTCAATCCGCGCTATTTTTCCTATACGTTGACGAAGAGCGCTTTCTGGACGGCGACCCAAACCATGGCGCAAGCCTATGCGCCGCGGATCCGCGTCAATGCTGTTGGGCCGGGGCCTGTTCTCCCCAATCAGCTTGAAGGCATTGCCGGTTTTGAGAAAGAAGCCGCAGCCGTGCCTCTGGGCTCAAGCGTCACGCCGGATGAAATCGCGGATGCTGTGCTCTATCTCGTCCATGCGCGCAGCGTGACAGGACAGATGGTGGCCGTCGATGGTGGTCAGCATTTGGCGTGGAAAACGCCGGATGTACCCGAGCATTAATCGGCAGTCGGTAGACGCCGGATTGTGAATTCAATCTGCCCGTCAGCCAATTCACGCCAGCTTTCAATCTCGGTCATATAGGCTTGTTTTGGAAAGCTGCTGAACCATTCGCGGGCTTTTTCGCGCGCCGCATCACGCGGCATGGTGAAGGTTTCGCGACGCCATGCGCTCGAGCCCTGATCGCGCGTTCGGCGCATCTCGCGCCCGCGCTGCGACAGCGATTGTGCCAGATCAGCCGGTCTTTTCCGCTCGTAAGCCATACGCTACTCCGGGGCCCTGCCGGCAATATAACGCGCGCGCAGCACAAAGGGGAGTCGGTTGTTAATCGGCGTGGCGCGCCAATGTCGTTTTGATTAACGCATCCAGGCTTGGTGCATCTTCGGGAAAACCGGCGACGATCCAATTTTTCTCAATCTCTGCCAAGGCTTCGCCAATCGCTCGTCCTGATTTCATGCCGCGTGAGATAAGGTCCCCGCCGTTCAATGGCAGTTTTGGCTCGGGCAAGGTGAGGGCAAGGCTCAGAGCAACTGCCCAATCTTCCGAGGGTGCTTGCGCGCCCGCTAGAGCCAGTGCATCCAACGTTGCCTGTCGGCCAAAGGCCAGCAAAAGTTCACGCAAGCGCTGCGCATCGGGCACGGCTGCGCCCTGCAATTTTTCCATCGCTTGCGCACAGCCTAAAAGGCGCTGCGTTTCCGCATTGGAGAGACGCAGAATGTTTTGCAAATGCACCGCATCTTCGCGTTTCAAGACAGTAAGAGCAGCGAGTTTCAAGATGGCATCAGCCTCGCGCGTCAGTTGCGCAAGCCGCGTGAGGCATACAGCGCCACCCACCAGCGGGAGCAGCAGGCCAAGGCCGCTCATCAGTTTCAGAGTTGCATGCGCCTGTTCGGTGTCGAGCAACTTCATCAGCTCTGCCCGCACGCGTTCGCGCGACAGGCCCCCCAACCCAACACGATGTGCTGCAATTGCTTGCAAGGCGGCCTTGTCTGCTTCGCCTTTTGCGAAAGCTGCGTGAAAACGGAAATAGCGCAGAATGCGCAGATAATCTTCGCGGATGCGTGTGGCAGGGTCGCCAATGAAACGCACATGGCAGGCAGCAATATCGGCCATGCCACCCGCATAATCATACACTGTGCCATCGGCCGAGACCGAGAGTGCATTGAAGGTGAAATCGCGCCGCAGCGCGTCTTTCTCAAAGTCGCGCCCGAAGACCACCTTGGCGCGCCGCCCATCAGTCTCGATATCTTCGCGCAGTGTCGTGATTTCGAAAGGCGTGCGGTCGACGATCACTGTCACCGTGCCATGCTCAATGCCGGTCGGCACGCTTTTCAATCCAGCATCTTTCGCGCGTGCAATGATTGTTTCTGGCGTGGCTGTGGTCGCCAGATCAATCTCGCTGACCGGTTTGTGCATGAAATGATTACGAACCGCGCCTCCGATCACGCGCAATTCCTCGCCATTCCCGTCGAGCACGTCGAACAGGCGGCGCAGGCGCACATCGTCAAGAAAAGAGGGCGCAGCAATCTTCACGCATAGAGCCTTTCGTGAAGATTGCGGATAATGCCAGCAGTCACGCCCCAAATGTTTTTCTCGCCATAAGGCATGGCATGGAAATGGCGCGTCACGCCTTCGCGGGTGCGCGATTCTTGTGCGTGGTTGGTCGCATCCATGAGAAAATGCATCGGCACTTCGAAAGCTTCTTCTACTTCCGCGTGATTGATTGTGAGCTCAAAGGGAAAGTGCACTTCCGCGACGAGTGGCAGGATGCGGAAACCCGAATGGGTGAGATAGGTGTCAAGAAAACCCAGCGGCGTCACATGCGCGCGCGCCAAGCCAATTTCTTCTTCCGCCTCCCGCAGAGCCGCATCCGCCGGGCCGCTATCTTCTGGGTCGATGCGCCCGCCGGGAAAAGCCACTTGTCCGGCATGACGACGCAGCGTCAGCGAGCGGCGCGTCAGCAGGACATGGGCTTGGCCCCCGCGCGCCACGATGGGAATCAAGACGGCAGCTGGCGTCGCCTTGGCAGCGAGCCCTTCCGTGTAGAGATCGGGATTGAGAATGTGATCACCACGATGCGGTTTGTGCCCTGGGTCGGTCGCACTCGCGGGCAGATCCAGCGAGAGGCGCGCCAGCGCGCGCGTCCGCACATCGGCGGCCGAGAAGGGGGCTATTTGATTGGGTGTTTGATGTGTCGTCATGTTTTTCCGGGCGCGTCAGGGGGCACCACCATCCTCCATCACGAAGAAGTGCTCTCCTGATGACACGCCCGTCACGGCGCGTCCATTCACCTGCCGGATTTCAGCTGCTTCCATAAGATCATAAGCCAGAGCGCGGGTGAGCAGGGCCCAGAGCCGGCCACGCACCAGAACATAGGGCTTCAGCCCGCCCGCTTCGCCCATTTCGAAGCGCAGGGGGCGGGTGTCATCGACCCGCACCTCATCGTCCAGATTGGTGCGAAAGACGATGTGATCGTCGATTTTTTGCATGTCGACTGCAAGGAAAGGCGCATCTTCGACCTCAAGGGGTACTTTTTCGAATGGCGTGACCAGAAAATGCCCTTCGGGATCATGCCGCAGCACGCTGGCGAAGAGTTTGACGAGCGCGGGGCGGGCAATGGCCGAGCCTTGATAGTGCCAGTTGCCGTCGCGGGTGATTTTCAGGCCGATGTCTCCGCAGAGCGGTGGATTCCAGAGGTGGACCGGAGGCAGGCCTTTCTGTCCGGCAGCCGATGCTGCCAGCCCGTCCAGTCGATCTTTTTCCATCTGCGCCATAATCTGGGCCATGCTCTCGTGTGGACTATGGGCGACCTGCATCGACATTGCCGCCCGGCGTCCTAAACTAACCCTGTCAGGTTGAAACGGGAACCGTCAGGCCCATCGGGCTCCGGGGGGAATGAGATGCAGGATAATACAGCCACGTCACTCGATGCCGCCATCACCCGTTCTGCCGAATTGGCGCTGGAGCGTGTGGGGGCAGCACGTGCGGCCATCGGCACGGTGATCTTCGGGCAAGAGCGCGTCGTCGAAGAGACGCTGGTCACTTTGATTGCGGGCGGCCACGGCCTTCTGGTCGGTGTGCCGGGGCTGGCCAAAACAAAGCTCGTCGAAACGCTCGGCGCAGTGCTTGGCCTCGATGCGCGGCGTGTGCAATTCACGCCCGACCTCATGCCCTCGGATATTCTGGGCTCTGAAATTCTTGAAGAGGGAGCGGACCGCGCCCGCTCCTTCCGCTTTGTGAAGGGCCCGATCTTTGCGCAATTGCTGATGGCCGATGAAATCAATCGTGCCAGCCCGCGCACGCAATCGGCTCTCTTGCAGGCGATGCAGGAATATCACGTGACCGTGTCGGGCGAGCGGCATGATCTGCCAAAACCTTTTCATGTGCTCGCCACGCAAAACCCGCTGGAGCAGGAAGGCACTTATCCGCTGCCCGAAGCCCAGCTTGATCGCTTTCTCATGCAGATCGATGTGACCTATCCTGATCGCGCAGCCGAGCGTCGCATTCTCATCGAGACAACGGGTGAAAGCGATGTGCATTTGCGCGCTGCGATGAGCGCGGATGATCTCATGGCCACGCAGCGTCTCGTGCGTCGCCTGCCGGTTGGCGATCGCGTGGTGGAAGCCATTCTTGATCTTGTGCGTGCGGCGCGTCCCGGTGAGGGTGGCGATGATGTCACCAAACATGTGGCTTGGGGCCCGGGGCCGCGCGCGGCGCAGGCTTTGATGCTGGCCTCACGCGCCCGCGCGCTGGTCGATGGGCGTTTGGCCCCCTCGCTGGATGATCTGGCAGCATTGGCCGAGCCGGTGCTGAAACATCGCATGGCGCTGACCTTTGCAGCACGCGCTGAAGGATGGACGGTGTCATCCGTTATCGCCAAGCTCGCTGAGCGGCTTGGTTGATCACATGACGCAGGTTGAGCTCCTCGACAGGGATGCAGCAGAGCGCGAAGCTCTGCGGCCGCTTGGGGCGCTTGATCTCGCGCGTCGCCTGCCGGGCCTGATCGTTTCGGCCAAGGAAGTAGCGGCGACCGTGATGCATGGCATGCATGGGCGTCGTCGTGCGGGCACTGGCGAAACCTTCTGGCAATTCCGGCCCTTCACTTTTGGCGAGCCGAGTGCGCGGATTGATTGGCGCCGTTCAGCGCGGGACGATCGGCTTTATGTGCGCGAGCGTGAATGGGAGGCGGCCCATAGCGTCTGGATTTGGGCAGATCGCTCGCCCTCCATGGCCTATGTGTCGGGCCTTGCTTTGCAGTCAAAAATAGATCGCGCTTTAGTGCTGGCTTTGGCGCTGGCTGATTGTCTCGTGCGCGGTGGCGAGCGTGTTGGCATTCCTGGGCTGACGCGCGCTTTTGCCACGCGTGATATTGTCGAGCGTCTGGCCGAGCGCATGACGCAAGAAGCATCGCGCACGGATTATGTGCCTGCTGAAGTGCCACCCGCCGAGGCGCTGGCGCCTCGCACGCAAGCGGTGATCATTTCCGATTTTCTCTCTGATCCCGCAATCATCGCCGCCACAATCAAAGCTATGGCTTCGCGCGGTGCGCGCGGTCATTTGGTGATGGTGAACGATCCGGTTGAAGAGACGTTTCCCTTCAATGGACATATGGAATTTCGCGATGTCGATTCCCCGGCGCGTTTGCGTGTGGGGGAGGCGCAATCCTTTCGCGCCATTTATGTGAAGAGGCTCGCGGAGCATCGTGAGCGCTTGCGTGATGCGGCGCGCTCGCGCGGCTGGACCTTTGCCATGCATCGGACAGATCGTCCCGCATCTGAAGCTTTGTTGAGCCTTCGCATGCAACTTGAAGCCGGGCAGGGAGGCTAGACATGTTCGGTCTGTCGCTCGCTTTCACCGCACCTGTGGTGCTCTCGGCCCTGCTGCTCTTGCCGGCCCTGTGGGTATTGTTGCGCCTCACGCCACCGCGCCCGCGCGAAGTGGCTTTTCCGCCGCTGCGGCTGATCCTTGATCTGCAATCGCCCGAAGAGACACCCGCCCGCACGCCCTGGTGGTTGCTGGTGCTGCGCTTACTGCTTGCGGCTTTCATCATTTTCGCGATGGCAGGTCCGATCTGGAAACCGCCCGCTGACACACTCAAAGCGCGTGGGCCGCTCCTCTTGCTGTTGGATGATGGATGGCCCGCAGCGCCCGATTGGGCAGAGCGCGTAAATGCGGCGGGTGATCGTCTGGTTGCGGCCAATCGCGAAAGTCGCCCCGCTGCCCTCGTCGTTTTGTCAGAGGGCGGACGCGATATTGTTTCGCAGGATGTCACCCGCGCCAGCGAGCGGCTCCGCGCACTCAAGCCTGTGCCTTATGTTGCCGACCGCATGTTGGCGCTGCCTGCCATTGAAAAGTTTCTGACAAGCCAGCGGGAGGCCGAGATTGTCTGGATAGCCGATGGTCTGGCAAATGGACGCGCAGAAGAATTTTCGCGCGAGTTGGCGCGTCTTACGGGTGGTCTTGCGGGTGATCGGCCGGTGCATGTGGTGCGCGCCGAGCGTCTGCCAGTTGCCATTTCTGCCACTGAAAATGCACCTGCTGCTTTGGAGGTTGCGCTGACGCGCGCTGACATGTCGGGTGCATCCTCTGGGCAATTGCGTGCCTTTGACAAAAAGGGGCTTGTCATGGGGCAGGCGCCGTTTGATTTTGCCGGCGCGCTGGAGACGAAAGCCTCCTTCGATCTGCCGATTGAATTGCGCAATGACATTGCGCGTGTCGAGATGGAGGGCCAGCATTCGGCCGGTGCCGTGAGTTTGCTGGATGAGCGCTGGAAACGGCGGCGTGTTGGCATTGCGGCAGGCTCTACAGCTGATGTCGCGCAGCCTTTGCTTTCGCCCCTCTATTATTTGCGCCGCGCTCTGCAGCCCTTTGCCGAAGTGCGTGAAGCGCAAGCGAGTCGTGGCGATCCGATTCTCTCACTGCTGGAAGATCATCTTTCGGTTTTGGTACTGGCTGATATAGGCGTGCTCTCGGGCAAGGCGCGCGATGAAGTGACGCGTTTCGTCCATGAGGGCGGTGTGCTCTTGCGCTTTGCAGGCACAAGGCTCGCGGGCGCGAGTGATGATCTGGTGCCGGTGCGGTTGCGTCGTGGGGGTCGCGTGCTGGGCGGGGCGCTTTCGTGGGATCAGCCCAAACAGCTGGCGGGTTTTCCTGCAGAGAGTCCTTTTGCTGGGCTGTCCATTCCCCAAGAAGTCACGGTGATGCGACAAGTGCTCGCTGAGCCCGATGCTCAGCTGCCCAATCGCACATGGGCGCAATTGGCCGATGGCACACCGCTCGTCACCGCCGAAAAGCGCGGCAAGGGTCTCATCGTGCTCGTGCATGTCACGGCGGATACGACTTGGTCAAACTTGCCCTTGTCCGGCCTTTTCGTGGACATGCTCCGGCGCACCGTCGCGCTCTCGGGCGAGACATTGGCCAGCGGTGGTGAGGCGCAAAGTGCGCAACGCATCGAAACGCTGGCGCCTTTGCGCAGTTTGAATGGCTTTGGCACGCTTGGTCCGCCGCCCCTCAATGCACGGCCCGTGCCTGCTAATTATGTTGGCGGCCCCAATGCCGAACATCCACCGGGTTTTTATGGCCCGCCGGAAGCGCAAATTGCCATCAACACATTGCAGCAAGGCGAGGCGTTGAAAGCCGCGACTTATGCAGCCGGCTTGGTCACTGAGCCTTTGTCACGTGCTGCGCCGCTGGATTTGCGCGCAGCTTTGATCGCTCTGGCTTTAGGCCTGTTTCTTGTCGATGCTTTTGCCTCACTTTGGTTGGCGGGCGGATTGGATCGTCTGCGCTGGCGCAAAATGGCGCGCGGTGCAGCGGCAGCTTTGCTTTTGGCGTTAGGCACTGTGGTGCTCATGGGTGAGCGCGCTGAGGCGCAGGGCAAGCCGGGCGATGCGGCGCTCACCACCAGACTTGCTTACATTGTCACCGGTGATGCGCAGGCCGATGAAACCAGCCGCTTGGGTCTTGCCTCGCTGTCGCGTGCCTTGGCGGCGCGCACAGCGTTGACACCGGGCGATCCGCAAGGTGTTGATCCGGCGCGAAATGAACTGGCTTTTTTCCCGCTGATCTATTGGCCGGTGGTGGCGACGCGTCCGCAGCCCTCAGCAGAAGCCGTCACGCGCATTGCCAATTTCATGAAACAGGGCGGCACGATTATTTTCGACACGCGTGATGCGCTGACGGCGCGCGTGGGCGGCCCGCCCTCACCCGAGCAACAATGGTTGCGCACATTGCTCACGGGCGTGGATGTGCCGGAGCTCGAACCTATTCCGCGCAGCCATGTGGTGACAAAAACATTTTATCTGCTCGACAATTTTGTTGGCCGCACGACAATTGGTCAGACATGGATTGAAGCTTTGCCGCCCGAGAGTGCGGATCAGACGAACCGTCCCGCGCGCGCGGGAGATAGTGTCTCGCCGATCATCATCACCTCGAATGATCTGGCAGGCGCTTGGGCGGCAGATCGTAATGGTGCACCGCTTTATCCGCTGGTGCCCGGCGGCAATCGCCAGCGTGAACTGGCTTTGCGCGCTGGCATCAACATCGTCATGTATACGCTGACGGGCAATTACAAAGCCGATCAGGTGCATGTGCGCGATTTGCTGGAGAGGCTCGGACATTGAGCCATCTCTCGCTCCAATTTTCTCCCCTTCTGCCGCTCTGGCTGCTGATCGCTTTCGCATGCATCTCGCTGGTTGCCATAGCGCTCAGCGCCCTTGCGCGGCGTCGCGGCACTTGGCTGCGCGCGGTCGGTCTTGTTCTGATTCTCTTGGCGCTGGGCGATCCCTCACTTGTGCGCGAAGATCGGCAGCCTCTGAAAGATATTGTGGCTGTTGTGCTCGACCGCTCCGCCAGTCAGACGATTGCGGAGCGCAAGGCGCAGACGGACAGAGCGCGCGCGGGCCTTGAATCGGCCCTCAGCGCTTTGGGTGATGTCGAAGCGCGTATTGTCGATGGTGGCGGTGTGGATTCTGGCAATGATGGCACGCGCCTATTTGCTTCCCTCAACGCCGCGCTGGCTGATGTGCCACCTGAGCGCGTGGGAGGCGCCATTCTCGTCACCGATGGTGTTGTGCATGATATTCCCGCCCATGCATCAGCGCTGGGCTTTCAGGCGCCGCTGCATGTTTTTGTCACCGGCCATGAGGGTGAGCGGGATCGGCGAATTGAATTGGTGGAAGCGCCGCGTTTCGGTCTGGTGGGCAAGGATCTGAGCATAGGCATCCGTGTGCAGGAGACGGGTGGATCTTCTGAGCCTGTGGCCGTGCGTATCCGTCGCGATGGTGTGGATGTGGCCAATGCACGACTGCGGCCGGGGCTTCTCGTGCGTGTGCCGGTGCTGATCGAACATGGCGGGCCCAATGTGCTCGAATTCGAAGTGGCGGCGGCACAAGATGAGCTAACGCTCATCAATAACAAAGCCGTGCTGACAGTTGAGGGTGTGCGCGACAAGCTGAAGGTTCTGCTGGTTTCAGGTGAGCCGCATGCGGGCGAGCGCACCTGGCGCAATTTGTTGAAGTCGGATGCCAATGTCGATCTCGTCCATTTCACCATTCTGCGCCCACCAGAAAAGCAGGATGGCACGCCGATTTCTGAATTGTCGCTGATTGCTTTTCCTACCAGCGATCTCTTTGGTCGGCGCATCAAGGATTTCGATCTCATTATCTTTGATCGCTATTCGAGCCAGACAGTTTTGCCCGCTGTTTATTTCGAAAACATCGTGCGCTATGTGCGCGAAGGTGGCGCTTTGCTGATGGCCGTCGGCCCCGATTTTTCGGGCACGGATGGGCTCTATTATTCGCCGCTGGGCAAAATTTCGCCCGCGCGGCCGCTGTCGATTCTGGAAAAACCATTCCGCGCGCAAGTGTCTGATGAGGGCCGCAAGCATCCCGTCACGCGCGGATTGCCGGGCTCTGAAACCAGCCCGCCGCAATGGAGCGAATGGTATAGGCAGGTGGGTGCGGAGCGCTTGCGCGGGTCTGCGGTGCTGAACGGCGCTGATAATCAGCCGTTGCTGCTGCTCTCGCGCGAAGGCAAGGGTCGCGTTGGCCTTATGCTTTCGGATCAGATCTGGCTTTGGTCGCGCGGCCTTCAGGGTGGCGGGCCGCATCTCGATCTCATGCGTCGCATGTCACATTGGCTGATGAAAGAGCCCGAGCTTGAAGAAGAAGCCTTGCGCGCCAGTGCGCGCGGTCGCGAGGTCACGATTGAGCGTCAATCACTGGGCGCAGATGCGGCACTTGTTCTGCTCACTGGTCCGCGTGGTGATGAACGTCAGGTTCAATTGCAGCCAGCTGAAGCAGGCCTGTCGCGCGCCACCGTCAGCGTGGAGGATTTCGGCCTCTACCGTGTCAATGATGGCGGGCTGTCGGCTTTGGTCAATGTGGGCCCGGAAAATCCGCGCGAGTTTCAAGATGTCGTCTCCACTCCAGACAAGTTGCGCGCAATTGCTGAAGCCACAGGGGGCACCGTGCGGCGTATTGCGGCGGGCAATGATGGCGCCGTCGATTTGCCCCGTCTTGTGTCCATGCGCGAGGCCAGCGTCTATGGCGGCTCTGATTATGTGGGCGTGAAGCGAACAGGCGCCAGCGTGGTGACGGGCATTGGTGTGGCACCACTCGCGCTGGGCTTTTTGGGACTGCTCATTCTGCTGGGCAGCGTGATTGCTGGCTGGCTCGCAGAAGGTCGTCAGCGCCGCGCTTAAGCGTTGCGCGACACCGGTCCCTGTACGCCCTCGAACGCGCCCTCTTGCAATTCGCAATAGAGCAGGCGTGCTGGATCGACCGGGCCCGGCATGGTTAAGCGGCCCATCGGCACGCGTTTGAAACCAACGCGCTTGTAATAGGGTTCATCACCCACCAGCAGGACAAGCTTGTGGCCATGCGTGCGCGCTGCTTCCAGAGATGTGTCCAGCAAGCGCTCGCCAATGCCGCGTGAGCGGAAGGCGGGCTCGACCGTGAGCGGGCCCAGCAAAAGCGCAGGCGCAGCGCCGGCGCGGATCGGCGTCATGATATTCGCCCCCACCAGAAACGTGCCGACGCGTGCCACAAAGGAGCAGCTGGACAGTGGCGTCATGCCTTCGCGCAAGCGATAGGCGGTGCGGGTGAAACGGCCAGGGCCGAAGGCGCGCTCATCGAGCTTTTCGATATTTGGCAGATCAGCAGGCGTGAGCGGGGCAACGTCGAGCGTGAGTTGGGTCATGTGGCGATCCTGAAAGGCAGCAAAGCAGGCTCAAACGCACGCGCCTTTGGGCGCGGCGTCGGTCAGCAGCTTCGTCGTTGGCGGATCGGGCTCTTCGTCATCATGGACGCCCCTTTAGCATGGCGTGGCGCAAGCGCAAATCTCACCAATGGGGGTCAGGTCTGGTCGCGTTCAGAACTTCGGTAATGCGCCGGCGTGTCGGGCCTGTGGTTCCGTCGGGCAGATTGGCCAACGGGAAGAAGCCACCGTCGAGAATTTCGCGCGGGGAGGGGCGGTGATCGGTGGGCACAAAGCTGCGCACCAGATAGAGGGCGACATGATCACGCGCTGACCAGCGGCGGTTGAGATAGAGTGCGAAGAGTTCGGGGTGGCCCTGCAGCTCAAGCCCTGTTTCTTCCCATAGCTCGCGCGCCAGCGCCTCACCCGCGGTCTCGCCTGGCTCGATCGCCCCGCCGGGCATATGCCAGCCTGCCACATAAGAATGGCGGATCAGGCAAATTTGCCCCCGCCCATCCAGCACCATGGCCCGCACGCCCATGGTGAGCGGACGGGTGAGGCGAGCCACATAGGGCATGGCCATGCTGACCGATTGCCGTAGGACTGACTGAATAATGCGCTGCATGAATGTTTTTCCGTCTGGAGGAAAGCCAAAAAGCGCTTCCGCTCGTATTAGAAGAGTTCTAAACAGCAAGCGATTGTCTGGAGACATGTCCCTGTGAAAAGCTTCGCCGATCTGTCCGCTCGCGAAATCCTCGCCGTCGCTATTGCCTCCGAGGAGGAAGATAGCCGAATCTACGCGACCTTCGCCGAAGATCTGGCCGAGCGCTACCCGGCCTCGTCGAAAGTTTTCGAGGAAATGGCCGATGAGGAGCGCGAGCACCGCCACGCGCTTCTGCAAATTTACGAGCAGCGCTTTGGCAGCAAGCTGCCCCCGATCCGTCGTGAAGATGTGAAGGGCTTTTTGAAACGCCGTCCGATCTGGCTGACAAAAAACCTGTCTCTGGAGACGGTCCGCAAGGAAGCGGAGAATATGGAATATCAAGCGGCGCGCTTTTATGAGAAAGCTGCTGCGCAAACCACCGACACGGAAATCCGCAAGCTTTTGGGTGATCTTGCGGAAGTGGAGAAGAGCCACGGCCGCCATGCAGGCGAGCTGGAGCGCCATCTCCTGACGGAAGAAGCGCGCGAAGAAGAAGCCTCCACCTCACATCGCATGTTCGTGCTGCAATATGTGCAGCCGGGTCTTGCGGGTCTCATGGATGGCTCCGTCTCCACACTTGCACCACTGTTTGCGGCCGCCTTTGCCACCCATTCCAATTGGGAGACGTTTCTGGTTGGCATGGCCGCCTCGATTGGTGCGGGCATTTCCATGGGCTTTGCTGAAGCGCTGTCAGATGACGGTGCGCTGACGGGGCGCGGCACGCCTTGGCTGCGGGGCACGATTTGCGGCCTCATGACAACACTGGGCGGCATTGGCCACACATTGCCCTATCTTGTGCCTGACCGCTGGGACAATGCGTTCTGGATTGCGACAGGGCTTGCGGGCATTGTTGTCTTCATCGAACTTTGGATCATCGCCTGGGTGCGCGCGAAATATATGGATACGCCATTCTTGCAGGCGGTCTTCCAGATCGTGCTGGGTGGTGTGATCGTGCTGATGGCAGGCATTCTGATCGGCGGCGCATGACCTTTCGCCTCGCCCATCTTTCCGACCCGCATATTGGACCGCTGCCAAAACCTCATTGGCGCGAGCTGATGGGGAAGCGTCTCACGGGCTATCTCAACTGGCAGAGGCGCAGTTCTATTCACAATATGGATGTGCTCAGCGCCATCGTCACCGATATCCGCGCGCAAGCACCCGACCATGTTGCGATGACGGGCGATATTCTCAACATCGGTCTGCCTGCCGAATTCCCCGTTGCGGGGGATTGGCTGGCGACGCTGGGTAATGGGCAGCAAGTGAGTTTCGTGCCGGGGAATCACGATGCCTATGTGCGCTCGGCCCTGCCTCACATCGGAAAAACTTTTTCGCCCTGGATGGCGGGTGATGCGACGGACAGGCCTGCATTTCCTTACCTGCGCCAGCGCGGTGATCTTGCGATCATCGGTCTGACGTCGGGCGTGCCCACCGCACCTTTTCTTGCCAATGGACGTTTGGGTGCTGATCAGCGCGCACGCTTTGCACAAATATTGTCTGATACACGCGGCATGATGCGTGTGGTGATGATCCATCATCCCCCGCACACATCTGGTGCGACGCCCGGGCGCGGCCTCACCGACTCGCGCCGTTTTGAAAGGATCATTCGCGAACAGGGTGCAGAGCTGATCATCCACGGCCATAATCATCGCCATTCGGTTGTTTATCTGGACGGGCCTGATGGTCGAGTGCCGGTTGTCGGCGTGGCCTCAGCCTCGGCTGTCCCCGGCACAGATCGGCACCGCGCCGCTTGGCATCTCTACGAGATCACGCGATCTGGTTCGTGCTGGCAGATTGAAGGCATCATTCGCGGCATGACGCGCGACAGCGAGGGCGTGATCGAGATTAACCGCTTCTCGCTTTGAGACGCGATAGATCAGCGGCGCTTGGGCACGAATTCGCCGTTGAGCAGCAGGCGATCAAGCGGCGAGAGCGGTGCCAGTTTCGCCGGCGGATCAATGACAGGCTTTGGTGACAAAGGCGCAACTTCAAGCGGCGTGAGATTTTGCGCCACACGCACGCGCGGCGCTTGCGGTGGAGCAGGTGGCAGACCGAGCGTGATCTTCGAGCCGTTTGAAAGGCTCGTAGACGTATTGCTCGCCACAGCTGTGCGCGGCACGGTCTTCTCGATCAGGCCAGCCATATCGAGATCTTCGTCGAGTTCCGGCGGATCGGGCAGATCGTCTTGCTTGAAGGGCTTGGGCATCAGGCCTGGTGCCGGTGTAGGCTTGCAATAGCGGCGCGGGCCTTCCGATGTATTGCCATGCATGGCCAGATCAACATGCATGTGATTGTAGTGGAACACATCAGAGCCCGGGGCCAGCACGGTGGTAAAAATCTGGCAGGCGCCCGCCTGAATTTCGCGCAAGAAGGCTTTGTCGTTCTCTTTGCCGCGTGTCCAATCTTTCACAAAGGTGATTTCGCGTCCGTCCATCAGCACAAAGCCGGCAATGTCGATGGCATTGCCGAAACCATGTTCAGACAGGCGCACGCCTTGATTGTTCATCGAACGGCAGGCGTAAGAGCCCATGCTCTTCACTTCGGTGATCGGCTGGCCGTAACGCTTTACGGCGACGGGCTGCACGAATTCGCTGACCCATTGATCAAGCGCCGCTGTCATCGGGCAGCCGATTGTCTGGGTTGAGGTGAGGGCAACTGTGCCGCCCGCGAGTGCGGTGACTTTCAGCGGCATGGTCAGGCCGCAAATGCCCGGCCCGTCGATTTCCTTCGCCAGTTCGACAAAGGAAGACATCTGGATCTTCTTTTCTGCGAAACAGGCTTTTTCCGCTTGGGTACGCCAAGCCGGCCTCTGCGGGCGCTGGAACAGCGAACATCCGGACAGAGCAAGAGCGGCAACCGACAAGGCTGCTATAGGCCATACGCAACGCGCCATGCCCTCTTTTGGCTCAGGATCAGTTAAGGCCTGCTAAACCAAATGTGGCGAAAGAGCGAAAAACGCTGCCTTTTCTGATGCGCAGGATTTTGCGGCGGCGCAGCGGGCGATCACGGAAATTTTGACGCCGGGTGAGCTTTTAAAGCCTGTGATGCTTTCCTATATTATTGGGGCGGGCGTCTTGCCCGTTCTTACCTATGAGGTAACACCCATGACCATCCGTCGCTCGACCAGCAAATTGGCTGCGATGGCGGTTGCCGTCACTTTGGCGCTGGCGCCTGCTCTGGCCATGGCAAAGCCGGGCTCCGGAAGCAGCGTTGGTAGCCGCGGCTCCAAGACCTCTTCCGCGCCGCCTGCGACCCAGACGGCGCCAGGTGCTGCACAGCCCATGCAGCGCACTATGACGCCCAACACACCTAGCCCGGCGCAAGCCGCTCCGGCAGCCGCGGCCGCCGCAGCTGCGCAGTCTGGCGGCTTCTTAAGTTCGGGCCTTGGCCGTGGTCTGATGGCTGGCCTTGTTGGCGCCGGCATTTTCGGCCTCCTGTCGGGCTCTGGCCTGTTCAGTGGTCTTGGCTCGATGTCATCCATCTTCGGGCTCATCTTGCAGCTGGGTCTGATATTCTTGGTGGTGCGTTTTGCCATCGGCTGGTTCGCCCGCAAGCGCGGAGGCGAATTGGCGACAGCCACCCCGCAAGGTGCCGCGCCGCAGCCGATGCAGCGTGAAGCCTTCGGCAGCATTTTTGGCGGTGGCGCCGGTGGCGCCGCACCTGCTGCTGACCCGCAGCCTGCTGAACTTCAAATTAGCCCGGAGGATTTTGCAACCTTCGAGCACAAGCTGGCGGAAATCCAGAGCGCCTATGGCGAAGAAAATATGGATCATCTGCGCCGTCACGTGACGCCGGAAATGGCCTCCTATTTCTCGGAAGACTTGGCTGACAATGCACGCAAGGGCGTCGTCAATAAAGTTTCGGGCGCAAAACTTTTGGAAGGCGATCTTTCGGAAGCCTGGCGCGAGACCAACGCGGATTACGCCACAGTGGCGATGCGCTTCTCGGTCGTTGACACAATGGTGGATCGCGCAACCGGCGCTTATGTTTCGGGTGATCGCACGGAGCCATCCGTGACAACGGAAATCTGGACCTTCACCCGCCCTGCGGGTGGCCGGACGGATGACTGGAAACTATCCGCGATCCAGCAGGTCGCTTAAAGAACAAGACGGGCGCCGAAAGGCGCCCGTTTCGCATCCTGCTCTCTCCGCCGTCATTGCGAGCATAGCGAGGCAACCCAGAAGGTCTCACGTGTGGCCTCTGGGCTGTTTCGTCGCTTTGCTCCTCGCAATGACGGCTCGTTTAACGACGCTTCTTCGGCCTTGCTTCGCCGCCGCCGAAATTATGCGGGCCCATATCATCGTCGGTTGGTTTGCGCACACGTGAGCTCTGCGGCGTGTTGGCTGCCGCGCCATATTTGCGCGTGCCTTGATAGCCGCCGGCTTGATCTTCCACCGCTTGCTGGCGTGCCAGCGGATCATTGCCTATGGCAAGCTCGGTGGCTTGCAGGCGTTTCACTTCATCGCGCAGGCGTGCGGCTTCTTCGAATTCCAGATTGGCGGCGGCTTCACGCATGCGCTTTTCGAGATCGGCGAGATTGGCTTTGAAATTATGGCCAATGGCAGGCTTGTCGGCGAGCCCCATGTCGACGGTCACGTGATCCTGCTCATAGACCGAGCCCAGAATATCCTGAATGCCGCGTTTGATCGTGGCGGGCGTGATGCCGTGATCCAGATTATATTGCGACTGCCGCTCACGACGCCGGCTCGTTTCCGCCATAGCGCGTTCCATCGAGCCCGTGATGTGATCGGCATAGAGGATCACCTTGCCGTCAACGTTTCGCGCCGCTCGCCCAATCGTTTGGATGAGGGACGTTTCTGAACGCAGAAAGCCTTCCTTGTCCGCATCGAGAAT
Source organism: Beijerinckiaceae bacterium (assembly GCA_947478405.1). Classification (GTDB taxonomy): domain Bacteria; phylum Pseudomonadota; class Alphaproteobacteria; order Rhizobiales; family Beijerinckiaceae; genus Terripilifer. The sequence goes on along the minus strand of CANJVX010000010.1, from coordinate 57,578 downwards.
GCCCACGAATCCGCATTCGGGAATGTCGAGACCTTCGCGCAGCAGGTTGATGCCGACCAGCACGTCAAAAGCGCCAAGCCGCAGATCGCGCAGAATTTCAATGCGCTCAATCGTATCAATATCGGAATGCATGTAGCGCACGCGCACGCCGTTTTCGTGCAAATATTCAGTGAGATCTTCGGCCATGCGCTTGGTCAGCACGGTGACCAGCGAGCGATAGCCTTGCAAAGCCGTGGCGCGCACTTCGCCTAAGAGATCATCCACCTGCGTGCGCGCGGGGCGCACTTCGACGGGCGGATCAATCAGGCCTGTCGGGCGAATGACCTGTTCGACGAACACGCCGCCCGTCTGTTCCATTTCCCATGTGCCCGGTGTGGCGGAGACATGTACGGTTTGCGGGCGCATCGCTTCCCATTCCTCGAAGCGCAAGGGGCGATTGTCGAGGCAGGAGGGCAGGCGGAAACCATATTCGGCGAGTGTCGCCTTGCGCCGAAAGTCGCCGCGGTACATGCCGCCAATCTGCGGCACGGTGACATGGCTTTCATCGGTAAAGACGAGCGCATTGTCGGGTAGATATTCAAACAAGGTCGGCGGCGGCTCGCCCGGCTTGCGGCCGGTGAGATAGCGCGAATAATTTTCAATGCCCGCGCAAGAGCCGGTGGCTTCCAGCATTTCGAGATCAAACATCGTGCGTTGTTCAAGGCGTTGCGCTTCGAGCAGGCGGCCTTGTGCATAAAGTTCTTCGAGCCGCTGCTTCATTTCATTCTTGATGCCGGAGATGGCTTGCAAGAGTGTCGGGCGCGGCGTGACATAATGCGAATTGGCATAGAGCTTGATGAATTCAAGATCTTGCGTCTTCTTGCCCGTCAGCGGATCAAATTCAGCGAGACTTTCGACTTCATCGCCGAAGAAGCCGATACGCCAAGCGCGATCTTCATAATGGGCCGGAAAGACTTCGATTGTATCGCCGCGTACACGGAATGTGCCGCGTGAGAAATCGGGTGTGCGCTTGTATTGCAGCGCGACCAGATCATTGATCAATTGGCGCTGGTCGATGCGCTCGCCCAGCTTCAGCGCAAATGTCATCGCCGTATAGGTTTCGACCGAGCCGATACCGTAAATGCAGGAGACGGAGGCGACGATGATGACATCATCGCGCTCGATCAAAGCACGCGTGGCAGCATGGCGCATCCGGTCGATCTGTTCGTTGATCGAAGATTCTTTCTCGATGAATGTGTCGGTGCGCGGGACGTAAGCTTCTGGCTGATAATAATCGTAGTAGGAGACAAAATATTCCACCGCATTGTCAGGAAAAAAACTTTTGAACTCGCCATAGAGCTGCGCCGCGAGTGTCTTGTTGGGTGCCAGAACCAAAGCCGGACGATTGGTGCGCGCAATCACCTGCGCCATAGTGAAGGTCTTGCCAGAGCCGGTGACACCCAGCAGCACTTGGTCGCGATCGTGGGCTTCAACGCCTTTGAGCAATTCTTCGATAGCGGCTGGCTGGTCACCCTTGGGTTCAAATTCGCTGACGATCTTGAATGCGATGCCGCCTTCGGATTTTTCCGGTCGCGCCGGGCGATGGGGCACCCAGGCCTGCTCGTCGCGCAGATTGGGGTCGCCTGCTTCGAGCAGGCTCTTCAGCGACTCGGCAGTGGCAGTTGAGCCGGACACTTCCAGCGTGGCGCGGGCAGGGCGCTGGCGCTTGGGGCGGCTTTCAGTGAAATCGAGATCGCCGGTCGGGTCGAGGCCGAAACTTTCGGCGAGTTTGGGATTGATCCCCGTCACTGCCCCCGAATTAAAATCGGCCTGCGGTGCTTCGCCGAATCCCTTCACCAGCGCCGGATTGAGCAGGGCAGCCAGATGGTCGCCCAGCGGCTGCACATTGGGCTTGGCTGCCTTGCTGGCAGGCGTGCGGCTGGCGGGTTTCTTTGGGGGTTTGGCAGGGGGCTTGGGCATGAGGGCAATATGGGACGGGAATCATCCGGATGCCAGTGTCAGGCGTATTTATGCCGTCATTGCGAGGAGGCCGCAGGCCGACGCGGTAATCCAGAAGCCCCACGTGAGGCTTCTGGATTGCTTCGCTTCGCTCGCAATGACGGACATAAGTCACTTGCCCCATCTACCGCATGGCACTAGTTTCCGCCGATCCTCCCGTACAGATTCTTTCCGGAGCTCCATCATGGCCTTCCTTGCCGACGCCCTTTCCCGCGTAAAGCCTTCCGCGACCATCGCGGCAACGCAGAAAGCGCGTGACCTCAAGAATGCAGGCCGCGACATCATCTCTCTTTCCGTGGGTGAACCGGATTTCGATACACCGGATCACATCAAGCAGGCCGGCATTGCCGCCATTCAGCGCGGCGAAACCAAATACACGCCCGTGCTCGGCATCCAGCCGCTGCGTGAAGCCATTGCGCGCAAGTTCAAGCGCGAGAACGGCCTCGACTATAAGTGGACGCAGACAATCGTCGGTACCGGCGGCAAGCACGTCCTCTTCAACGCCTTTATGGCGACCATGAACCCCGGCGATGAAGTCGTCATCCCCGCGCCTTACTGGGTGTCCTATCCCGACATGGTGCTGCTGTGCGGCGGCAATCCCGTCTTCGTGTCTTGCACGATGGAACATAATTTCAAGCTGCAGCCGGAAGCGCTCGAAAAGGCGATCACGCCGCGCACCAAGTGGCTGATCCTCAATTCGCCGTCGAACCCGACGGGTGCAGCTTATACGCGCGCTGAATTGAAGGCGGTCGGTGACGTGCTGAAGCGCCATCCGCATGTCTGGGTGCTCACCGACGATATGTATGAGCACCTTTGCTACGGCGATTTCGAATATACGACCGTGGCGCAGGTCTGCCCGGATCTGATGGATCGCACGCTGACCATGAATGGCGTGTCGAAAGCCTATGCGATGACCGGCTGGCGTGTGGGTTATGCGGCGGGTCCTGATCAGCTGATCAAGGCGATGGATCTTCTGCAGGGCCAGCAGACGTCCGGCACTTGCTCGATCGCGCAATGGGCGGCTGTGGAAGCGCTCGATGGCTCGCAGGCACATCTGCCGGTGTTCAAGGCCGCTTTCCAAGAGCGTCGCGATCTTGTGGTCTCGATGCTCAATCAGGCCAATCTCCTGACCTGCCCGACGCCGGAAGGCGCTTTCTATGTCTATCCGTCCTGCCAGCAGGCGCTGGGCAAGAAGACGAAGGAAGGCAAAGTCATCGCCAATGACGAGGACTTTATCTCCGAGCTGTTGATGGCTGAGGGCGTCGCAGTTGTGCACGGCACGGCTTTTGGTCTGGGCCCGAATTTCCGCATTTCTTACGCGGCCTCGATGCAGACACTCGAAGATGCCTGCACGCGCATCCAGCGCTTCACGGGCAGCTTGGTGTAACCACCCTCTCCAAGAGGGAGAGGGTCGGCGCGCACGCGCCGGGGTGAGGGGTTACCCTCTCAATCAATAGAGGCCCTGTCGAGAGACGGGGCCTTTCCTTTTGGCGTTTTACCCCCTCATCCGGCGGCTCCGCCGCCACCTTCTCCCTTTGGGAGAAGGTTAGGTGCGTGGCTAACAAAAAAGGCCCCGGAAAACCGGGGCCTTTTGTTTCTTGCAAAAAGACAGAGATCAATGGGCGACGTCGGCCCAGACTTTCTTCTTCGTGTAGTAGAGGAGGCCGGCGAAGACGAGCAGGAAGGCCAGGGCGCGGAAGCCCGTCTTTTTGCGTTCTTCGAGCTTCGGCTCGGCAGCCCACATCATGAATGCCGAAACGTCACGCGAATATTGCAGCAGCGTCTTGGGCGAACCGTCTGTGTAATCCACCGCGCCATCGGCGAGCGGGGCTGCCATGGCGATCTTGTTGCCGGGCATATAATCGTTCCAATTCGGATCATCCGCTTTGGAATAGCCGTTCAACAAAGCCACAATGTAATCGGGGCCATGTTCCTGATAGGCGCCACCGGGAATCGGCAGAGCGTCAACCAGGAAGAGCGGGAAGCCGCGTGAATAGCCGCGCGCCTTGGCGAGCAGCGAGAAGTCAGGCGGAGCTGCGCCAAGTGCCGCGCGTGCTGCTTCAGGGTTGGCGAAGGGAGCCGGGAACTTGTCTGACGGGCGTCCGGGACGCTCAAACATGTCACCCGAATCATTCGGGCCATCCTTGATCTTGTATTCCGCAGCGAGCGCCTTGATCTGCGCTTCCGAGAATTGCGGGCCGCCTTCTTCCGACAGATTGCGGAAGGCCACGCGCTTCAGCGAATGGCAGTTGGAGCAGACTTCCCGATAGACCTGGAAGCCGCGCTGCAGCTGGGCGCGATCGAATTTGCCGAACGCTCCCGCAAAGCTCCATGGCTGCCGCTCGGGCAGCATGGTGTCATGACCGCCAGCGGCGAGAACCGGACCCGCGACGAGAGCCGACGCAAGGCCGAGAATGGTGAGGCTGAGTTTGGTCTTGATCATTGTCATCATGTCCCTCAATCAGCCTTACTTGTTTTCGGGTGCATGCGCGGCACCAGCCGCAACAGCACTCGCTGAACCACCACGCGCCAACACCGAATCCGCAATGGACGCAGGCAGGGGTTTGGGTGTCTCGAAGAGGCCCAAGAGCGGCATGATGATGAGGAAGAAGGCGAAGTAATAGACGGTGAAGATACGCGAAGCGATCACATAGCCACCCTCTGCCGGCATGGCGCCAAGATAGCCAAGGCCAATGCCGCAGACCACGAAGACCCAGAAGAAAACGCGGTAGACCGGGCGATAGCTGGCCGATTTCACGCGTGACGTATCAAGCCATGGCAGGAAGGCCAGTACGGCAATCGAGCCAAACATGGCAATGACACCACCGAGCTTGTCGGGGATGGCGCGCAGGATTGCGTAGAAGGGCAGGAAGTACCATTCCGGCACGATATGCGCAGGCGTCACCATCGGGTTGGCGTCGATGTAATTGTCGGGATGGCCGAGATAGTTTGGGACATAGAAGATGAACCAGCTGAAGAAAGCCAGGAACACCACCATGGCGAAACCATCCTTGATGGTCGCGTAAGGCGTGAAGGGCACAGTGTCGCGCTTCACATCTTTCACTTCGACGCCCGTCGGATTGTTCTGACCCGACACATGCAGAGCCCAAACATGCAGCACGACAACGGCTGCGATCATAAAGGGGAGCAGGTAGTGGAGCGAGAAGAAGCGGTTCAGCGTCGGATTGTCGACCGAGTAGCCGCCCCACAGCCAGGTCGTGATGGATTCACCCACCAGCGGAATGGCCGAGAACAGGTTGGTGATAACGGTCGCGCCCCAGAAGGACATCTGGCCCCAAGGGAGAACGTAGCCCATGAAGGCAGTGGCCATCATCAGCAAGAAGATGACAACGCCGAGGATCCAGAGCACTTCACGCGGCGCCTTGTAGGAGCCGAAGTAAAGGCCGCGCAGCATGTGAATATAGACGGCGATGAAGAACATCGAGGCGCCATTCGCATGGGTGTAGCGCAGGAACCAGCCCCAGTTCACGTCGCGCATGATGTGCTCTACCGACTGGAAAGCGTAATCGACATGCGGCGTGTAATGCATCGCCAGCACGATTCCGGTGATGATCTGCACGCCGAGCATCAGCGAGAGGATGCCGCCGAAGGTCCAGAAGTAATTGAGGTTCTTCGGGGTCGGATAGGCCACGAAGGATGAGTGCATCAGCCCCATGATAGGAAGCCGGCTCTCGAACCAGCGACCGATGGCACTCTTGGGGACGTAGGTTGAAGGTCCGCTCATGTCATTCACTCGTTTCGATGTCTTGTCTCGTCAGCGCGGTGAAGCGCTCAACCCGGGCGCGAGCCCATGTCTGAATGAATCAGCCGATACGAACCTTCGCGTCGGTGACAAACTGGTACTGGGGCACTTCGAGATTGCGCGGCGCCGGACCCTTACGGATGCGTCCCGACGTATCGTAATGCGAACCATGGCAGGGGCAGAACCAACCGTCATAATCGCCCGAATGGCCGAGCGGCACGCAACCCAGATGCGTGCAGACGCCGGTCACGATCAGCCATTCCGGCTTTTTGACGCGATCAGCATCATTCTGCGGGTCGGGCAGCTGGGAGAGCGGGGTCGCCTGCGCTTCCTGAATTTCTTTGGCTGTGCGGTGACGCACGAACACCGGCTTGCCGCGCCATTTCACGGTCATGATGCCGCCAGCGGGCAGAGCCGCTAGGTCGACTTCGGTCGACGCCAAAGCAAGCGTCGAGGCATCGGGGTTCATCTGATGGATCAGCGGCCAGGCCACTGAACCAGCGCCAACCGCCGCAACTGCGCCGGTGGCGATGTAAAGAAAGTCCCTGCGGGTCGGCTCGACCGTCGTTGCTTCTGCCACGATTAACCCCCAAATTCATGCCATCATCAGCCGCAACGCGCAGGGGTCGCCATCGGGCGCCGGTGGCCTGCGGAGGGGCATCGTTGAAAAGCGGCCGTGAGGCCTGACTTTTCGCCGGCCGAAGGAATACGGCTGGCACCCGGTTGCGGCAATGCGACCCATCGCCACCGGAGCCGTTAAAAACGGCCTGCGGCGGGGAGAATCCGCTCTCGAGCGGGCGTTCTTTCGCACCCTTCGCCCCGCTTGTCTATAGTCACAGCCCCGTGACATGGGTTAGTCCAATGCGTGTTTTCACCTGCCTGATCATCCCCTTGGGGGAGGGGCGTCCGAAACCCTGTTTGAGGCCCGCCGCCCCGCCCCGATGATGAACCCTGATCGCCTGTCCTCCGCGGCACCCGCCGGCCGCCTGACGCTTGCCCTCTACCAGCCGGATATTCCCCAAAATGCGGGGACTATGTTTCGGACCTGTGCCTGTCTGGGGGTCGATGTGGCCGTGATCGAGCCTGCGGGATTTCCTGTTTCTGACCGGAACTTCCGTCGGGCGGGGATGGATTATCTCGACCAAGTGCCCATTGACCGGCACGTCTCCTTCACCGCTTTTGAGGGCTGGCGGGCGGAGGCTGGCCGCAGGCTTGTCCTGCTGACCACCAAGGGCGCTGTCGACTATAGAGATTTCAGCTATCTGCCGGGCGACATACTCTTGGTCGGCCGAGAATCGGCTGGTGTGCCAGATCAGGTTCATGATGCTGCCAATGCGCGGGTCGTGATTCCGATCCGGGCAGAATTGCGTTCGCTCAATGTTGCTGTGGCGGCTGCCATGGTGATGGGCGAGGCCTTGCGCCAATTGGGGAAGGAAAAAGAATGAGCGATCAAGTTTTGGCGCAGCGTCAGGCTCAGGCAAAAGCATGGTTCGAAAGCTTGCAGGACAAGATCATCGCCGCTTTCGAAGCGTTGGAAGATGCGGCCGATATGCACCTTCATCCAGATGCGCCCAAAGCGCCCGGCCGTTTCGAGCGCAAGCCTTGGACGCGCGACAATCATGATGGGCAGCCTGGCGGGGGTGGCCGGATGGGTATGTTGCATGGGCGTTTCTTTGAAAAGGCGGGTATTCACACCTCGACCGTCTTTGGAACATTCGCGCCGGAATTCGCAAAACAGATTCCCGGTGCGGCTGAAGATCCGCGATTCTGGGCGTCGGGCATTTCGCTGATCGCGCATCCGTGGAACCCCAATGCGCCGACCGTACATATGAACACGCGCTTTGTCGTCACATCGAAAGTCTGGTTTGGCGGGGGCGCTGATCTCACGCCTGTGATGATGGCGCGCCGCAATCAGGAAGATGACGATACAAAAGCGTTTCATGCGGCATTTGAAGCCTGCTGTGGTCGTCACGAGATCGCCGATTATCCGAAATATAAAGCCTGGTGCGAAGAATATTTCTGGCTGCCGCATCGCAGCGAGCCGCGCGGCATTGGTGGTATTTTCTATGATTATCTCAATTCAGCTGGCGACGCAGATAATAGTGCGTGGGATAAGGACTTTGCTCTGACGCGCGATGTTGGCGAGACCTTCGTGTCAGTCTATCCGCAGATTGCGCGCGCCAATATGGTCAAGCCTTGGTCGGATGAGATGCGTTACGAGCAGCAGGTGCGCCGTGGTCGCTATGTCGAATTCAATCTGCTTTATGATCGCGGAACGATTTTCGGACTGAAAACGGGCGGCAACGTCGATTCCATCCTGTCATCCATGCCTCCAACCGTGAAATGGCCCTAAGTTCGAGGTGGTGCCCGCGCGATGATGCGCGGAGGGCAATCCTGTCCGAAAAAAACCTCCTGACTGAACAATCGGAATGGCGTGTAATAGACGCACTCGATGTGCCAGCCGTCACCGGTGCTGCCTGACCAGATTTTCACGCCCTCATCCCAGATGAACAAAGTGGCGTGGACCAGCGTCAAGGCAACAAAAGCCGTTGTTAAAAACATCAAACGAAAAATTTCCATGGCCTGATTTGAAATTCATGATGCGCAATGCAGCAATCATGACGTCAGGTCTCGCGGAATGTCCACAACTTGTTGCCGAGAAAACTCCAGAACTGGACAATGCCTGTCGTTAGAGCTTGTGCAAGTAGATAAGGAATAAGCATTTTCCCTACGAAAAAAGACATTAAACCGCCCGTGATCAAAAACCCGATTCCGGCCACGGCTGCGAAGCGCCATACCGCTTCCTGATGAGTACGTTCACTTTCGAACGTGTGCCGACGATTGAGCGCATAGGACGCCACACCGCCGCACAGATATCCAACGAGTGTCGCAGGCACAGCGTCCCAGTGAAAGATTTCAACCAGCGCGATCAAAGCCCCGTAATGGGCGATCACGGCAAAAAGCCCAACAATCACGAAGGCGGAGATTTGGCGCGACAGCAGCATGTCCTTCTCCTAGCCTGCGGTCAGGGCCTTGTCATCCTTATCAGAACAGGCCGGACATTGTTTTCTGTGCTTTCCCGCTCTTATGTTGTTTGGCAATGTGAGTCGGGCTTGCTGTGCAATTTTGATCCTTTTTTCATATGACGTTACGGAACCTTGGCCGCTTGTTATGAGTTTTGTTAGCGTTTTCGGGCATAGATAGACGGCTTTTTATTTTCTTTTGTTCATTTCGGGATCACGATGGCTTTTCGCCATGTTTTTTTCAGGCGCGTTCTGGTCGGTTTTCGTCGGGCCAGTGAGGGTGCGATCGCGGTGGAGTTTGCCCTTGCGGCAGCCCCGCTTCTCGCTGTGCTTTTGTTCGTCGCCGATATGGCGGCCAATTACATCACGTTCCAGCAGATCGAGCTAACGGGACAGGCGCTTATCGTGCAAATGCGCGCGGGACAGATCGATCCTGCGGCTCATTCCGCGCAATCTTTCCGTGATCAGTTTGTGTGCCCGTCCGTTCCCACCCTCACCTGTGAGCGCGTTGTGGTAAATCTGGCTGGGCTGGCCTCTGAGGGGATGATCTCGCCTGACAATGTTCAGGCGACACGGTGGTGCTCGGGAGAGCCGCGCGAGGCTTTGTTGTTGCAGCTCGCCTATCCGATGCCTTTTCTGTCCCGCATCTGGGCGGGTGTCTTGGCGGACAGTAATCGCCATTATGTTGCATCATTTGCTTTGCGCAATGGGCCGAATGTTTTGGCGGGGGCCTGCTGACATGCTGGCCAGTCTGCAGCGCTTTCGCGCCGATGAGCGTGGCTTCACTTTGGTGGAATCCACATTCATCATGATCATTCTCCTGCTTGTCATGGTCAACGGGTCGGAGCTGCAGCGCTACAGCATCTTCGCGCGGCATTTGGGGCAGGCAGCCGAGGGGCTTGCTGCTGTCATGGGTCAGCGCGCCGATGCCTTGCGTGATGCCAATTGGAGCGATGATGCGCGTGCGCTCTACTGGCTGTTTCCTGAAGCGCCGGCGCTCGGGGGCATGCAATGGCGCAGCCTGCTGGGCGTTCAGACAAGTGTTGTGCGTTTCGAGCCGACCGATCCCGAATGTGTAGGCGATTGTACCTATGCGCGCGCCCGTGTCGTCTGGACATGGGATGGCGGCACGGCTGGTTCGCGCGCTCTGCTGCAGTCCAATGGTCTTCTGCGCGCCTGTGGGGTGGTGACGCCTGGCTCAGAGACGCCTGCGCCGCAGTCGCTTCCGGCCCGCCTGTTCAAGGGCGGTACCCTTCTGGCAGTCACGCTGGCTTATGATTACAAGCCTGCCTATCCAGCCTCTGTTGTGGGTCAACGCAGCCTTGTGCGTGAGGCCTATTTTGTCCCGCCCTTTGGCGATCTGCCGATCAATCCTTTCGGCCTCGCCAATGAGGTTTCGCCATGTCCATGAATTGGATTTTTCGGATGTGGCAGGAGCTGCGCGCGCGCCAGATTGGCAATATGCCGTTGGGGGCTGTCGTCGTGCTCGTGCTCGTGATGATGTCCGCCGGTGGCGCGCTTGATTTTGGCATGTCCTATCAGGCGCGCCAGAAGCTTGATGTGGCCGCACAATCGGCTGCCGCTGCCGCCGTAGCACAAAGCCGGGCATTGCGGGCCATTTCTCCGGGTGTGCAGCCTGAAGAAATGATGGAGCGTGGACGAGGGCGCGCGGACATGGTGTTTAATGCGCAGAAGCCCAATGTGCGCAATGTGAAAACAAGCTTCCGGCTGGAGCGTGGGGACGAGCCCAACACATTCATTGCGACCTTTGAGTTTGACGCGGCCCAGCCCACGATCTTCCTGCGGCTCTTGGGCTTTCGTGACCTCGCCCTGCATGGAATGGCCAGCGCCACATGGGTCGCGCGCGATTCCTTGATTGATGATCGGTTCGGCGATTATGAGAAGGAGGTGCAGGCTGCTGGTTCGAAGACACTGTCGCCAGTGAGCGGTTGGGTTTCCAGCGCGCGCCCGCGGGCGAACGGATCGCCGATCATGCAATTGGTCGATGCCACTCGATATGGCGGCGAAAAGCCGTTGGATGTCAAAGTGGCTGTCGAGCTGGATGTGGGAATTGGCAATAGTTTTATCGCCAAGAAATTTGCCGCCGATCCGGGGATGCATCAGTTACGCTATTGGTACCGCGAGCAGGGTCGCAATGAAATGCTGGCACCCGCGTGGCTGTGTACGACACGCGAGGACGATCTTGCCTGGATTGCCACGCGCGACAAATCATTGTCTGGCAACACAAGTCAGCTCTCGGTGCATCTTGTGCCCGATTCCGGCAAGCCGCCGGCGAGCGATGTGACTTTTGCCTCCGGCAACCGGGTGGATGCTTGCTATTCCTCAGGTGGCAGATGGATCGAGCGTGTCATCAAAATCGATATTGTTACGCGCGGTGATTACTGGATTGCCTTCCATGCGGAGGGCGCCTCTGACGGCATAGGTGCGGCTGTGGCCAATATCGTGATCTGTCGTGAGCCTTGCGCCCATGACGATGGATCGCCCCGCGCCAGCATCAGCCAATTTCCTTGGCGTGCTGACGAGCTTCTGTTTGAAGATAATTTTGTGGCTGAAGGTGCAAATCCGATTGCGGTTTCGCCTGCGCGGAGCAAAAGCGGTTGGGCTTGGTCGCCGACGGGATGGACAGTCTGGCCGCAGAACAATGTCACCTATCGCACCGGGCGTGAGGGCGTACCGGGATTTGTCGAGCTGGATGTGCGGGCCGCCAATGGCGCTTTCGAGAACCGGGCCATGGCGCGTCCCTTTTTGCTCGTGCCGGGTTTTTATGCCCTGCGTTACAATTTCAGCACGACCGCCTCATTGGTTGCTGTGGCAGCCTGCAATTATTTCAGCCTCGATGCGGCCTTGCAGCGCCTGGCGCGCGTACGGGGTGCAGATACACGGCGCGTTTCCGTGCATATCGATCCAGATTTTGCCTCCCTCCATCCCGAAGTTGCCGGACAGGGCGAGGGAGAACGTGCGGAATGGTTCACATCGTCGCGCGTCAGCGAGCGTGACCTGAAGTCGGATCGGTTGCCGCGCCTGCCCATAATCAATAATGGCGTTGATTTCTGCGCCGATGCCCCCGCGGGAACCCCCGTGCCCCGCGAGATCGTCTTCAAAGTGGATCGTGCGGGGTTATACTGGATCACTTTTGTCGGGTCGGGCCCTGCCGATGGGGAGGGCGGGCGTATTTCACAGGTTCAGCTACTGGCTCGTGGACCCACCGCGGGGGCGGGCCTACCCCGCGTGGTGCGGGGGTTTGACCGCAATGATCCCCTGGCCCCGCCTCCGGTCGGGGCCTGGTTGCCCATGCCGCCAAGTGCGGGCAGCCGCGCGCCCTATAAGGTCCAAGTCCAGTAGGTGCCATTTTCGGCTGGGGATCGCGCCTGGCTCGGGGGTTCCCACCCCCGTCCTTTTGGGCTACATCAGCACGACTTTCGGGCCGGAGTTCCCGCTTGATTCCCCTCAGGGGTTTTCGGAGGACGCGCTCCGGCCAAATCCAGGCCGACAGCGCGGCCTTTTTTTGTGCGCCGTGGCAGCCCGCGCGCGCTTCAAGAGACAAGATCGATCATGCCGAAGCGGACAGATATCCAGACCATTCTCATCATCGGCGCAGGCCCGATCGTCATCGGTCAAGCATGCGAATTCGATTATTCCGGAACGCAGGCCTGTAAGGCGCTGCGGGAGGAGGGCTATCGGATCGTGCTGGTCAATTCGAACCCGGCCACGATCATGACAGACCCGGACATGGCAGATCGGACGTATGTCGAACCGATCACGCCCGAGATTGTTGCCAAGATCATCGAGAAGGAGCGCTATGCCGTTCCCGGCGGCTTTGCTCTGCTTCCCACCATGGGCGGCCAGACGGCGCTCAATTGCGCGCTCTCGCTCAAGAAGATGGGCATTCTAGAAAAATATGACATCGAGATGATTGGCGCGTCGGCGGAAGCCATCGACAAGGCGGAAGATCGCGAACTTTTCCGCGATGCGATGACCAAGATCGGTCTCGACACGCCACGTTCCCATCAGGTCAAGACGTTGACGCAGGCGCTTGGCATTCTCGACGACATCGGTCTGCCCGCCATCATTCGCCCGTCCTTCACCATGGGCGGTACAGGCGGCGGTATTGCCTATAACAAGGCGGAATATATCGAGATCATCGAGCGTGGCATCGATGCCTCGCCGACCAATGAAGTTCTGGTCGAAGAAAGTGTTCTGGGCTGGAAAGAATATGAAATGGAAGTTGTTCGCGACAAAGCGGACAATTGTATCATCGTCTGCTCGATTGAAAATATCGACCCGATGGGCGTGCATACGGGTGACTCGATCACTGTGGCGCCTGCGCTGACGCTGACCGACAAAGAATATCAGATCATGCGCGACGCCTCGCTTGCGGTCCTGCGCGAGATTGGCGTGGAGACGGGCGGCTCGAATGTGCAGTTTGCAGTGAATCCCGAAGACGGCCGCATGATTGTCATTGAAATGAATCCCCGCGTGTCGCGCTCGTCCGCGCTGGCCTCCAAGGCGACGGGTTTCCCGATTGCCAAAGTCGCGGCGAAACTGGCTGTCGGCTATACGCTCGATGAAATCGCCAATGACATTACAGGTGGCGCAACGCCGGCCTCGTTCGAACCGACGATTGACTATGTTGTCACGAAAATCCCGCGGTTCGCCTTTGAAAAATTCCCCGGCGCCGAGCCTACGCTGACCACGGCTATGAAGTCGGTCGGCGAATCCATGGCAATCGGCCGCACCTTCGGTGAATCGCTGCAAAAAGCTTTGCGCTCGCTTGAAACCGGCCTGTCGGGCGTCGATGAAGTCGAGGTCGAGGGGCTTGGGCTTGGCGATGACCGCGCGGCCATCCGGGCCGCGCTTGGCAAGCCGACACCGGATCGTTTGCTCGTTGTGGCGCAGGCTTTGCGGCACAATATGACGCATGATGAAATCTACGAGGCCTGCAAGATTGATCATTGGTTTATTGATCGCCTGCAGGAAATCGTCGATCTCGAAAATAAGGTGAAGCAATTCGGTCTGCCTGATGATGCAGAAAATTTCCGCATGCTGAAGGCGGCGGGATTCTCCGACATGCGCCTGTCGTCGCTTGTTGGTCTCACCGAGCGTGAAGTGAGTGACAAGCGTTACGAACTCAATGTGCATCCCGTCTACAAGCGCATCGACACCTGCGCGGCCGAATTTGCCTCACCCACGGCCTATATGTATTCGACCTATGAGACGCCCTTTGCCGGTGCGGAGCCGGTTTGCGAATCCAATCCGTCCAATCGCCAAAAGATTGTCATTCTGGGCGGTGGTCCGAACCGCATCGGTCAGGGCATCGAGTTTGACTATTGCTGCTGCCATGCCTGTTTTGCGCTGTCTGATGCGGGCTATGAGACCATCATGGTCAATTGCAATCCTGAAACCGTGTCGACCGATTATGACACGTCGGATCGCCTCTATTTCGAACCGCTGACGCAGGAAGATGTTCTTGAAATCCTGCGCAAGGAAAAGATGAATGGCACGCTCAAGGGTGTGATCGTTCAATTTGGCGGACAGACACCTTTGAAGCTCGCCCATAGCCTTGAACAGGCTGGTATTCCGATCCTGGGCACCAGTGTCGACTCGATCGATCTCGCCGAGGATCGTGATCGCTTCAAGCGTTTGCTAGACAAGCTTGGCCTGAAACAGCCCAAGAATGGCATTGCCTATTCGGTGGAGCAGTCACGCTTGATTGCAGCTGAGCTTGGTCTGCCGCTCGTTGTGCGCCCGTCCTATGTGCTGGGCGGCCGCGCTATGGCCATCATTCGCGACCAGGCTGCGTTTGATGATTATCTGCTGGGTACACTGCCGGGTCTTGTGCCGGCAGATGTCAAATCGCGCTATCCCAACGACAAGACCGGCCAGATCAACACGGTGCTGGGAAAGAACCCGCTGCTGTTTGATCGCTATCTGTCTGATGCGGTGGAGGTCGATGTCGATTGCTTGTGCGATGGCAAGGATGTCTTCGTGGCTGGCATTATGGAGCATATTGAAGAGGCGGGTATTCACTCTGGTGACTCGGCCTGCTCATTGCCGCCCCGTTCGCTCTCACCCGAGGTCATCAAGACGCTGGAAGAGCAGACCGCGAGACTTGCGCTGGCGCTCAATGTCGGCGGTCTGATGAATGTGCAATATGCGCTGAAGGAAGGCGAGATCTATGTGCTCGAAGTCAATCCGCGCGCCTCGCGCACGGTGCCATTCGTCGCCAAGGTCATTGGTGAGCCCATTGCCAAGATCGCCTCGCGCATTATGGCTGGTGAAACTCTTGCGAGCTTTGGCCTGAAGAAGACCGAGCTGCAGCATGTGGGCGTGAAGGAGGCAGTCTTCCCCTTCGCCCGCTTCCCCGGCGTCGATACAGTTTTGGGCCCGGAAATGCGCTCGACCGGTGAGGTCATTGGCCTCGACCGCTCGTTTGAGGTGGCTTTTGCCAAGAGCCAGCTCGGTGGGGGCACGAAAGTGCCGACCTCCGGCACGGTTTTCGTATCGGTCCGTGACGCCGACAAGGCCCGCGTCCTGCCGACCATGAAAATGCTGGCGGAACTGGGGTTCAAGATCCTGGCCACAGGTGGTACCCAGCGCTTCCTTGAGGGCGAGGGCGTCGCGGCTGAAAAGATCAACAAGGTCTCCGAAGGTCGCCCGCATGTGGTGGATGCGATCAAGAACGGTAGCGTCCACTTGGTCTTCAATACGACTGAGGGGGCCCAGGCCCTGGCCGACAGCCGCTCTCTTCGCCGTTCAGCCCTCTTGCATAAGGTGCCCTACTACACCACTCTAGCAGGGTCGATTGCCGCAGCTCAGGGTATCAAAGCCTATAAGGGTGGCGATCTTGAGGTCCGCGCTTTGCAGGACTATTTCAACTGACGAGAGGCGGGCAGCTCCGCTCCCCCTCGTTTTCCTGAAGACCCGCAGTTCGGGGGGCCGGGTTTCGGCCTCGTGGACGGGGATTCTTTGTGTCGGGGGTGGGGTGAGCCCATCTCAGGCCTGACAGCTGAATTCGGAAAGACACGGATATGGACAAGGTTCCCATGACCGGCCCCGGCTATGTAGCTCTTGAAGAAGAGTTGCGCCGTCGCCAGCAGGAAGAGCGCCCGCGGATCATCGCGGCCATTTCTGAAGCGCGTTCGCACGGCGACCTGTCCGAAAATGCGGAATATCACGCCGCCAAGGAATCGCAGTCACTGAACGAAGGCCGCATTGCCGAGCTTGAAGACAAGATCGCGAGGGCTGAAGTCATCGATGTGTCGAAGCTTTCTGGCAATACGATCAAATTCGGCGCCACCGTGACCCTCATTGATGAGGATACCGAAGAGGAGAAATCTTACCAGATCGTTGGCGAGACCGAAGCCGATGTAAAGGAAGGCAAGGTTTCCATCACCAGCCCGATCGCCCGCGCGCTGATCAGCAAGAAGGTCGGCGATACGGTTGAGGTGAATGCGCCGGGCGGTGGCAAGAGCTACGAAATCACCGCCATCGCTTTCAAGTGACGGCACTCCGGTAGCCCGTGCGGACCGCGCGCGGGTTCAAGGATAGCAATGTCAGATCAATCCAAGCTCCCCGACGGCACGTGCGCCTGGATCTTGCTGTCAGGCAAGATCGGACATGAAGTGAATTGTCTGGGCGTGGCGCATGAGCTGGGTCTGGCGCCGCAGATGCGCCGTGTTCATGCGCGCTCTTTTTTCGAATTTTTCGCGCCTTGGGGTCCGATTGATCCGCGTGACAATCCGCAAAACCCTGAATCCCCGCTGCACGGGCCGTTGCCCGATATCGTCTTTTCATCGGGTCGCACGACCGTGCCCTATCTGCGGGCGATCAAGAAATTATCCGGCGGCAAAACCTTCACCGTTTTTTTGCAGGATCCGCGTATCGGCACAGGTGCGGCTGATCTGATTTGGGTACCCGAGCATGATCGTCTGCGTGGTGACAATGTTCTCGTCACTCCGACATCCCCTCATCACTTGCGCCCGTCTGTGTTGGCGGCCGCGCGAGCCAATCCTGATCCCCGTCTGCTCCACTTGCCGCATACCCGCATAGGCCTTGTGCTGGGCGGCAATAGTGGTGCGCATCGTTTTGAAGCGCGCGATGTGGCAGCACTTACGGCTCTCGTGAGTGAGATTTTGCAAAGCGGGCAGGGTTTGATGGTGACACCTTCTCGGCGCACGCCGCCGGATTTGATGCAGGCCTTGCGAGTGGCTGTTGCCGAAAGTGGCTCTGCGGAGCGGGCTTTTATCTGGGACGGGACGGGCGATAATCCTTATGTGCAAATTCTGGCGCAAGCGTCTGCCCTTGTGGTTACGGCTGACAGTGTGAATATGGTGGGCGAGGCTGCCTCCACCGGCGCCCCAATTTTCATCTACGAGCCGACAGGTGGCGCTACCAAAATGTCCGGCTTCGTTTGCAAGCTGGCTGATGTGGGGGCTTTGCGTCTCTTGCCGGAGCAGCGCACGGCAGGGTGGGCGCTGGAGCGCTGGTCCTATCCGCCTGTCGATGCCACGGGAATTATTGCGGCAGATGTGGTGAGAAGGTATCGGGCGTTTCGGGGATTTTAGGCTCGGTCATTGCGAGCGGAGCCAAGCAATCCACATAAGCCTCATGTTTGGATTCTGGATTGGCACCTAGGCCCCGCGGGCTCCCTCGCAATGACGGGTTTTGAAATTACACCCGCACCGTTTCATTCGGGTAAGACAGCTGTTCACGTGCCAGCCAGGCATGTGTCACGTAATTCAGGATCACAGATTTGCGCTGGCCCTGGATCGTGCGCTTTTCGAAGCCGTGCCAGGTGTTTTCGCCGGGTACGAAAATCATCGCGCTGTTGCGCTTGAAAGGCGAGCGGCCAAAATGCTTGTCTTCGCGCTCGTAAATATCCGTGCCAAGCTCATCATGGCCTGCGCCGGACGACAAATAGATCAGGCAGGTGAATTTTTTCACGCCCAGATCGGTGTGCGGCTGCAGCCAGAAGCCATCCGTATCCACCGCATATTCAAGACGCAGGAACGTGTCATCAATGGGCGCGCCAAAGCCTGTGCAGATGGCCTTTGTCACCTCTTTCGATTGCAACGCTTCGGCGACTTTGCGCATTACCGGGAAGCGGTCCATCGAGGGGATATCGAAATAGGAGCGCTGGTCATTGTGCAATTCGCGCTTGCCTGAGACACCCGCGAGTGCGGGAGCGGAGACCGGAATGTCGGCGAGCTCATCGGCGACATGGTCCGGAAAGATGTTCTCAATCAGCCAATGGCGATAGGGCGCGTCAAAAGTCTGGCGCGCATTGATGCTGGCAACGACGCTGGCAATGATATCAGCGGTGGTGATCGCGCTCGTATCGGGCATGGGAGGTTCTGCCTTTTTGAAAGCTTTGGGGTCGTCTGGACCCGCGAAATTTGCCGCACACTAGTGCCGCCCCTTCTCACGGGCAAGCTTTTGCTCGCGCGTCCCAGCAACACAAGTCCTGCCGCTGTCTGGCTCTGGGCTGTGGTCAACCGGTGCGTCAGCCTTGCAGCCAGTGCATGTCGTTCTTATACGTTAGGGCTAGTCCCCAGGGCCCCTGTGGCCCCGAATCTGCCCCGCGCGGGATTTATGAAGCCGCCTTTTTCAGAGATTTACCGATGACGTCCACCGCCCCACAGCATGCGCGCATGATTATTGTCGGCTCCGGGCCGGCTGGCTATACGACGGCGATCTATGCAGCTCGCGCGATGCTCAAGCCCATGCTCATTTCGGGCTTTGAGCCCGGCGGTCAGCTCATGATCACGACCGATGTCGAGAATTATCCGGGCTTTGCAGATGCTATCCAGGGTCCTTGGCTGATGGACCAGATGCGCAAACAGGCTGAGCATGTGGGGACCGACATGGTTTCCGACCATATCACCAAGGTTGACCTGACCAAGCGCCCCTTCACGCTTTGGGGTGACAGCGGCACGATTTACACCTGTGACACGCTGGTGATTGCCACAGGGGCCAAGGCCAAATGGCTGGGCATCCCGTCGGAGGAAAAGTTCAAGGGCTATGGCGTGTCGGCTTGCGCCACCTGCGATGGCTTCTTCTATCGCGGCAAAGAGGTGATGGTGGTGGGCGGAGGCAATTCGGCGGTCGAAGAGGCGCTCTATCTGTCGCATCTGGCCTCTAAAGTGACGGTCGTGCATCGGCGCGACACGTTTAAGGCGGAGCGCATTTTGCAAGATCGCCTGTTCAATAATCCCAAGGTTGAGATAGTCTGGGACAGCGCCATTGAGGAAATCTGCGGTGATACGTCACCGCCCGGCGTCACACATGTGAAGTTGAAGAACGTCAAGACAGGCGCCATCAGCGATCGCAAAGTGGACGGTGTGTTTGTGGCCATTGGCCATGAGCCCGCCTCGCAGCTCTTTGCTGGTCAGCTCATAATCAAGTCCAACGGCTATATCCAGACCGCGCCCGATTCTACGCAGACCAGTGTGCCAGGAGTTTATGCAGCAGGCGATGTGACGGACGACATTTATCGCCAAGCCGTAACGGCTGCGGGCATGGGCTGTATGGCCGCGCTCGAAGCCGAGCGTTGGTTGGCCGCTCTGCCAAAAGCGTAGACAGCTGAATCATCATCGCCCCTGTTGAAGGAGATGCCTCGTGGATTGGGACAAGCTGCGCATCTTTCATGCGGCTGCCGAGGCAGGCTCCTTCACCCATGCGGGTGACGCGCTGGGCTTGAGCCAGTCGGCGGTTAGCCGTCAGGTCAGTGCGCTCGAGCAAGATTTGAAGGTGCCGCTGTTTCATCGCCATGCGCGCGGGCTGATTCTGACCGAGCAGGGCGAATTGCTGTTTCGTACAGTGAAAGACGTCTGGCAGAAGCTTGATGCGACCCGCATGCGCCTGTCTGACAATCGCGAGCGGCCCCATGGTCTCTTGCGTGTGACAACGACGATTGGTGTGGGCACCGAATGGCTGACGCCGCGCATTGCCGAATTTTTGGAACTTTATCCCGATATCGAGCTCAATCTCATTCTGTCTGATGATGAGTTGGATATCGGCATGCGCGAAGCCGATGTCGCTTTGCGTGTGCGCGAGCCTGTGCAGCCCGATCTGATCCGCCGCCGGCTCTTCACTATGCATTTTCACGCCTATGCGGCGGCGAGCTATCTCAAGCGCTATGGGCAGCCCAAATCGCTCGACGATCTCGACAAGCACCGCATTCTCACCTACGGCGCCTCATCCGCGCATTACCTGACGAATATCAATTCACTACAATATGCCGGCCGTCCGCCTCGCTCGCCGCGCCCCTCGCAAATGACCTGTAATAATATTCCAGCTCTCCGCCGTGCGGTGGAAGCGGGCGCAGGCATTTCCGTTCTGCCTGATTATCTTGTCGGGCCGGATTCATCGCTGGTGAGAATTTTGCCTGAAGCCGACATGCCGGAGCTCGATTGCTATCTGGTCTATCCGGAAGAGCTGAAGAATGTCGCGCGTATTCAGGTCTTCCGCGACTTTCTGGTAACAAGTGCGCAGCGCTGGGATTTTTAACCGCCAACGCGATTCGAATGCGAAGCAATCCAGAAAGCCAAATGCTTGGTTCTGATTTGCTTCGCTCGTAACTAGAACCAGATTTTCTCGCTCTCCATCCCCTTGTAGAGATGGGCAACCTGTTCGCCATAGCCGTTGAATAATGTGGACGGAATGCGGTTGCCTGTGCCGAGTACTTCTTCTGTTGCTTGCGACCAGCGCGGATGTGCAACTTCCGGATTTACATTGGCCCAGAATCCATATTCGGAGGATTGCAGCGATTGCCAGAAATTCTTCGGCTGTTCGGCGACAAAAGACATCCGCGTGATCGATTTCACTGATTTGAAGCCATATTTCCACGGCGCATGCAGGCGGATCGGGGCACCGAATTGTTTGGCGAGCGGCTTCCCGTAAGCGCCCGTCACCATCAGCGTCAGATCATTGGTGGCTTCCGCCATGGAAAGCCCCTCGACATAAGGCCAGGGATACCAGCTCTGTTTTTGTCCTGGCCCCATTTTCGGATCAAGGAAGGTTTCAAAGCGCACATATTTGGCGCCTGATGTTGGCTTGGCAAGATCGACCAATTGTTTCAGCGGAAATCCCGTCCACGGCACGGTCATGGACCAAGCTTCGACGCAACGATGGCGATAGAGCCGCTCTTCCAGCTGCACTTTTTTCAAAAGATCATCGATGGCGATTTTGAACGGTTTCTCTATAAGGCCGTCGATGGCTATTTCCCATGGCCGCGTCTTCAATGTGTCGACGCGTGTGAAGATGCGCTTGTCCATACCGAATTCGTAAAAATTATTATATTGGGCGTTGAGCTTTTCGGGCGTGATGTCACGGTCGAGTTTGAAGCTCTCATTCCGCCGGGCGGGATAGATGCTGGCTGAGGGGTCGCTGTCCTCGGCAGCGAAGGCTGGCAGGCCGCTGGCAGCAATGGCGCCCGCGCCCGCGCCCAGCAAGGCACGGCGGTTCAGGAATAAGGCCTCTGGGGTGGCTTCGCGCTCGGCGATTTCCCAGCCCTTATGGCGAAAATAATGCATGGCGCAGCTCCTCTGTCTTGTCGTGTCATGATCGCCTGCTTTGACGCGAACGCAAGTCACATTACATCCATTCAAGCCTTGCTTTGCCTATGGCCGTTCGGTGAAAATGCGCCGAAAGGATTCGTCTATGACAAAATCTTTGATTGGCATCATCGGCGGCTCAGGAATTTACGATCTCCCTGGGCTGCAGGATTTGCGCGAAGAGCGTGTTTCTACACCTTGGGGTGAGCCCTCGGATGCTTTGCGCTTTGGCCGGATTGGCGGGACCGCGGCTGTGTTTCTACCCCGTCACGGACGCGGGCACCGCCTGTCGCCATCGGGCATCAATTATCGGGCAAATATTGACGCGCTGAAGCGGGTTGGCGTCACCGATCTTGTCTCAGTTTCGGCCTGTGGCTCTTTCCGGGAAAATCTGTCGCCGGGCACATTCGTTCTGGTCGATCAATTTATGGATCGCACTGTAGGTCGTGCATCGTCCTTCTTCGGCAATGGCTGTGTGGCTCATGTCTCCATGGCTCACCCTGTTGCGCCCAAGTTGCAGGATTGCATTGCGGCCGCTGCAAATGCCGAAGGAATAGAGGTCGTGCGCGGCGGGACTTATGTGTGCATGGAGGGTCCGCAATTTTCCTCCCTCGCAGAATCGCTTGCCTACAAGGCCATGGGCTGCGACGTCATTGGCATGACCGCCATGCCCGAAGCCAAGCTCGCGCGCGAGGCTGAAATCTCCTATGCGACGGTCGCCATGGTCACGGATTTTGATTGCTGGCACCCTCATCATGATGAAGTGGATGTCGCGGCCGTCATCAAGGTTGTGCATGACAATGCGGCAAAAGCCGCAAAGCTTTTAGCGCGGCTCATTTCCGATTTTCCCAAAGAGCATCAGGCCTGCCCTGTCGGTTCAGATCGCGCGCTCGACAATGCCATCATGACAGCGCCAGCGATGCGGGATCCAGATCTTCTCAATAAGATCGATGCCATCATGGCGCGCGTCAATGCGCGTTGAAGGACAAAAAATGACAATCGAAAACGATTTGCGTGCGTCCATCCGCACAATTCCCGATTATCCCAAGCCAGGTATTATGTTTCGTGACATCACGACATTGCTGGGCAATCCGCGCGCCTTTCGTCGCGCTGTGGATGAATTGGTGCAGCCTTGGGCTGGCACCAAAGTGGATAAGGTCGCGGGTATGGAGGCGCGCGGCTTTATTTTAGGTGGCGCTGTCGCGCACCAGCTGTCAGCCGGCTTTGTGCCGATCCGCAAGAAGGGCAAGTTGCCGTTCACAACAGTGTCGGTTGCCTATTCCCTCGAATATGGCGTGGATGAAATGGAAATGCACATCGATGCCATTGCGAAGGGCGAGCGTGTGATTTTGGTTGATGATCTCATTGCGACAGGTGGCACAGCAGAGGGAGCGGTGAAATTGTTGCAGCAAATGGGCGCGGAGGTTGTGGCCGCCTGTTTTGTAATTGATCTGCCGGAGCTGGGCGGCACCAAGAAGATTGAGGCACTCGGTGTTCCTGTGCGCGCGCTGGTGAAGTTTGAGGGGCATTAGCCCTCGCCTCGTCATTGCGAGAAACGCAGTGACGAAGCAGTCCATAGCGCTTATCTTTCATGGCTGGTGCTATGGATTGGCGCGTCGGCCTATGGCCTCCTCGCAATGACGGCTAAGTTTTCCAAAAGCTAACACTCTCGAATTCAAAGACCGCAGCACCATGCTGGTTAATGCCGCTGTTTTTGGCCTTCACCAATCCCCAGCCGGGGCGCGAGGTGACGCGTTTTTCGATGACGCTTGTGTCGTAAGTGACTGTGTCGCCCGCATAGACAGGCTTCAGCCAGCGCAAGTTTGAAAACCCCGGTGAGGGGCCCGATTGCGCGATCACGCCGCTTCGTTCTTTCGTATCCACAAAGCAGCGCATCCATGCAGCAGCTGTGTGCCAGCCTGATGCGGCGAGTGCGCCAAAAGGCCCTGTTGCCGCAGCGTCTAAATCGACATGAAAAGGCTGCGGATCGAAACGGCTTGCATAATCGATAATGTTCTCGGCAGAAAAATATGTTCCGCCCAGCACGATGCGTTTGCCCGTTTGCATGTCAGCAAAGCCCGGAATCTGATCCGCGCCATCGAAGGGCAACATGGGTGTCGATGTCTGTGGCTTCAAACCAGGATGGGGTTGGCGCGCGCTTCCGCGTCGGCCCATCATGATGATATTGTCTTGCACCATCACGCCGGCACCGTTTTCATCACGCAATGTCAGCCGAAATTGTACGAGGCCTATCGTGGGGCGCGATTGTGAGGCGCGGGCTGAGACAATATCGGCCTGCATCGACAAGATCATGCCGGGGCGCACAGGCTTCAGCCATTTCACCTCGTCAATGCCCGGTGAGCCGCGCCCATCCGTGATATTGAGAAAGCCCTCACACATGAGCCGCATGCCGATGGCGCAGGTGTGCCAGCCAGAGGCAGAGAGCCCGCCCAAGATAGAGCGCTCGGCCGCCTGTTCATCGAGATGAAAAGATTGCGGATCAAAGGCGCTGGCAAATGCAATGATCTCGTCCTTGGTGACGCCATAGCTGCCGAATTCGAGCCGACTTCCGGCGGGGAAGTCTTCGAAAAAAAGCTGCGGGGCGTTACTCATGCGCGTGCCATTGGTGAAGTGGTGCCTAGCGCCTCAATTGGCAAAGCGGAAGTGCAGGCAGTCGCCGTCCTGCACTACATATTCTTTCCCTTCGAGCCGGAACTTTCCAGCTTCCCGGGCGCCCGCTTCGCCATTGAAGGCGACATAATCTTCGTAAGCAACCGTTTCAGATCGAATGAAGCCTTTTTCGAAATCCGTATGGATGACGCCGGCTGCTTGCGGGGCCTTTGTACCGCGCTCGATCGTCCAAGCGCGTGCTTCTTTCGGGCCCACGGTGAAATAGGTCACTAACCCCAAGAGCTGGTAGCCCGCGCGGATGACGCGGTTGAGGCCGGGCTCTTCAAGGCCGACGGCTTCAAGATAATCTTTCTGTTCATCAGCGGGCAGAACGGCGATCTCGCTCTCGATCTTGGCGGAGACGACAACAGCCACTGCGCCTTCTGCTTTGGCGCGGCCAGCGACCTTTTCTGTGAAAGCATTGCCCTTGTCGGCCGAAGCTTCCTCGACATTGCACACATAAAGCACAGGCTTTGAGGAGAGCAGGCCCAGCCCCTCAAACAATTTGCGCTCATCAGCGCTACGCTCAACCATGCGGGCGGGCTTGCCTTCGCGCAGCAGCACGAGGCAGCGGTTCATCAGATCGAACAGCTCTTTGGCTTCCTTGTCGCCGCCCTTGGCTTTTTTCTCGGTGTTGCCAACGCGCTTTTCGAGGCTTTCGAGATCGGCCAGCATCAGCTCGGTCTCAATCGTCTCAATATCAGCCAGCGGATCAATCTTGCCTTCGACATGGGTGATGTCGGAATCTTCAAAGCAGCGCACGACATGGGCAATGGCGTCGCATTCGCGGATATTGGCGAGAAACTGGTTGCCCAAGCCCTCGCCCTTGGAGGCGCCGCGCACGAGGCCGGCAATATCCACGAAGGTGAGGCGGGTCGGGATGATTTCTTTCGAGCCAGCGATCGCGGCGAGCTTGTCAAGCCGCGGATCGGGCACGGCGACATCACCCACATTAGGCTCGATGGTGCAGAAGGGGTAATTGGCCGCCTGCGCTGCCGCCGTCTGTGTGAGGGCGTTGAAGAGGGTCGACTTGCCGACATTCGGCAGGCCCACAATGCCGCATTTAAAGCCCATGATCGTCTCGGATGGCTGAGGGGGAGGGCAAGGCGCCCGATTGCCCTGTCCTATGGAACGCAGGCGAGGAAAAGGCAAGGCGGGGGTAGGGGAGCTTGCACTTGAGAGGCTGGCAAGCTATCCCCCGCCCATGACACAGATCAACACTCCCCTGACTTGCCCTTGCCGCAAGACGGCTGAAAAAACCCTCCCTTTCGCAGAATGCTGCGAGCCCTATCTTTCAGGCCAGGCCAAGGCGCCAAGCGCCGAAGCCTTGATGCGGGCGCGCTATTCGGCCTTTGCTACGGGCAATATCGATTATCTGATCAGCTCGGTGGCGCCCGAGGCCCGCTCGGATATCGAGCGCGGATCGCTGGAAGCCTGGGCGCGCGAAAGCGAATGGCATGGTCTGGATATTGTCGAGACGGTCGAGGGCCGGTCCGGCAATAAAACGGGTATTGTCGAATTCGTCGCACATTTCACCCGCGCGGGCGACGATCGCGAGGCGCACCATGAGCGCTCGACTTTCCGTTACGACGAGAAAGACCAGTGCTGGTATTTCCTCGATGGCGCGCGCCCCAAGGGCCGCACCATTGTGAAGGGCGCGCAGATAGGCCGGAACGATCCGTGCAGCTGCGGGTCTGGCAAGAAATTCAAGAAATGCTGCGGGGCAGTGGCCTGATCACTTCCCGCCCGGAATCTTCTCATCCTTAAAGCCGGCGGCATCCATCGCAAGGTGGATGCGGTTTTGGAAGCTTGCGTCTTCGCCCTTGGCAAGCAAGGCAGCGTCACGCGCGATGCAATCGCAGAGCGCTTCCACCCATTTCATTTCATTTTTGCCAAAATCATTCAGCACGAAGGAATGAACGAGCGCTTTGTCGCCCGGGTGGCCGATGCCAAGCCGTACGCGGCGATAGTCATTCTCGAGATGGGCTGTGATGGAGCGCAGGCCATTGTGACCGGCATTGCCGCCGCCTTTTTTCACGCGCAATTTGGCAGGCGGCAGATCCAGTTCGTCGTGAAAGACGACGATCTCATCTAGGCCGATTTTGTGAAAGCGTGCAGCCTCGCCAACCGCGCGGCCGCTTTCATTCATGTAGGTTTGCGGCTGCATGAGAAGGACGCGTTCCGCGCCAATTGTGCCCTCGGTGCAGAGCGCCTGATATTTTTGCCGCGCTGCAGGAAAGTTATATGCGCGCGCAATGGCTTCAATGGCCATAAAGCCGATATTGTGGCGGTTGCCCGCATATTGGCGGCCAGGATTGCCAAGCCCGACAAAGAGCAGCATTGCGACCCCTCAATATGAAACCGCCCGCGCGAGAGGCGCGGGCGGGATCTTGTGCCACATATCCGTGAAGATTACTTCTTCGCGGCGGGAGCGGCGGCGGCCGCAGCAGCGGCCGGTGTTTCTTCAGCCTTGGCCGGCGGCGTGATCGAGGCGATGGTGAAGTCGCCGGCCTGGGTCGGCTTGCAGCCTTCCGGCATTGTCACTGCGCTAATGTGCAGAGCCTCGGCAATGTCGAGCGTCGACAGATCGGCCTTGAGCGAATCCGGTATCTGATCGGCGGGAACGCGCAATTCGACATTGTGCAGGACGATGTTGAGAGCGCCGCCCTTCTTGATGCCGGGGCAGGTGTCCTGATTGATGAAATGCACGGGCACGTTCACCTTCAGGCGTGAGCCCGGACGCAGTCGCAGGAAGTCGACATGCAGCGGGGTATCTTTCACGACATCGAGCTGGTAGTCGCGCGGAATAACGCGTTCCTTGCGGCCCTGAATGTCGATCTCGAAGATCGTGGTCAGGAAGTGACCCGCGTAAATAAGCTTGTTGATTTCACGGTAATCGACCGAGATGGCTTCGGCGTCGACGCCGCCACCATAAATTACGCCCGGTACACGGCCTTCACGGCGTACGCTGCGGGCGGCCCCCTTGCCAGACCCGCTGCGAACCGTGGCCGCAAGCTGCTTTGTTGCCGCTGCCATTGGTTTCGTCCTTCTTGAAACAAAAAGCTCCCGTGCCTCCAAGGGTGTCGGCGGGAGCAGGGCGGTGTTTAAGGGAAAAGAGCTGGGGAGGCAATGGCGCGGGCGGGATTAGTGAAGGCCAAGGCTTGCCGGGTCCAGATTTGGCGCCAACAAGCTGAAATTGGTAGCAAAACCTCCCTGCCTTGCGCCATCACCGCGGGGGCTCTAGGCGACGAAACAATCCAGGGGTTCCACGTGAGGCATCCGGATTGCTTCGCTTACGCTCTCAATGACGGTTTGGTGTGCTCTCGGTCTAGCCCTCAATCAAACAGGCTCGACACGGATTCTTCCTTGGCCGTGCGTGCAATGGCTTCGCCCATCAGGGGGGCGATGGAGATGACGCGGATGTTGCTTGCCACCCGCACAGCTTCGGTGGGCTGGATGGAATCGGTGACCACCAATTCCTTCAGCTTGGATGAGGTAATGCGCGCCACCGCGCCGCCCGAGAGCACGCCATGGGTGATATAGGCGCGCACTTCTTTGGCGCCGCGTGACAGCAGGGCTTCCGCCGCATTGCAAAGCGTGCCACCGGAATCGACGATATCGTCAACCAGAATGCAGCTCTTGCCCGACACATCGCCGATGACATTCATGACTTCGGATTCGCCAGCGCGCTCGCGGCGCTTGTCGACGATGGCCAACGGCGCATCGATACGCTTGGCGAGCGCACGGGCGCGCACCACACCGCCAACGTCAGGCGAAATCACCATGACATTGTTGAGATCAAGACGTTCCTTGATGTCGCGAACCATCACAGGTGCGCCGAACAGATTGTCGGTTGGAATATCAAAGAAGCCCTGGATCTGGCCTGCATGCAGATCAACTGTCAGGACGCGGTCAACGCCGGCGCGGGTAATCAAATTGGACACGAGTTTGGCCGAGATCGGCGCGCGCGGGGCGGGTTTGCGGTCCTGCCGGGCATAGCCGAAATAGGGGACAACCGCGGTGATGCGGCGCGCTGACGCGCGGCGCAGCGCGTCGGTCATAATCAGCAGTTCCATCAGGTGGTCGTTTGCGGGGAAGGATGTCGACTGGATAATGAACGTATCCTGCCCGCGGACATTTTCCTGAATCTCGACGAAGATTTCCATGTCGGCAAAACGCCGGACCTGACATTTGGTCAACGAGACGCCGAGATAAGCGGCGATAGAATCAGCCAGAGCCCGGTTGGAGTTTCCTGCGAGAAGTTTGATGTCGCTCATGTCCGGAAGTCCTTGCCCGTGCCGACCTCTATGAGCGGCGTCTTACCAAGCTTGCCATGGGCAAACAACCAAACCTTGCCCCATCCATTGACGATCCACCGGAAAACATGGGCGTTCCGGGCTGCGCGAGGCTTTCTTTGGGCTCTGTCTGTGCCTAGATGTCGGGAATGAGCCGCCGCCCCAAACCCGAGCCGGATTTTGCGACGCCCCCCGATGGGGTGGTCAGCTTCGCCATGCCCGGCGCAGCTAAGGGTGAAGAGGCCGTCTCCGAGCCCGAAGACGAATTAGCAGGCGCGCTTGATCTTGCTGCTGAAGGCGAGACCGTGTCTGCCTCCCTCCAGCGCGGGTCGGAGGTCATCAAATCCTATCTGCGCGATGCCCCCACGGGCCCCGGCGTCTATCGGATGATCTCGGCCGAGGGCGAGGTTCTCTATGTCGGCAAGGCGAAGAGCGTCAAAAAACGCATCGCCTCTTATGCGCGCGACGGTGGACATAACGGCCGCATCGCGCGGATGATTTCGCTCGCCAGCTCCATGGTCTTTGTCTCGACCGCAACCGAGACTGAAGCCCTGTTGCTGGAGACCAATTACATCAAGCAGATGAAGCCGCGCTTCAATGTGTTGATGCGCGATGACAAGTCGTTTCCCTATATTCTGCTGACGGGTGATCATGCGGCCCCGCAATTGACCAAGCATCGCGGCGCGCGCGCGCGCAAGGGCGATTATTTCGGTCCCTTTGCCAGCGTCTGGGCGGTCAATCGCACGTTGAATGCTTTGCAGCGCGCATTTCTGTTGCGCTCTTGCACAGATTCCTTTTACGAAAACCGCACGCGCCCATGCTTGCTTTATCAGATCAAGCGCTGCGCCGGGCCTTGCACGGGCGAGATTGCGCAGGAGGATTATGCGCGACTTGCCAATGAGGCGCGCGATTTTCTGTCAGGCAAGAGTCGCGCTGTACGCGAAAATCTGGCCACCGAGATGACGCAGGCCTCCGAGCAGCTCGAATTCGAGCGCGCCGCGCGTCTGCGTGATCGCATTGCGGCGCTTTCTGCCATTCAGGGTGAGCAGGGCATTAATCCGCGCACGGTGGAAGAGGCCGATGTCTTTGCCATCATCGAGCAGGCTGGACAATTCTGCGTCGAGGTTTTCTTCTTCCGCACATTTCAGAACTGGGGCAATCGCGCCTATTTTCCACGCGCCGATAAAAGCATGGGTGAGGCCGAGGTGCTCGATGCCTTCCTGGCGCAATTCTATGCCGAGAAGCCTGCAGCGCGCGTGGTGCTTCTTTCGCATGATGTGGAAAACCGCGCATTGCTCGAAGAGGCGCTGAGCTTGCGCGCCGGGCGTAAGATTGAAGTGGCTGTGCCGCAACGAGGAGAGCGGCGCGACCTGGTCGAGCATGCAGCCAAAAATGCGCGTGAGACGATTGGCCGAAAATTGGCCGAGACGTCGGCGCAAACAAAGCTTTTGGAATCTCTGGCCGCGGCTTTCGGACTCGAGCGTAAATTGCGCCGCGTGGAGATTTACGACAATTCCCATATCATGGGCACCAATGCGGTCGGCGCTATGGTTGTGGCTGGGCCGCAGGGTTTTATGAAAACTCATTACCGGACATTCAACATCAAGGGCGAAGAGCTGACGCCGGGCGACGATTACGGCATGATGCGCGAAGTCTTGCGCCGCCGTTTTGCGCGACTTGTGAAGGATGAGGGGGCGGACGCTCCGCCGGTGACGCTGGATGAACATGCAGACCCTGTCGACACATTCCCCTCGCGGCCCGATCTCATTCTGATCGATGGCGGGCGCGGCCAGTTTCAAATCGCGTGTGAGATTCTCACCGAGCTGGGAGTAGAGGGCGTTGAGATTGCCTCCATCGCAAAGGGTGTTGATCGCGATGCGGGGCGTGAGACCTTCTTTCTGCCCGGCAAAGAGCCGTTCCGCCTGCCGCCGCGCGATCCCGCGCTCTATTTCGTGCAGCGGCTGCGCGACGAGGCGCATCGCTTTGCCATTGGCACGCATCGGGCGCGGCGGAAGAAGGAATTCACCAAATCCCCACTCGACGAGATTGCCGGCGTCGGCCCGGCTCGCAAGCGCGCACTGCTGCACGCCTTTGGAACCGCCAAGGCCATTTCCCGCGCGGGGCTTGCCGATTTGGAGAAAGTGTCGGGCATCAATGCCGCCACGGCCAAGCTCGTCTACGACTTTTTCCACGACAAAGACTGATCCTGCACGAAAGTGAGCCCGAGATGGCTCCCGCCCGCTTGACGCGGGCGACTGCAGACTGTTTCCCTCCCTCCGACATGACCGTAAAAAGCATCAATCGGGGCGGGACCTGGAGTCTTCCCAATCTCCTGACCTACGGGCGGCTCGCAGCCGTGCCCGTGGTGGCCTCACTTATGTTTTGGTCGGAGCTTCACTGGGTGCGCTGGACGGCGCTTGGTATTTTCGCCGCCGCCGCCATCACCGACTTTCTCGATGGCTATCTGGCCCGCACCATGGATCAGCAGAGTTCGCTGGGCCGCATGCTTGATCCGATTGCCGACAAGCTTCTGGTTGCTTCCTGCTTGATGATTTTGGTTGCTACACAGTCGATCAAGAGCTGGGACATTTGGGCGGCCATTGTCATTCTTTGCCGCGAGATGCTGGTTTCGGGCTTGCGCGAATATCTGGCGGAGCTGCATGTGTCCGTACCTGTGACGCGTGTGGCAAAATACAAGACAACGGTGCAACTTGTTGCATTGGGTTTCCTCATTGCGGGCCCGGCGGGTGAAGAAGTTTTGCCCGGCACGCAGATGATCGGCCTTGTGCTCTTGTGGACTGCAGCGCTTCTGACGCTTTACACCGGCATTGATTATATGAGGTCGGGTCTGAAACACGTCGATTGAGGATGGGCATGAAAGCCGTCTATTTCGCCTGGGTGCGTGAGCGCGTTGGCAAATCCGAAGAAGAGATTGCGCCACCTGCAGAGGTGAAGAGCGTTGCTGATCTTTTGGCCTGGCTGAAGGGTCGCGGTGAGGAATATGAGCATGCATTCGAGGCCGCGAAGATCATTCGCGTCGCCATCGACCAGACCCATGTCAAACATGATGTCTTGATTGAAGGCGCGCGCGAGATCGCCTTTTTCCCGCCGATGACGGGGGGCTGAATGTCGACCACCATCCGCATCCAGCGCGAGGATTTTGACCCGCAGGCGGAAGCGGATGCGCTGACCCGTGGTCGCAATGATGTGGGCGCGCTGACGACATTTACAGGCTTTTGCCGCCATGAAGCGGGCGCCTTATCTGCGCTGGAGCTGGAACATTATCCAGGCATGGCGGAGAAGGAATTGCAGCGCATTGCCGATGAAGCCCGCGCGCGTTGGCCTGTGCAGGGCATTACGGTGTTGCATCGCTATGGCAAGATTGTGCCGGGAGAGCGCATTGTGTTTGTCGCTGTGTCAGGTGCGCATCGCGGCCAGGCTTTTGCGGCCTGCGAATATATTATGGATTTTCTGAAGACCTCCGCGCCCTTCTGGAAGCGCGAGCATAAGGTCGATGGCTCAAGCGGCGATTGGGTCGAGGCGAAAGACGCCGACGACAAAGCGCTGGAGCGCTGGAAGTAATCTCGTCATTGCCAGGAGGACAAAGGCCGACGCGGCAATCCAGTGCGCCCAGTTTTGACGGTAGCGCAGTGGATTGCCGCGTCGCTTTGCTCCTCGCAATGACGGCGAGGTGGCGGCTTATGTTAGGCGTTCACTTCAGCCGTATAATCTTCGATCAGCTGACGCGAAATCGCGCCGGGGACGAAGTTGAATGGGCCGACCTGCGAAACGGGCGTCACTTCTGCACCCGTGCCGCAGATGAAGCATTCTTCCAAGCTCGCCAGTTCGTCTGGCATGATGCGCCGTTCGATCACTTCAATGCCGCGACGCTTGGCCAGCTCAATCACCGTGCGGCGCGTGATCCCGTCGAGGAAGCAGTCGGCGATCGGCGTGTGGATCTTGCCGCCCTGGGTGAAGAAAATATTGGCGCCCGTGCATTCGGCCACGCGGCCCTGCCAGTCGAGCATCATCGCATCAGCAAAGCCCTTACGCTCGGCGCGATGCTTGCTGATCGTGCAGATCATATAGAGGCCAGCGGCCTTTGAATGGCAGGGTGCTGTCATCGGGTCCGGGCGGCGATAGTCCGCCATATCGAGCTTGATGCCCTTCATCTTCTCGTTCACGTCGAACATGCTTGGCCAGTCCCAGACCGCAATGGCGACATTGATAGTGGCGTGCTGGGCGGCGACCGCCATCATCTCCGAGCCGCGCCAGGCGACAGGGCGAACATAGCAGTTCTGGAAGCCGTTCTTTTCCAGCGTCAGGCGCTTGGCAGCATCAAGCTCGCCAACAGAATAGGGAATCTCGAAATCGAGAAATTCGGCCGATTTACGGAAGCGCTCAGAATGTTCGGTCATCTTGAAGATCTTGCCGCCATAGGCGCGTTCGCCCTCGAAAACGCAGGAGGCGTAGTGGAGGCCATGCGAGAGAACATGGAGCTTGGCATCCTTCCACGGGACCAAGGCACCGTTCATCCAGATGAAACCGTCACGCTGGTCGAAGGGCAGAACTGACATGGACATGTCTCGCTGATTTTACAAAGGTTTCTCCCGCTTTTTGGATCTCAAGCGGGTCTTGACGAGTAGCAACCAACCTGAAATATGTCAATATGGCTGACGTAAAAGGGACGTGTTGATGGATCAGGCTCTGCAGGCTCACTCCCAATCACACAAAGCTGCTCAGACGTCGGCTGAAGTCTCGGCGCCCGCGTTCGATTTGATTGAATTGTTCTTCTTCGCCTATCGCGATTTCGTCGGGGATGCAGATCGCCTGCTTGAGGATATCGGCTTTGGCCGGGCCCATCACCGGGTGCTGCATTTCGTCAACCGCCAGCCCGGCCTGATGATCGCTGAATTGCTGGACATATTGGGCATCACCAAGCAGAGCCTCAATCGTGTTTTGAAGGAATTGCTGGATACTGGCTATGTCGAAGCACGTGCGGGCGTGACCGACCGGCGCCAGCGTCTGCTCTTTCCCACCCCCAAGGGCCACCGGCTCGCCATGGATCTGTCTGATCTGCAAAGCCGCCGCTTCGAACGGGCCTTAGGCGAATTACCAACGGACGCCAGAGGGCCAGCCATCGACTTTCTTCTCGCGATGATTGACCCTGCCGAGCGCGATAGGGTTTGCTCGCTGGTCTGGGGTAAGTCGCGCGAGGAGAAGTCATGAACAGCGCGATGGCTAATGTCGCGATTGCTTTGCCCGATGATGCGCCGCATGTGTTGGTCGTGGATGATGACAGGCGCATTCGTGCGCTGATTGCTCGCTATCTCACGGGGCAGGGTTATCGTGTGACCGCCGCAGGGACGGCGCAAGAGGCGCGGGGTAAACTGCGTGCCTTGTCCTTCGATCTTATTATCCTCGATGTGATGATGCCCGGCGAAACAGGGCTGGAATTTGCAGAAAAATTCCGCGAGGATTCGGATGTGCCGATCCTGATGCTCACCGCTCGCACCGAGACAGATGATCGCGTGCGCGGATTGGAAGTCGGTGCGGATGATTATCTGGCAAAGCCTTTTGAACCGAAGGAATTGTCGCTTCGCATCGCCTCAATTTTGCGGCGTACTGTTGCGCGCAGCGATGCACTGATTGTGGCGTCTGTTCCCAGCGTGCGCTTTGGCGATTTCATCTTCAATCTGGAGCGCGGAGAATTGCGACAGGGCGAAGATCTCATCCGCCTCACGGATCGTGAACGTTTCATGCTGCGCCTTCTCGCCAATGCGGCGGGTGGGCCTGTGGCGCGCGAGACGCTGGCTGGCGATGGCGGCGCCAATAATGAACGCACGGTCGATGTGCAGATCAATCGGCTGCGCCGCAAGATCGAGATTGACCTGACCAATCCGCTTTATCTGCAAACAGCACGCGGCACAGGCTATCGCCTGATGCTCGACAGGTGAGGCGCAGCCCATGAGCCTGTCCTTCTTTCCGGCCTATTTCGAGCGTCCGCGCACGGCATGGCGAAATTTTGCGCGTAACGTTGCAGAATATATGCCGAAAGGGCTTTATGCGCGTTCGCTGTTGATCGTCATCGTGCCGATGGTGATCTTGCAATCGGCTATTGCTTACTTCTTTATGGAGCGGCATTGGCAGCTCGTCACCTTCCGCCTGTCGACGGCGGTGGTTCAGGATATTGCGAGCATTGCGGATCTGTATCGCGCCAATCCAAGCCCTGACAATGTCGTGATGCTGCAAAAAATTGCGTCCAGCCGCATGGGACTTGATCTGCGTTTCACCGGCCGGGAGCCGCTGCCCCCGACCTTACCAAAGCCGTTTTTCTCCATTCTCGATCAGGCTTTGTCGCGCGAAATCTCGACGCAAATACGCAGGCCCTTCTGGATAGATACGGTCGGCAAGTCGAGCCTTGTTGAAATCCGCATCCAGCTGGAAGATTCGATGATGCGCGTGGTGGCGCGTCGCAATGCGGCCTACGCGTCCAATTCCCACATTTTTCTGGTCTGGATGGTGGGTACGTCACTTGTTTTGCTAGCCGTGTCGGTTGCTTTTTTGCGCAACCAGATCCGGCCGATTCTGCGCCTGGCACAAGCCGCGCAAGATTTCGGTAAGGGACGAGATGCTGAATGGAGTCCCCATGGCGCGCGTGAGGTGCGCCAAGCTGGCTATGCATTCATGGAAATGAAGCGGCGCATTGAGCGCGCGATGGAACAGCGCACAGCCATGCTCAATGGCGTCAGTCATGATTTGCGAACGGTGCTGACGCGATTCAAATTGTCATTGGCCTTGCTGGGTGATGGGCCGGAATTTGAAGCCGTGCAGAAAGATGTCGAAGAAATGCAGCGCATGCTTGAGGCCTATCTCGCCTTCGCACGTGGTGACGCAGGCGAGGTGGCCGAGCCCACCGATATGCGTATCTTGCTGGAAGAATTAAAAGCTGATGCCGAGCGGCAGGGTCACCCTGCGCAGATTGAAGTGTCGGGCGAGAGTACGGTGATTGTGCGGCCCGATGCGTTCAAGCGTTGCTTGGTTAATCTCGTGTCCAACGCATTGCGCTATGGCAACAAGATCGAGATTTCCGCTGTGCGCGATGCGCGCTTTCTTACCGTCAATGTGGATGATGACGGCCCAGGCATTCCTGCCAATGAGCGCGAGGATGTGTTTCGTCCATTTTACCAGCGCGATGAAGCACGCACTTTGGAAGAGGGGTTTGGCACGGGGCTGGGATTGGCCATTGCACGCGATATTGCGCGCTCACATGGTGGCGATATCCAACTCGCACAAAGCCCATTGGGTGGATTGCGCGCCAGTGTCAGGGTGCCGGTTTAGAGCGTATGCGTGCGGCGCTCTTCTGACGTATTGGGCCCCGTCTCTTCGTCAAAATGAGCGCGCCGTGCGCCGGGTTCGCGTGAGCGCGCCATGGTCAGAAATGAGCGCGCGAGTGTGCGTAAAGGCGCGGCTAAGCGATTCATGTCTTCGACCCGCGCAACCAGTTTTTCACCGCGCGCCAATTCACGATCAAGCGCTGCCATGGTGCGGGCCAGTGCCGGATCTTCATCATCCAGCCAGACATCGAGAATGCGCGTCCAGGCGAGCACCAAGCCTTGCAGTTTCACATGGCCTGTGGCGCCTTCGGACGAAATATCGGCCGCCTCCAGCATGAAGCGCATGGAATTCAGCGCCATGGAATTCAGCGCCGTCGCAGACACAGGATCACGCCGCGCCCATTCGACGATGGCGCGCAAGGCCTCTCGCTGTGGCGCCATGGCATCCAAGCGC
Organism: Beijerinckiaceae bacterium; assembly: GCA_947478405.1. Taxonomy (GTDB): domain Bacteria; phylum Pseudomonadota; class Alphaproteobacteria; order Rhizobiales; family Beijerinckiaceae; genus Terripilifer. Next base: position 21,463 of record CANJVX010000010.1, on the reverse strand, counting down.
CGCATCAGCACATCGAAGAGGCGGTCTTTGGCTGGCTCTCCGGCCAGATCATCGCTGGTGCCATCAAGCACGATTTTGTCGATGTAGCGCGAGAAGGCGGCGAGAGCTGCGCCCTTGGAGGGAAATTGATCACGGAAATCGGACAGGCTGATGCCAGCACGCACTGCGACATCATGGATGGAAATGTCTTCCCAGCGCCGCTCGGCGGCAAGTTCCATCAGCGCATCGACGATCAGGTCGCGCTTGGTTTTGGATGTCTGGGTCTCGCTCATGGAAAATAGCCTTCAAGGGAGATATTCGTCTCTCTTATTTAGGCCGCATCTGTGCGCTTTCCAATGGGCCTCAGCCCGACAGCTCGCCAGCGCGGCGCTGCGCCGCAGCCACGGCGTCGCGCATGAGAGGGGAAAGCCCGCCATCTGCCATCAAAACAGCAAGGGCAGCGGCGGTTGTGCCGCCGGGCGATGTGACATTCTCGCGTAATTTGGCAGGTGTCAGCTCTGGCGAGAGATGCATTAGTTCGCCCGAGCCCTCAACGGTGGCGCGCGCCAGACGGGCGGCAAGATCGGCGGGTAGGCCCGCTGCTTCTCCCGCCTTGGCCAAGGCTTCTGCGAGATAGAAAATATAAGCGGGGCCGGAGCCAGAGACCGCAGTCACCGCATCAATGAGTGTTTCGCTGGCCAGCCATTCGACAGCGCCCACAGCGCCCAGCAGGGCGTCGGTCATGCCGCGCTGGCGCTCTGTGACGCTACTACTGGCGGCTACGCCCGTAATACCGCGCCCAATGGCGGCAGGCGTATTGGGCATGGCGCGCACAATGGCGCTTGTGCCGGGCAGGCGCGCGGCAAGATCGGCAATGCGTTTGCCTGCCAGTATGGAGAGAATGAGTGTGCCGGGACCTACGAGGGGGCTCAGAGCGGGTGCAACGCTCTCCAGCATTTGCGGCTTGATCGCCAGGATCAGGACTTCAGCGGGCGTGAGCGCGCTCAGCGGCGGATTGAGCGCAACGCCCTCCGTCTTGCAGGTCGCTTCCAGATCGGGATGAGGTGCTGGTTCTAAAATCGTGATGGTTTGGGCGTTCAGCCCCATGGCGATCCAGCCCGACAGCATGGCTGAGCCCATCTTGCCCGCGCCCACCAGAGTGATCGACGCGGGAAAGTTATCTGCAGTCGACGACATCAGGCTTCGCCGACCGTCTCGAACATGGCTGCCTCCAACGCTTCGCGTGCGGTCTTGCCCGCCCACATGACGAATTGGAAAGACTGATAGTAACGCTCGCAAGCGGTGATTGCGGCCTTTAGCACTGCTTCGCATTGCTGGGGCGTGGGCTCCGCGCCACCCGACAGAATGATCGCGTGACGGAAGATCACAACATTCTCGGATTCCCATAGGCCGAAATGGCCCACCCAGAGCTGCTCATTGATGAGCGAGACGAGAGAATGGACTTCAGAGCGGCGGCGTTCGGCGATCTTCACATCGAAGGCGCAGGCGACATGGAGCGATTCCACATTCGGCAACCAGGTAAATGCCACTTGATAATCGGTCCAGCCACCGCCGACCGTAATGGAGATTTCATCGTCGTCGTCGCGATCAAAGCGCCAATCGTTGACGGAGGCAATTCTCTCGACCACATCGACCGGATGCTCGGTGCGTTCGAGTTCAGCATGCGTGAATGACATAGGCGGAAGCCTTGGGACCTGAATGGGCTGAACGCGGTTCTGTTAACTCGTGACGACGACGCAGGGCGCAACCCGTAAGCGGAGACTCTTTTGAAAGCTGGTGGCTTACATACTGAAAGAACCAGCGAATCAGTCCGCTTCAGGAATATACGCAACTGAGTCCGATCGCCTAGAGTCGGCGTACCCTTGGATGTGCAAACTCGTGGATTCGGAAGGTGGCGTCTATGACGCAAGTTGTTGTGTCCACAGACGTTCTGACTCTGGGACGTGAGCCAGCGCGAAGCTAAAATGCGCTGTGGAATCTTTGTTGACGACCCTTGCAACGAGTCACGCGTGACTCTCAGCAGCAATTTTAGGTCGTTAACCTTTTCCGATTTGGCTTATTTGGCTGCGAGCTTGGCTTCGAGATAGGCAATGCGGGCTGCAAGCTTGTCGTTCTCTTCACGGGCCAGGATTGCCATTTCACGCACGGCTTCGAATTCCTCGCGCGTGACGACGTCCATCGTCGAGAGCAAGCGCTCAATCTGAGTCTTGGCAAGGGTTTCGGCTTCGCGGCGCACACCTTGTGCCATGCCGGCGGCATCCGTCATCAGGCGGGCGAGATCGTCGAGGATCGGGTTGCTGGTCTGTGGCATAGCGGTCTCTCTTTTCGGAACGCCCTCTTTTCGCGCCTCGCGGGCGCAAGCGCAAGAGGCAAGAGGCAAGAGTTGCCGCCACGCTGAGCCTTGACGGATACGGGGCTTGCATCGCATCACGGGGAGACCTTTTGGAGGCTCGCCTTTCGCATGCCGATTTTTATCTTGCCCTTTCCGGTCATTGACCCGGTTCTGATCGAAATCGGACCGCTGCCGATCCGCTGGTATGCTTTGGCCTATATTGCGGGGCTCGTCCTGGGCTGGTGGCTGGCGCGCCGCATTGCCGCGCAAGACTCATTTTGGGGCGCGCGCATCCGCCCGGCGATTGAAAGCCTCGATGATCTGCTCGTCTATGCCGCGCTTGGTGTCGTGTTGGGCGGTCGGCTTGGCTATGTGCTGTTTTACAATCCGACATATTTCCTCGCCCATCCCGCGTCGATCCCGGCGGTGTGGGAAGGTGGCATGTCGTTTCACGGCGGGCTTGCCGGTGCGACCTTAGGCATTTGGTTGTTTGCGCGGCGTGAGAAAGTGCCGATGCTGTCGGTCGCTGATCTTTGTGCCGCTGTTGTTCCGCTGGGGATTTTCTTTGGTCGCCTCGCCAATTTCATCAAGCCGGAATTGTGGGGTCGTGTGAGTGATGTCGATTGGGCAATGGTGTTTCCTGAGCCCTTGGCTGGGTCTTTCCCGCGTCATCCAAGCCAATTGTATGAAGCCGCCAGTGAAGGCGTGCTGTTGTTTATTTTGTTGCAAATGGCTTTGCGTATGGGCGCTTTGAAGCGTCCGGGTCTGGCCACCGGCATTTTTGGCTTAGGCTATGGCGTAGCGCGCATTGGTTGCGAATTTTTCCGTGAGCCTGATCCGCAATTGGGCTTTCTGTTTGGTGGCGCCACAATGGGCATGCTGCTCTCGCTGCCGCTTGTGCTAGCCGGTCTGGCCTTCATTGCTCATGCCTTGCGTCACAAGGAGGTTGGTGCGTGAGTGAGCTGACACGCATTTTCAAAGACTCCATCGCCCATGACGGGCCGATGCCGCTTGATACATTCATGGCGGTTTGCCTGAGCCATTCGCAGCATGGCTATTATATGACGCGCGATCCGTTCGGGGTGAAAGGCGATTTCGTCACCGCGCCTGAGATCTCGCAAATGTTTGGCGAATTGCTGGGCCTTTGGGCGGCTGAATGCTGGACGATGCTAGGCTCGCCCGACAAGATTTATTTGGTCGAGCTGGGCCCAGGGCGTGGCACTTTGATGGCCGATGCCTTGCGCGCGGCGCGCATTTCAAACGAATTTTCCTCTGCTCTCGAGGTGCATCTGGTTGAGACGTCGCCCGTCTTGCAGGAGATTCAGGCGCGCGCATTGGCGCAATCGCCAGTGCCGGTGAGCTGGCACAAGAGCCTTGAAGACGTGCCAGACGGCCCCGCGATCATCCTCGCCAATGAGTTTTTCGATTGTCTGCCCGTGCGCCATTATGTGAAAGCGGCGAGGCACTGGCATCAGCGTCTTGTTGGGTTCGATACGCAAGGTGATCTGGCTTTTGGTCTTGCGCCTGACCCTGAGCCGCTTCTCACAATGGAAGCACCCGATGGTGCCGTGCTCGAAATCTCGCCCGCCGCGCAATTGATGATGACGCAACTCGCTGCGCGTATCGCCAAAGGGCAATCGGCTGCTTTGGTCGTTGACTATGGGTATGGCGAAACAAGCTATGGCGAAACGCTGCAGGCATTGAAGGCACATAAGAGAGTCAATCCGCTTGATTGTCCCGGTGAAGCAGATCTCACGGCTCATGTGGATTTTGCCGCGCTGACGCGCGCGGCTCAAGCCGCGGGCGCTGATGTTTTTGGTCCCGTGACACAAGGCGAATTGCTGATGCGGCTTGGCATTGCACAGCGCGCCGATGCTTTGAAGAAACGGGCGACCGAAGATCAGGCATGCGCCATTGATCTCGCACTGGCGCGTTTGGTCACTGAGCGTGTCGGTGCGGCGCCGGGCATGGGTCTCTTGTTCAAGGCGATTGCCATTGCGCCGCGCGGCGCGCCGGTTTTGCCGGGCTTCCGGCGCGAGGCGTGAATATGTCGCTCCCGCTCATTACCAGCGATCTGTTGCGGGGCGAGGGCATCACCCACGCATTTTTCACGCGCGAAGGCGGTGTGTCGCAAGGTGTTTATGCAGGTCTCAATGGCGGGCGCGGGTCGCGCGATAATCCCGAGCATGTCGAGCAAAATTTAGCGCGGATGTCCGGCGCTCTTGGTGTGCAGCCAGACCTTTTCCTGCTGCCTTATCTCGTTCATTCTCCCGATTGCCTAATTGTGGATGCGCCCTTTGGGGAGAATCGGCCGCGCTGCGATGCTCTTGTGACCAAGACCCGCGGTCTGGCGCTGGGTGTCACGGGTGCTGATTGCGGAATCCTGCTTTTTGCAGACCATGCAGCTGGTGTGATTGGTGCCGCCCATGCAGGTTGGAAAGGCGCTTTCACAGGCGTGTTGGAATCGACCTTGCAGAAGATGGAAGAGGCGGGCGCTTCACGTCCCTCCATTCATGTCGTGCTGGGGCCAACGATTGCGCAAGCCTCGTATGAAGTGGGGCTGGAATTTCGCACGCGTTTTCTGGAGGCTGATCCGCATAATGCGTGGTTCTTTTTGCCGTCAAGCCAAGACGCGCATTTCATGTTCGATTTGCCTGCTTATATTGGTGTGCGGCTGAAAGCCGCCGGCATCGTGCATTTTGAAAATCTCGCGCTGGATACTTACGCAGAAGAGGCGCGCTTCTTCTCCTACCGCCGCTCGGTGCATCGGGGGGAAGAGGATTATGGACGGCTCGTAGCCGCGATTGCGCTGCGTTAAATAGGCTCTGCCACAAACATCATGCGTGATTGGTTGTAGCCGATATTTTCCGGCGCACGTCTAGCCCTGAATCCATGAGCGGCAAACAGTGTCTCAATGTCTTGCGGGGTATAGCGCGTGAGGCCAATTTCCCCGCGCAATTTGCGATAGTCCGAAAAGAAGGTGGAGACGAGTCCGGTCAGGGCTGGAATGAGGAAGCCGCCGACCCAAGCAAAATTCAGAAGGGCTTTGGCATCATCAATCGCATTGACTTGGGTGGGGATGATGTCGGCCACGATGAGCTTACCGTCCGCTTTTAGCTTGCAGCGCGCGGTTTCCAGCAGGGATTCGAATTCCGCAGGGCTCAAATATTGAATCATGGAATTGGCGATGAAGAGATCAAGCGCGGCATCCGGCATCGCTTCCAGCGCGCTGGCCGACAAAACCACGATCTTGTTGTTGTGGCCAAATCGCTGACGCAAACGCTCCTGCACATTAGATGCGGCATCATAGAGATAGAGCATGGCGCAGCCCGCTGCGATGGCTTCCGAGCTTTCCGCATCACCGCAGCCGTAATCGAGCACGCATGCCTCGCGTGAGGGCAGGTGCGCCGCAATGTCTTTTGCAATGCGGTCGTAATGCAATGTGCGGTGACGCTCGTTCACATAGATCGAGTGCGCCCCGTTCCAAAATTCGCGCCAAGACATCATTGGCCTCGCGAGCGTTTCCTTTGTCCTCCATAGCATGGGCGGAGCGTGGAGTCGCTAGATGGCGAGATCATGGAAACGTGAACGGAGCCTGTTAAGCCTTATCTTTTGGCTGAGCAGGCATTTTTCCCTGCATCATCTCGACGAAACGGGCGAAGAGATAATGGCTGTCTTGCGGACCGGGCGAGGCTTCCGGGTGGTGTTGGACCGAAAAGGCCGGGCGATCGGTCAGGGCGATGCCGCAATTGGAGCCGTCAAACAGCGAGCGATGGGTCTCGACTGCATTGGCAGGCAGAGATTGCGGATCAACGGCAAAGCCATGGTTCATCGAGACGATCTCGACCTTGTTGGTCGTGAAATCCTTCACCGGATGGTTCGCACCATGATGGCCCTGATGCATTTTCATGGTTTTGGCGCCCACCGCGAGCGCCAGCATTTGATGGCCCAAGCAAATGCCGAAGGTCGGTACTTTTGCATCCAGAAGTTTGCGGATGACCGGCACGGAATATTTGCCAGTCTCGGCCGGATCTCCAGGGCCATTCGACAGAAACACTCCATCAGGCTTCAGGCCGAGAATGTCGTCGGCGCTGGTGGTGGCCGGCACAACGGTCACGTCGCAGCCTGCATCCGCGAGCAGGCGCAGAATGTTGCGCTTCACGCCATAGTCGATCGCAACAACTTTGAACTTGGTATTTTTTGTTTCGCCATAACCTTGGCCAAGCGTCCAGGTGGTTTCTTTCCATGTGTAGCTTTTTGCCGTCGTCACGCCGGGCACGAGATCCATGCCGTCAATGCCTGGCCATTCGGCGGCTTGTTTCTTGAGGGCAGTAATGTCGAACTTGCCATCGGGCGCATGCGCGATGACGGCATTGGGCATGCCTTTTTCGCGGATGAGCGCAGTAAGGGCGCGCGTGTCGAGGCCGCACATGCCAACGATCTTGCGGGCCTTGAGCCATGCATCGAAATGGCTGGTCGCACGATGATTGGCTGGTTCTGTGATCGGCGCATGAACGATGACGCCGCGAATGCCGCTGTCGGCAGCCATGTTCACCGTCTCAATATCTTCCTCATTCGTGCCGACATTGCCGATATGGGGGAAGGTGAAGGTGACAATCTGGCCGGAATAGGAGGGATCGGTGAGGATTTCCTCATAGCCTGTGATAGCTGTGTTGAAGCAGACTTCGCCCACGGATGTTCCGGCTGCGCCCAAGCCGAAGCCATCAATCACTGTGCCATCGGCGAGCACCAGAAGGGCAGTGGCAACCGGCTTTTGCCAGCCTTGGCTTGCGGCTTTGTCTTGAACGGGCGTGGTCATGGCTCTACACCGTCTTTCGCGCGTTCGGGCGCGGCGCAAGAAATCGCTGGCGCGGCCGGACGGTTGATATGAAGAATCTCTAGGGTCGCGGACACCTTAAAGGGCGCGGCAATCGCGCGGAAGCTAGGTGAGGGCGCCTTGCGCGTCAACCCTGTGGGATAGTCAGAAGACTGAGAATTTTCAGCCGCTTAGTTGGGTGTGTCAAAGAACCGCCGGATCAGGAGAACAAGATGTCGCTGCGCGAGCGTTTTACCCAGTCGATGAAGGACGCCATGAAGGCGGGCGACAAAAGCCGCCTTGGCACCATCCGCATGATGCAGGCGGCCCTGAAAGATCGCGATATTGAGGCGCGCGGCGCGGGCAAGGAGGTCTCGGAAGAGGACATTCTCGCTCTGCTGCAGAAGATGGTGAAAAGCCGGCAGGAATCTTTGGGCATGTTTGAGCAGGCCGGCCGCGAGGATCTGGCCGCCCAGGAACGCGGCGAGATCGCTGTTATTCTGGATTTCCTGCCGACCCAAATGTCTGATGACGAGGTGAAGGCAGCCATTGCGGTCGCTATGTCCGAGACGGGTGCGGCCTCCATGAAGGATATGGGCAAGGTTGTAGGTGCGCTGAAGGCCAAGTTTACCGGCCAGATGGACTTCGCCAAGGCCAGCGCCTTGGTGAAGGCCGCGCTCAACGGGTGAGCCTGCGAGGCCGCTCCGGCGGGCTGCCTCGAAATGAGGCCCCCTGCCTGTGGATAAAGTGAAAAAACACGGCTTCGTCGCCCCCGGATGTTTCGGGGGCGTCTGCCTCCTATATGAAGGGTACTCAGGAGCTTGCCCCCCGCATGCGCTTTCCGCCTTCCTTTCTGGACGAGATCAAAGCCCGGCTCCCGGTTTCGGAAGTCGTGCGTCGGCGCGTCAAGTTGCAGAAATCCGGCCGCGAGTGGAAAGGGCTCTCGCCCTTCAATCAGGAAAAGACACCATCCTTTTTCGTTAATGACCAGAAAATGGCATGGTTTGATTTTTCCTCCGGTCGCAATGGCAATGTCTTTGACTTTGTCATGGAGACGGAAGGTCTGACTTTTCCCGAGGCCGTGGAGCGTCTGGCCTCGGACGCGGGGCTTTCTCTGCCCACCATCACGCCGGAAACGCAGGAGCGTGAGCGCAAGCGCGCGAGCCTACAAGATGTACTCGAAATGGCTGCGGTCTTTTTCGAGAGCCAATTGCAAGCGCAGATAGGTGCGCGCGCGCGCGGCTATCTGGCTGATCGTGGTCTTGGGCCGGCCATTCAGAAGCAATTTAGGATTGGCTATTCACCGAATGAGAAATTCGCGCTGCGCGAATATCTCGCGGGCAAGGGTGCCTCGCTCGAGCAGATGATCGAGACCGGCTTGCTGGTGCATGGCGAAGATATTGCTGTGCCCTATGATCGTTTTCGTGATCGCGTCATGTTTCCGATTTGCGATCGCGGCGGAAAAGTCATCGCCTTTGGTGGACGCGCGCTAGATAAAGATGTGAGTGCCAAATATCTCAATTCGCCCGAGACGCCGCTCTTTCACAAAGGTTCGATCGTCTACAATCACCACAATGCGCGCAAGGCCTCGCATGACAGGGGTCAGGTGATTGCTGTCGAAGGTTATGTCGACGTCATCTCGATGACGGTGGCGGGCTTCCCGAATGTTGTGGCGCCGCTGGGCACTGCGCTGACGCCCGATCAATGCGACTTGCTTTGGCGCATGAGCGAAGAGCCCGTGCTCTGTTTTGATGGTGACAAGGCGGGCCGCAAAGCTGCCTATCGCGCCATCGATACAGCGTTGCCGTTGATCGGGCCTGGACGCTCTTTGCGTTTTGCTTTTCTGCCAGACGGGCAGGATCCCGATGATCTGGCGCGCTCGGGCGGGCAGGAGGCGATTGCCGAGGTGTTGGCAGGCGCCAAGCCGCTGGTCGACGTCATGTGGATGCGCGAGACGGAAGCAGGGCCGCTTGATACGCCCGAGCGCCGTGCTGCGCTGGAGCGCCGCTTGGGCGAGCTGATGAATGAAATCCGCGACGAGACCCTGCGCCGTTACTACCGCGATGAAATCCGCTCACGCCTCGATGTTCTGTCCGGGCGCGGGCAGGGTTCGGCCTATCCGCGCGGCGCGCAGCGGGGTCGCGCCCCGCAAGGGCGCAGTATGGCCGGTGGGGCCCGTCCGGGCCGGGGTGGTTTTGGCGCCTATGGGCAGCCGCCCGCCTACACGTCGGCGCCGCCGTTGATCAGTGCGGCTTTGACCCGTAGCAGGGTATTTTCAGGCTCGGGCGGGGTTCCCCGACGGGAGGCGGAGATCCTCCTTAACATGTTGAATCATCCCGGTCTTCTCGCCCAACACGCCGAGGATCTGGCGGATATCGAGCTGGTCGGCCGGGAGACGCAGCGCCTGCGCGGTGCCATGACCGCGCTCGCGGCCGAGACCTACGCGGATCATGTTGAATTGCGCTTGGCGCTGGACCGTATGGGCCTTCAGTCCGAGCGGGTGGCCGTCGAGGCGGCAGCCCAGCCCATGCCCTGGCCGCTGAAGCCCGATGCGGCAGAGAATGATGCCGGAGAGGTTTTACGACAGGCGCTGGCCTTGCATCGGCGCGCGCGGGCATTACATAGGGAACTCAAATCCGCCGAAATCGCGCTGGGCGAGGATGCCAGCGAGCAGAACCTTGCGAGGTTGCGCGAGATTCAGGCGGAGCTTTCCGGGCTCGAAGGGCGCGAAGCGGCGGTCGAAGGATTTGGACTATCCTCCGGGCGTCAGGGGCAGGTTTTGTGAGGCGATAAAGAGCGGGGAGCCCATGGGGTTCGCTCGCGAATATCGTTGTTTAGGACTGGTTTAAGCCAGTCGGGCCTATTGTCGGCAAAGTGATTCGCGCCGGCAAGGCAGGATGGAGTTGGGTATGGCGAAGAAGGACGAAGAGAAGCGCGAAGGCGAAACGGCCGCCCCCGAGACGTCCGACAGCCCGCTGCTCGACCTTTCGGATGCCGCCGTAAAGCGGATGATCAAGCTCGCCAAAAAGCGCGGCTACGTCACCCATGATGAACTGAACGCCGTCCTGCCCTCGGAAGAAGTTTCCTCCGACCAGATCGAAGATGTTTACTCAATGCTCAATGAAATGGGCATTACCGTTTCCGAAGCCGAAGATAATGAAGACGGCGATGCGGAAGAGACGCCGGAGGACGCGGCCGAGGAATCGGAATCGACAGACCTCGTCGATGTCGCTCGCCCCGCACCGGTTGTAGCTACACGTGCGGAACCGACGGATCGTACCGACGATCCGGTGCGCATGTATTTGCGCGAAATGGGCTCGGTTGAGCTGCTCTCGCGCGAAGGCGAAATAGCCATTGCCAAGCGCATCGAGGCCGGCCGCGAAGCGATGATTGCTGGGCTTTGCGAAAGCCCGCTCACCTTCCAGGCCATTATCATTTGGCGCGATGAATTGAACGACGGCAAAGTTTTGCTGCGCGACATTATCGATCTTGAGGCCACTTATGCTGGCCCCGATGGCAAGAACACGCCGAAGGTGGATATGACCTCGCCCGAAATGATGGCGTCTGTGCAGCGTGGGCCAATGCCCGCGCCCGAACCTGAAGCGCCGAACTCAGAAGAGAATTTCGACGATGAAGACGACATGGAAAACTCCGTGTCGCTTTCGGCGATGGAAGCCGAGCTGAAGCCGAAGGTTTTGGAGACTTTTGACCGCATTGCGGATGCTTACAAGAAGCTACGCCGCTTGCAGGATCAGAATGTCGAGAACAAGCTCAAGAATGAAACGCTGACGCCAGCCCAAGAGCGCAAATATAAGACGCTGAAGAAAGAGATCGTCACGGATGTGAAGTCTCTTTCGCTCAACCAGAACCGCATCGATGCGCTGGTCGAGCAGCTTTATGACATCAACAAGCGCCTCATCGGTATGGAAACCAAGCTGATGCGCTTGGGTGAATCGCATGGCGTGGGCCGCGAAGATTTCCTGAAAAACTATCAGGGTTCGGAGCTTGATCCCAAATGGCTGCTGCGCGTTGGCAAGCTTGGCACGCGCGGTTGGAAAGATTTCATCGCGAAAGAGAAAGATCCGATCAAGGTTCTGCGCGGCGACATTCATTCGCTGGCCACCGAGACAGGTCTTGAGATTCAAGAATTCCGCAAGATCGTCCAGATGGTGCAGAAGGGCGAGCGCGAAGCCCGTCAGGCCAAGAAGGAAATGGTTGAGGCCAATCTGCGTCTCGTCATCTCGATTGCGAAAAAATATACCAACCGCGGCCTGCAATTCCTCGATCTTATTCAGGAAGGCAATATCGGCCTGATGAAAGCGGTCGATAAGTTCGAATATCGCCGCGGCTATAAATTCTCGACCTATGCGACTTGGTGGATCCGCCAAGCGATCACGCGCTCGATTGCAGATCAGGCGCGCACCATCCGTATCCCCGTGCATATGATCGAGACGATCAACAAGATCGTGCGCACGTCGCGCCAGATGTTGCACGAGATTGGGCGCGAGCCGACACCAGAAGAATTGGCCGAAAAGCTCGCCATGCCGCTCGAAAAAGTGCGCAAGGTATTGAAGATCGCCAAAGAGCCGATCTCGCTTGAAACCCCGATTGGTGACGAAGAAGATTCACACCTTGGCGATTTCATCGAAGACAAGAATGCGATTTTGCCGATTGATGCGGCGATCCATTCGAACCTGCGTGAGACAACGACCCGCGTGCTGGCCTCGCTCACTCCGCGTGAAGAGCGTGTGCTGCGTATGCGCTTCGGTATCGGCATGAACACCGATCACACGCTGGAAGAAGTAGGACAGCAATTCTCGGTCACGCGCGAACGTATTCGCCAGATCGAGGCCAAGGCACTTCGTAAGTTGAAGCACCCGAGCCGCTCGCGCAAACTCCGTAGCTTCTTGGACAATTAATCGTCGTCCTTTCGAGCGTAGCGAAGCAATCCAGAAAGCAGCGAAAGCTGCCTTCTGGGCTGTTTCGTCTCTTTGGCCCGCGCAATGACCTGGCTTTCCTCTGCCCTTGCCACTTGCCACTGCTTCAAGCTATCTCAAGTCACCCGTTCCTGACGGCACGGGCCTGTAGCTCAATGGTTAGAGCCGGCCGCTCATAACGGTCTGGTTGCAGGTTCGAGTCCTGCCGGGCCCACCACTTTCATCGGTAATCTCTGTGTTCTGCGGCCCCGACCGTTGCCGCTGGCCCATAGCTGGCTTAACGCTTAGGGCAAGCATCAAAAACCGGGAGGATCGAATGACCGAAACCACCAAAAACCCAGAGCGCCGTGCGCTCCTGAGGGGGGCCGCACTGGCGGTAGCGGCTGCGCCACTGGTTGCAGCCAGCATCAACGATGCGCAAGCCGCTGGCGGTAAGATCATCGGCGAAGAGCATTGGGCGCAAAAGGGCAATGTGAAACTCTATCTCTGGCGCAAGCAGCTGGCTGACGGCAAGAAGAACAAGCCGGTTTTCTTCATCGTGCACGGTTCGTCTTTCTCGGGCCGCGGTGGTTATGATTTACAGGTGCCAGGCAAGCCGAATTATTCCTTCATGGATGAATTTGCGCGCGCCGGTTACGACGTCTGGTCGCTCGATCATGAAAATTACGGCCGCTCGACGCGCGGCACGGGGGTCAATTCCAACATCGAAACAGGCGTTGCGGACATTGAAGCCGCCATGCCGATCGTTGAAAAGGTGACCGGCCAGAAGAGCTTTTTGTTCATGGGCCAATCGTCAGGCGCGATCCGTGCGGGCGTGTTCACCATGCGCCACCCCGAGCGCGTTCAGCGTCTCGTTCTCGATGCTTTCACCTGGACGGGTGAAAAAGCGCCGGAAATCATGCGCCGTCGTGAGCAGGTGGAAAGCTACAAGAAGAATACCAATCGCAAGATGGATCTCGACACGTTCATGGGCATTTTCAGTCGCGACGATCCGTCGACCTTCGAAAAGGAAGTGCCGAAGGCACTGGCCGCTTATGAATTGAAATATGGTGATACGGCCCCGTCAGGCTCCTACATCGATATGGCGATCAACATGCCGATGGTGGACCCCGCCAAGATCAAATGCCCAGTGCTGCTTACCCGCGCCGAGACAGACGGCAATGCGACGGATGAAGAGCTGGTCGAGTTTTTTGGCAAGCTCAACACCAAGGATAAGCAATTCGTCATGATGCGCGGCATCGCCCATGTGGCTGTGCTTGGCATTAACCGCCACCGCGTCTGGCATGCCATGCGTGAATTCCTGACCATGCCTGATACGCGCAAGGTCTGAGACGGCTCTTTGATCCAGAGGCGGGGCTGGTTGCCTCTGGATTACTTCGCTTTGCTCGCAATGATGGTGCGCTCACGCCGTCATTGGGAGAAGCCGAAGGCGACGTGGCAATCCAGAAAGCCGCACGCGCATCTTTTGTTTCATCTTCTGCAAGCTTCTCGGCGCTAGACTTTGCGCATGAAGCAGAAACTCCTCCCCCTCGTCACACTCGCCCTGATCGGCCTGTCCTCGCCCGCTTTCGCGCAAGGTGCATGCGCCCGCGCCTTGATGATGGCGGGGCCTGATATCAATGGCCCTGCTGAAGTCGTGCAGAAGCGCATGCTGGAGCGTGAATGCGAGCTGGAGCGGGCCGATGATCGCGCGCGTCAACAGCTCGCGCAAAAGCGCATTGAAGCGCGAAGCTCATGGAATGCGGTGCGGCCGGAAATCAAAGCCTGCATTAATGCCAAGCTAGAATTGGATGGGCGAACGGTTGATCAGCTCATCAATCTCGGTGTGTCGGCTTCTGATGACGGGATTGCGCCCTATCGGCGCGAATGTTTCGGTTTGCCCGTACAGCGTGATGGCGCAAATGCGCCAGCGCCATCTTTCACGCCGCCACCTGTGGCTCCAGCCAATTCTGTTGGCCAATCAGGTTCGACGCTTCTATCTCCGACCGGGCGTGACAGCGGGCTTGCTGATTTTCCGGTTCAGGCAGACGGCGGGCGCGTGGTCGTTGTGCCGGGTAGCAATTCCATTGTTGTTGTGCCGGCCGGCCGCGGTGGTGTGCAAGGCACGCGCAATCTCAGCCTGCTTGAGGCAGCGGCTAATCCCCTGACCGGATCGCGGAGGCTCTGGGAAGCCTTCAAAGATGAAGGCGGGCTTGCGTCTTTCTCTGATTTTCATGGATTGAAAATCAACAAGGCGACCGTGAATGTCGAGCAGGACCATGTTGCGTCAAGCCGTTTGCAAGTGCCCGCCGCCACTCCCCCACGCAGAGTGCGCGAAGCGTTGAATGAAGCATGTCGCGGGCGCGAGCAGGATTGGAAAGCGGTTACGGATTCACGCGGCACGCGCGGCGAATTGATCACACCTGACGTCATCTGCCGCTATGAGACAGACGACGGCGCATCCGATTATGAAATCGTGATGCAGAAGCGCAAATAAAAAAGGCCCGCATTTAGCGGGCCTTTTCTTTTAGTGGTGCTCGGCCATGGCCTTGATGCCGGCGGCCTCGCCGCTGACAGGGAAGAAATCCCTGAGCCATGCGGTGAAGACCTCATGCACGCGCTGGTTCTTCTCAGCAAACATGAAGTGATCGGTGCCCGAGAAAAGGTGCATTTCGGTCGGCGCCTGCGAGCGCTCATACATGCGCACCGTCTGGCCGGGCGGTGTCACGCTATCGACTGCGCTGTGCAGGAGAAGGGTCGGGCGGGGTGCGATGTCACCGATGACATTTTCCGCCGTGAAATCGAACATGCTTTGCGCGGTATCGACCGGCATATCCATGATCGAGCCCTTCAGCACATGGCTGCGCAGCTTCTCGGGAATCGGCACAATGTCATAGCGTGACACAATCATCGACGTGCCGTGCTTGGCTTTGTAGGCGCGGCCTTCTTCCAGCATTTTCAGGAAGGTTGGATAATTGTCGCCGTGCTGGCCTTCAAACTTCAGCGCGCCATTGCCCCAGCCTGAAGCTGAAATGCACGCTGCGACCCGCTTGTCGGTGCCAGCCGTATAGATGGCCACAGCCGCGCCGAATGACGAGCCGGCCACCGCAATGCGTGCCGGATCAACATTCGGATGGTTTTGCAAGAAGGAGAGGCCGTTCTTCGTGTCCTCAACCTGTTCCAAGCAGATGAGACGCCCTTTGGGCCCCTCGCTCGTGCCGCACCCGCGGAAGTCAAAACGCAGCGTCACATAGCCAAGCTTGTTGAGCATATTGCAGGGCGTGATGACATTGCCGGCGTGACGCGTCGAGCCAAAGCCATGCAGCACAATAAACGCGGGGCGCTTTTCATTGGCCCCGATGCCATCAGGCACAGAGACAGTGCCCGTGAGCGTCAGTCCGTCGGAGATGAATGTGATGTCCTGCTCGGCCATAAAATGCTCGCCCTTCAAAGATACATGTTCTTCATATGCTCGGCCCGATAGCGCAGGCCGGCCGCCGCATCGGGCGGGATGGACTTGGCAATAAAGCCAATTTCGTCATTCGACAATATGACGGCGGCAGCATTGATATTTTCGATCAAGCGGCTCATCGTCTTTGTGCCGGGAATTGGGATGATGTCGTCGCCTTGCGCAAGCAGCCAGGCGAGTGAGATTTGCCCCGATGTGCAGCCGCGCTGATCGGCAATCGCACGAATGGCGACTACCAATTCAAGATTCTTGGGGAGATTTTCGGCCGAGAAGCGGGGGTGTCGCAAGCGTTCGTCTTTATCATCCAATGAGCCCGGTTGCACGGCGCCTGTTAGCAGGCCACGCCCGAGTGGAGCGTAGGCGACAAAAGCAATGCCAAGCTCGCGCGTGGTTTGGAGAACTTCTTCGGCTTCCTGCCGGTAGAGGACCGAATATTCGCTCTGGATCGCAGCGATCGGATGCACCTGATGTGCGCGGCGCAAAGTGTGCGGATTGACCTCGCAAATACCCAGCGCGCGCACCTTGCCTTGTTCGACAAGGCGCGACATCGCGCCGATGGTTTCTTCAATCGGCACGGCAGGATCGATGCGGTGGATGTAATAAAGGTCGATAACGTCAGACTTGAGTCGCTTCAGCGATGCCTCGCAGGAGGCAAAGATGGTTGCTGCGCTATTGTCGGCAATCTTGCCATCCTTCCCCGCCATATTTCCGAATTTGGAGGCGATGATGACGTGATTGCGCACAGCGCCGAAAGCGCGTGCGAGCAATTCTTCATTATGGCCGTTGCCATATTTATCCGACGTGTCGAACATCCTTACGCCGCGTGCATAGGCTTCCTGTAGGACAGCAAGCGCATTGGTTTCATCTGAGGGGCCATAGCTGCCAGACAACGAGGCGCAGCCAAGACCAATCGGAAAGCTCGTCAATCCGCTAGCACCAATAGCGCGCGGCAGGCATGTTGTGTGTATCATTCTTGTTCCCGCCATAAAAAGGGCGCGCTGTAACGCGCGCCCTTTTGGAATGCAATGATCAGGCGCGCCAAGCCGCTTTCTTGATCACATGTGTCTCGATTTCGAAATGGCTGTCATGATGATGCTTGGTCACATCCGTCGGGTAGGACCATGGCAGCTCGCTGTAGAAATTCATGCGCAGGAATTGCTGACAATCAACCGGTTCGGTGATGACGCTGTGACCAATGCCGCGCGGGATCACCGTCACAGTGCCAGGTGCGGTATCGGCATTGCCGGTTTCCGACA
Source organism: Beijerinckiaceae bacterium (assembly GCA_947478405.1). GTDB lineage: Bacteria > Pseudomonadota > Alphaproteobacteria > Rhizobiales > Beijerinckiaceae > Terripilifer. The sequence goes on along the minus strand of CANJVX010000010.1, from coordinate 4,674 downwards.
TGTCGAGCGCTTTTCCGCGGAACTGAACGCGCACTTCTTCCGAACGCAGAGCACGATGGAAGGCGAATTGTTCGCCGATGATGTTGTAGACCTTGATCTCTAGATGCTTGCCGCGCATGACGGGCTTTGGCTCACCACTGGTGCCGGCAATTTCCTTGAACAGATCGAAAGCGCGCAGCTTCAGAATGCCGCTCTTTGCCTCGCGCGGGCTGGTCGAGCCGGCAGGCACAAGGTCCACATAATCACGCTCAAAAACGGTTTCGTCGGTCGACTTGTCGTCCCAGCAGATCATGCGCTCGATGACTTTGTCCTTTGGTGCGCTCATACGATCTACGGGGATGGTCCAGTTCGGACCATTGACGCGGCGTACATGAAATTTGGTCTCGGAGACCTGATCTTCTTCGCCCATGAATTGTGTGAAGGGTGCGTTCACCCATGCAAACCAGCGCAGGCTGTCGGCAGAGCCGCATGAGCGATGCGCAATGCCCTCGGGAATATGCATGATGTCGCCAGCGGCCATCTCGTAAATGGCAAATTCGGTTTCAATCGTGGTGCAGCCGGCAAATTGCATGTAGACCGTGTCATAATCGACATGGCGCACGAATTCGGGCTGAGCGCCACAGACACTTTCAACGCCGATTTTATGATCGGCATTTTGCAAGATGGTCGCGCGATCATTCGGGTTCTTTAGAAGATCGAAGGCGCGGAACATCGGCAAAGCGCGTGTGCTCTTACCCGAGTTCATCAGACTCGATTTCTGGCGCAAGGCCCAGGCCGGGAGATAGGATCTGGCCGACGTGTGCCATGTCGTCATAAATTCCTTGGCTTTGGTGGGGATGTTCATCGAGTTTCTCCTGATGTTCTTTTATTTATTGGTGATCATGAGGCTGGCCTGTTGCAGCTCAGGCACAAGCTCGTCCGGAATTTTTGCAATTTCAGCAACCGTTTCGGCCACGCGCTCGCCGGTCATCGGATCAAGGCCGATTTTCAGCGTCGCAATTTCGGCAAGAAAATCCTTGTCTTCCATGCAGCGCAGAAAGGCCGTGCGCAGTGCCGCCAGGCGGTCTGCGGGAATCTGCGGCGAGGAGAAAAAGCTTGTCCCAATATCGGCAGCATTGACGATGGCGCGCATCAGATCGATCTGCCGCTTTGTTTTTGCGAATTCGACAACCGTTGGCACGTTCGGCATTTCTGCATGCCGCTTGGAAGCAAATTGCGTAAGGATATTGACGCTCTTGTCTTCGATCCATTGCGGGTGGCTTGTCTTCAGCGTGTCCCAACCCGTGCAATGTCCATCGACTTCGGCGCGTTCAACCGCGAGCATGCCTTCCATCGAGCCTGAATAGCCGCGCACAATGTCGAACTTTGTTCCCAGAATTGTGTTCGTCGCATTGGGATAGACGGTGATGGCCGAGCCCGCACCTGTTGCCGACAGGCGCACTGAGGTTTTGAAGGCATCTTCAAAGGTCTTGATGGAGGGGCCGCGCGTGAAAATCACATTTACCAGCGTGTTGATGCGCCCGATCCAGGAAAATTCCGAGGATTTGAAACGCTGGCCGCTGCCAGCCGGCGTGAGGCGTTCTTCAAGCGGCAGTGTTGGGGAGGCGAGTGCGAGCACTGTGCCGTCGCGGGGCGCAGAATTTGCGACGAAGGCTGCTGCCGTGACGCTGCCTGCGCCCGGCATGTTGCGCACAACGACGCCGGGATTGCCGGGAATATATTTACCGATGTGATTGGCGAGCACGCGCGCATAGAGATTGTTGCTGCCACCCGGCGGATAGCCGATGATCAGGTCGATATTCTTGCCCTTGTAGAAGGGTTCAACATCGGCCAATGCCGGGGGCGTGATTAGCCCCGCAAGGCTTCCAACTGAAATGGCGAGCGTCTGGCGCCGTGTCAGGTGCGATGTCTCGCTGCTCATGATTTTCTCCCGATTTATGCGCTGTTTTCGCGCTCATTTTTGTGCTGGCAAGTCATCATCTGAGGCCGCCAGAGTCAAGGGTTTGACAGATCACCTCATCTGTCTTTCAGGCTTTGTGCGATTTAACGTGAATTGTGGCGCGCGAGAAAATCAAGAACTGCCGCGTTGAATAGGTCAGGGCGCTCCCAATAGACCGAATGCCCGGTTTCTTCTGCCACCACCATCTGTGCGCCGGGGATGGCATCGCGCACCAGGCGCATGATCGATGGCGGCGTAATGAGATCCGCAGCGCCTGCAATCAGCAAAGTTGGCACTTTAACATTTTTGAGCGCGGCATCCGTGATGCGATTGGTTGGCGTCTGTCGATAATCCGTGCCAATCAGCGCATGATGTTCGAGATCAAGCCAGAGCTTCGCGCCCTCTGCATTGACAGCGCGATAGGATGGCCCAAGCTCGCGAAAATCGACAGGCATTTTATCCCAGCCCTGAGGCTTGGATTGTTCAGCCGCCTTGAAAATAGCGCCATCACGCACACCAGCTGAATTGCTGGAGATGATGAGCGACAGAAGCTTTTCCGGATAAGACAGGGTGAAATCCATCGAGATGGAACCACCAGCTGCAGACGCAATGAGATGGAATCGCGGCAGATTGAGCGCGGCTGCAAAAGCCGCGAGATCTTGCGAGCCGCTACCGGGGTTGGCTTTGTCAAAGGGTGATGATTTGGCATAGCCGCGGCGCGAATAAGCAATGACGCGATAGCCTGCTTTGGCAAAGACGCCTTGCTGATAGGCCCAGATCATCGCGCTGCCGGAAGCCGGATGCATCAAGACAATCGGCGTTCCATTCCCGCCAGTGTCCCAATAGAAAAGCTGCGCGCCGGGAATATCGATCAATCCCGTTTTTGCAGGCGCTTGTTCTGCAGGTGGCATGTGCTGGAACGGCGAATTGCTATCCGTGCGCACGGGCAGTGTTTGCGCCTGTGCTTGTGTTGTGCCGAGGCCCGATAGGCTTGCGCTCATGGCTACACCAAGACTGGTCGCGGCCAGAAATGCACGGCGATCCGTTGTATCCTCTGCAGCCATCGTCCCCTCCCTGATCTTTTTTTTGAGATCAGATCAGGTTGGCTGCTTCTCTGCAACATCAAGATGGCGTGTGGAGCGGGCAATTGACCTGACGTTCGAGATCAATCTGAAAGGTCGGGTGACCGATTTTATAGCGCGCTTTCATCATGCGCGCGGCCTCGACCAAAAAAGCATCGCCCGGATGGCCGGCGGGCATGACCAGATGGCAGCTCATCGCCTTTTCTTGAGTTGAGAGTGACCAGATGTGCACATCGCAAACTTCGCGTACGCCCGGCATGCCGAGCAATGTTGAGCGAATGGCGTCAGGATCGACATCGTCGGGCACACCCGACAAAGCCATGCGCGAAGCAGAGGTGAGAAGGCCCCATGTGCCCCAGATGATGACGATGTTCAGAACAAGGCTCATCAGCGGATCGATCCAGACAAGACCTGTGAGTGAAATGATCAGGCCTGCAACCACAACGCCCGCTGAAATCAACGCGTCGCCTGCCATGTGAATGAAAGCGCCGCGAATGTTGATGTCGCTCTTGGCGCCGCCTGCAAACATGAAAGCAGTGATGCCGTTCACAACAACACCGGCTGCAGCAACAGCCATCATCAGATTGGTGGCAACAGGGGATGGATTCATCAGTCGTTGCACAGCTTCAATGGTGATGGCCCCGACAGCCACGAGCAACAACATGCCATTGATGAAAGCGGCGAGAACAGATGATTTTCCAAGGCCGAAAGAAAAACGAGCATTGGGCGGACGTTTTGCGAGGCTGAGGCCGGCCCAGGCAACAACCAGTCCAAGAACATCGAACGCATTGTGTCCGGCATCGGCAATCAGCGCCATAGAATTGCCGATAATGCCGGCAGCCACTTCCGCAATGACGAAACCGATGTTGAGGATCAGGCCGACGAGAAACGCGCGCCCAAAATCCTTAGGCGCGTGATCATGATGGTGATGGTGGTGATGACCGTGCTTATCGCCAGGCTTATGCGCATGGACATGATTGTCGTGATGATGGTGATCGTGCATGGCCCCGCCAGAATGTGCTGTTCTTGGTTTTGAGGGCCTGTTGTGGCGGGCGAGGGGCTCCGCGGTCAAGCGTCTGGGGCTTGGCTTGGCTGCAAGCTGAACCGCAGGCTGGGCGGGGCCTGTCTCGGGGACCAATTTCGGCTGACCGAAACGCAGGCTGGGAATGCCAGCAAAGTCATTTTCCAACAGCTTGCCGGCTTGGTTGGGTGATGATGCGACGCTAGCTTGGAAAAAGCCGAGTAACCCTTTGTCAAAACTGACTTAATTCCCCCATCCGGGGATCTTGGGGGGATAGTTTTTTGGGACCGGACTGCTTGTGGGTAAGTCGTTCTGCCTTTTTTCAAATCGCTGTTGACTCATTCTCAGGCAGCGACTAGAAACGCCCCACACCGGCGATGAACTCCTTATGGAGGCATTGCCGTTCTTCCTGACCTTCTATGGCGCATAGTGCCGGGCAACCGGGTCACTTTGCGTTCGGACGCGTCTAGGTTGAGAAGACTGCGCTGTTTGACATGTAAATCGGAAGAAAGAGAAACGTGGACGGCGGTGTCCTTGCGAGATCTGTACTGTGAAGTGCAGGTCGAAAAGAGACTATCGACGGTCACGTTTTCTGAACACCATTCGCTTTGAGCAACCGTGAGGTTGCTCTT
>CANJVX010000009.1 GCA_947478405.1 Beijerinckiaceae bacterium | reverse complement strand
TGGTTAGGTCGCTCGGATAACGTAAGTGGCTGCGGTCATATCGCCCTCGATTTTCTGTAGTCCACATAGGCGGCTCCCTCGAATCAGGCCGCCTCCATTGAATCACAAATACTTCATATCATTCAATAACTCACTGGACAGACACTAAGAGGCGCGAACCGGAGGCATGGCAAGGCCACGCTCTCGACACCACAATTCTATTTCATCAAAGCCTGCGATCTCGCCGGCCGGACCTTCGATCGCAGAGATCTGACCGTCCGCTCGCGCTATCTCCCAAGCGGCCTGCAAGGCATGAGCCTCGGTTTTAAACTCCTGCGACTGAAGATCAGTCTTCAGGGACGGACTGAAATACCGGACATGCCAGCCTGCCTGTTTCATCATCATAATCCCCACCCGTCATAATGATAAGCTGGAACGAGCGGCGCGGTTCCGCTTCAAACGCAGTGCTGCCATGCATTATTGAGGGTGATCTTTGCGCTGTGTCATAGGGAAAAGCGTGGCATTCTGGTTGGATATTGAACCGTCATCGTCTACAAGACGGCGAATTTCTCGGACATACAGGTGAGCGCATGACCGCTGCGTGGAAGACAAAATATGGCGGGCGCCGTGTTCGTCACGATCCTCCCACGATCGAAGAGGCGCTAGAAGCCGCTGAATGTTTTGCCGAAGATCCTGAAAGTCAGATCGAGGTGGCGGCGCAGCTGATGGGTATCAGCGAAGAAGAAGTGCGTGCGGTTGCACAGCGCGCACAGCGCCGAGCCACGACGATCCAGCGTGTGGCTCCCGCCACGCCCTCAGCCTCCGGGCGCGCCGTAATTGTCGAGCGGCGCACCACGCGGCGGCGCATTGCCGCCCCCTGAACGATAAAAGCCGGCTTTAGACCGCTTTTATCGTTCATCCTTGGTTAACCTGGATAACGCCTTTTGTGGCCCGGGCTTCCCTCGGAACCCGCGGCTTTTCGCAAATCGTAAAAAGCGCAATCTGTTTGCTTGCTATTTCTTGGGTAAAGGCCCAAAGTAAGTCTATCGGATATCTGGCTTGCGATTAAGCCCAGCGTTAACGCGCTCCGCTGACACCTCATCCTTTCTTCGATTCACATAAGGTCTCTTCGGAGGTCTCTCTTTACGTATGTCTATAAGGATATCACCCATGAGCATGGGAACAGTTAAGTGGTTCAATTCTGAAAAAGGCTATGGCTTCATTCAACCTGATGACGGCGGAGCCGATGTGTTCGTTCACATCAGCGCCGTTGAGCAGGCTGGAATGCGTGGCCTGAACGAAGGCCAGAAGATCAACTACGAAGTGCAGCCCGATCGCCGCACCGGAAAGTCTTCTGCGACGAACCTCCAGGCTACCTAATCGCCTGACGAGCATAGACCAGGCGTTCTGTCGTTCGCGGCAGGGCGCCTTTCACTTTTGTGGGCCGAGCCATGACAAAAATACATCTCTATCAAATCGACGACGTGGTGGCTTTTCAGCCGGTCGGACAGACGGAGCAGATGTTCAAAATCGTGCGCCAGATGCCCGCTGAACGCGGCACCCCACAATACCGATTGCGCTCCTGCGCCACAGGGCAGGAACGGGTTGCCGAGGAAGCGCATTTGAAAAGCGCCCCCGCGCAACCATGATCGGCGCATAGCGCCAGACATCAACTCGAGGACCCATGAGCTTTCTGAAATCCAACGACTTCGCTGAACGTCAGCGCAATGCCAATGCAGCGCGCATATCCATTGCCGAGAAATTCAAGATTGCGGCACAAAATCCAGTTTCGGCTGAAAAAGTTGCCGCCCGAGCGGAAATCGTTCGCGCCCGCGAAATTCGTACAGCGGAACGTGACGCGGCCCGCAAAGTGCAGGCCGCCGAACGCGCCGAAGCCGCACGTAAAGCCGAATCCTTGGCTGCAGAACAACGCGCCGCCGATGAAGTCGCGGCCATCCAGCTGAAGCAAGAAGAGGAAGATCGGGGCGCAGCCCTGCTCGCCGAGCAGAAGGTTGTCCGCGATGCGCGCTATGCTGCCAGAAAGGCTGCGAAAAAAGAGCGCCGTAAAGGCTGAGCCCCGCGGATTGGCCAGGCCTGCCGCCTCGCCGGGGGCGTAGATGGGCCCAATTGCAGCCTCGCACTCAATCAGCTAGAAAAAAGGCGGGCCTCGGCCCGCCTTATCTTTTGCACCCGTAGCTCAGCTGGATAGAGCGTTGCCCTCCGAAGGCAAAGGTCGCACGTTCGAATCGTGCCGGGTGCGCCATTTCCCTACAATTTCTCAACCTGCCGATCCTGCCAAAAAACTATTGCCTAAGGCCACGGCTCTGAAATAATCCGTACCATTGTTTGATTATTTTTGAGCCCGGATTTGATGGTAAATAAAATTTCTCTGGCCCTCGTGGCCAGCTTCCTGATTGCGGGCTGCGCCAACAAAAGCACCACTGACATCCCTGTCGAGGATGCGGGTCAGGCGTTTAAAACACGATATGGCACAATCCTCAGCCACAGACCTGTGAGCATTCGCTCCGATTCAACTCAAGCTGTAGGCGGGGGCGCGTTTCTGGGGGGTGCCGCTGGTGCTGTGATCGGACAAACCAATGGCGCCACACTGGGTGGCCTGCTGTTAGGCGGGGTAGCGGGCGAATTGGCACATGATCTGATCGAGATGGACAATGGTATTGAATATATCATCGCGTTTGGTGACGGAACGACAATGATCATCGATCAGTTGCAGCGCATGTGGGAGCCTGTTTTGGCGGACGGCACGCGTGTGCTCGTGCAATTTGGCGCCAAATACAACCGCGTCATATCTGCTGAAAACCTACAAAACACAATAAATGCGCCGCAAGAATTGCAGATCAATAACCCGAAGGTGACCAAAAAACTCGCACGCATCCGCGACGCGTATTAAGGTCACACGTCGAGATTGGCGACGTTCAAGGCGTTTTCCTGAATGAACTCGCGCCGCGGCTCAACGACATCGCCCATCAGCTTGACGAAAATGTCATCTGCTTCGACCGATTCCTTGATCCGCACCTGCAGAAGCGAGCGCACTTCGCGATCAAGCGTGGTTTCCCACAGCTGCTCGGGATTCATCTCTCCCAGACCTTTATAGCGCTGCATCTGGCTGATGCCCTTTTGGCCTGCCGCCATGACAGCTTCAACCAAGGCGCTCGGCCCAGCAACTTGCGTCTCTTCAGCCTTGCGCACGAGCAGGGCGGGGCTTTCGAAGACTTCGCGCAGCGAAGCTGAATGTTCATCCAGACGACGAGCCTCGGCGGAAGCCAGCAAGCCAGCATCGAGAACAGATGCCTGACGCACGCCGCGCACTTCGCGGGCGAAAACATAGCCGCCATTTTCAACTGACGCAGTCCAACCCCGCTCGGTTTCATCGGACAAGGCATCGAGACGGCGCGCAATATCTGCTGCCAGCTGTGCAGTTTCTTCATCCGACATCAGACCGATGGGCTTCAAGGCACCAGCAATCGCAGCCTGTTCGACGGCGGTGCGATCATAACGCGAGTGAAGCTGTGCAAGTACCTGACGTACGATGCGTGATTCTTCGATGATGGCGCGCAAATCCTGCGCGCCGCGCTCGCCACCCTGACCCGTGCGCAGAAACGCACCATCAAGACCATTGTCGATGAGATATTCTTCGCGTGCGCGCTCATCTTTCAAATATTGCTCGGACTGGCCGCGCTTCACTTTGTAGAGAGGCGGTTGGGCAATGTAGATATGCCCGCGCTCAATCAGGGCTGGCATCTGGCGGAAGAAGAAGGTCAACAGCAACGTGCGAATATGCGCGCCGTCGACGTCGGCGTCCGTCATGATGATAATCTTGTGGTAGCGCAGCTTGTCGGGATTGAAATCGTCACGGCCAATGCCCGTGCCCAACGCCGTAATGAGCGTACCTATCTCCTGACTCGACAGCATTTTGTCGAAGCGTGCGCGCTCGACGTTCAGAATCTTTCCACGCAAGGGCAGAACGGCCTGATATTCGCGATTGCGGCCCTGTTTGGCAGATCCGCCCGCCGAATCACCCTCGACGATGAAGAGTTCGGCCTTTGAGGGATCCCGCTCCTGACAATCAGCCAGCTTGCCTGGAAGATTAGCCACATCGAGGGCGCCCTTGCGGCGTGTCAGCTCGCGTGCCTTGCGCGCAGCTTCGCGCGCCTGCGCGGCTTCCACCACTTTCGACACAACGATCTTTGCATCGGCAGGGTGCTCTTCAAACCATTGCTGCAGCATCTCGTTCACAAGGCTTTCAACAACCGGACGCACTTCCGATGAAACCAGTTTGTCCTTCGTCTGCGAAGAAAATTTCGGGTCGGGCACTTTCACCGATAGAACGCACGTCAGCCCTTCGCGGCAATCATCACCTGTGAGATCGGTCTTTTCTCTTTTCGTAATGCCGGACGCATCCGCATAGCCCGTCACCTGACGCGTAAGGCCTGCGCGCAATCCGGCCAGATGGGTGCCGCCGTCACGCTGCGGAATGTTATTTGTGAAGGCCAGAACATTCTCATGATAGCTGTCGTTCCACCACAATGCGACTTCAACTGTAATGTGCTCGCGTTCGCCGCGCATCATGATGGGCGATATAATCAGCGGGGATTTGGCGCGATCAAGATAGCGTACAAAGGCCTCTAAGCCCCCATCATAATAAAGGTCTTCAACCTTCACCTCGGCATGACGCGCATCAGTCAGCACAATGTGCACACCGGAATTGAGGAAGGCGAGTTCACGCAAACGATGCTCAATCGTTCCATAGTCGAATTCGATCATGGTGAAGGTTTTGGGTGATGGCAGGAAAGTGACAGACGTACCGCGCTTGGGCGCGTCACCATCCATCGGAGCGTCGCCTACGATCTTCAACGGCGCAACCGCATCGCCGTGACTAAATTCGATTTCATGTTCTTTGCCGTCACGCCAGACGCGCAGCTTCAACGACGTCGACAAGGCGTTCACAACCGACACGCCCACACCATGCAGACCACCAGAAACCTTGTAGGAGTTCTGGTCGAATTTTCCGCCTGCGTGAAGCTGCGTCATGATGACTTCAGCCGCCGATACGCCCTCTTCAGAATGGATATCGGTGGGAATGCCGCGACCATTATCGGTCACTGTGCAAGACCCTTCAGAATTCAGCGTCACCGTGACAAGCGTCGCGTGACCAGCCAGCGCTTCGTCAATCGCATTGTCGACTACTTCATAGACCATGTGATGCAGACCGGAGCCGTCATCCGTATCGCCGATATACATTCCCGGGCGCTTGCGCACCGCATCGAGGCCGCGCAAGACCTTGATGGAATCTGCGCCATAAGCGGGTTCTTCAGGCGTTACGACGGGATCGGCCATGGGGCAAACGACTCTCAAATTTCGAGGGGATGGGCCGCTCCGGAACCGCTCGAAAACTCCGGTTTGGAAGGCCTTTTTTTGACGCGCGATTCGTAACGAAGAATCTAGCCTATATCGAGGCCAAAAGGCACGAAAAAGAGGCCGGAATTATTGGGTTTTCCCCGTTCCGGACCGGCTCACGCGGCGCTCAGCAGAACCTCTAGAAAGGCCTCACCATAGCGCTCCAGTTTGGCGGCGCCGATGCCGTGAATAGCGGCCATATCGCTCAAGGTCATCGGGCGCTGGCGCGCGAGCTCCAACAGGGTGCGATCAGCAAAAACGACATAGGCGGCGACGCCTTCCTCGCGAGCAATAGCCAGGCGGCGTGCCCGGAGTGCCACAAAAACGGCAGCATCCGCCGAATCAAGCCCGTCAACGGCGGCCGCCTGCGTGCCATTGCTGCGCGCTGGCATAGGCGGGCGTACAGCTTCCTTGCGCAGCGAAATGGTCTCGCGACCCAGAAGAATGGCCTCCCCCCGCGGCGTGAGGCGAAAGCCGCCATGCTCCTCGCTCGCGCTACCCAAGGCATCGGCCGCAAACAATTGGCGTAGAATGGCCGACCAGGCAGCTTTCGGCTTATCGGCGCCCACACCGAAGGTCTTGATCTGATCATGCCTATTGCGCGCGATTGCTTCGCTGGTGGCTCCGGTCAAAACATCCGAGAGATAGCCCGCGCCAAAGCGCTGTCCGGTGCGGTAAACCGCCGACAAGGCTTTCTGGGCATCCACCGAGCCATCATAGAGGGCGACCTCCCCGCGACAAATATCGCACTGGCCGCACGGCGAAGCCTGTTCGTCGAAGCAAGCCAGCAAAGCCTGACGACGACAGGTGGCTGATTCACACAGCATGGTGAGACGGCTCAAGCGGGCATGTTCAATGCGGCGTCGCTCGTCGTCGATGGTCTTTTCGTCAATCTGCCTGCGCCGCAACGCCATGTCTTCGACACCATAAAGCGTCAGCGTCCAGGACTGCAGACCATCGCGCCCCGCGCGCCCGATCTCCTGATAATAAGATTCCACGCTGCCAGGCATGTCGGCATGGATCACGAAGCGCACATCTGGCTTGTTGATCCCCATTCCGAAAGCAACTGTTGCCGCAACAATCACGCCGTCTTCCTGCAAAAACCGATCCTGATTGCGCGAGCGCTTCTCGCTATCCATGCCCGCATGATAGGCCACCGCTTCATAGCCATTTTCATTAAGCCAATCAGCCATGCGCTCGGTACGGTCACGAGAGGCGCAATAAACGATGCCGCTTTGACCGCGTCTACCCTGCAGAAAAGCCGCTATTTGGCGGCGTGGCTGATTTTTGGCCGCAAAACGCAAATCGATATTTGGGCGGTCAAAGGAATGCAGAAAGATACTCGGTGGCGCATCAAAAAGGCGCTCGACGATGTCCGTTCGTGTGTTGCGATCCGCCGTTGCGGTGAAGCCGATCACCTGCACATTGCCGATGGCCTCGACGGCTGCGCGAATCTGCCTGTATTCCGGGCGGAAATCGTGACCCCATTCGGAAACGCAATGGGCTTCATCAATCGCAATGCGCTTCACGCCGGCACGCGCCAAGGCTTGTCTCAACCCATCCATCGCGAGGCGTTCAGGCGAGAGAAACAAAAGCCGTAAGCGCCCATTGCGCAAGGCCTGCCAGACGCGATCTGATTCTTCGTCATCATTGGAGGAGTTGATCGAGCCCGCTTCCACGCCCAAGGCGCGCAATTGCTGCACTTGATCGCGCATCAAGGCGATCAAGGGTGAAACAACCAGCGTCAATCCCTCATCGACGAGTGCAGGAAGCTGATAACACATGCTCTTGCCACTGCCTGTGGGCATGACTGCAAGAACTGGCTTGCCTTCGAGGACAGCCGAAATGACTTCCGCTTGACCGGGGCGAAAATCGTCATAACCAAAAACGGATTTCAAACATCGACGCGCTGCTGGCAAAAAATCCTGCATTCAAAAAATCCTGAAATTCAAAGAACGGCGGCCTGACCGGACATTACACGAATCCTCGTCGCACGCGGCGCCACTTCAACAAAGGCGCTCGCATCCGCACCCGTCATCCAAATTTGCGAGCCAAGTTCGGCCAAATTGTCGTAAAGCGCGGCGCGGCGCAATGGATCAAAATGCGCCGCAATTTCATCAAGCAAAACCAAAGGCACAATGCCGCTCATCGAGGCAACAAGACGCGCATGCGCCAGTACTAGACCCACCAGCAAGGCTTTCTGCTCGCCCGTTGACGAGCGCGCAGCATCAGCATTTTTCGGACCATGCTTGACCACGAGATCACTAGCTTGCGGGCCAATCAATGTACGCCCTGCGGCGGCATCGCGCGCACGATTAGCGCGCAAAAGCGCGCGGTAGCGATCTTCCACTTCCAAAGCCGGCATGTCAGGAATCAAAGCTTCCAGATCACCTGCCAGTGCAAGATCTGCCCATGGAAAAGGGGTTTCTTTCGTTCGATCTTCCTGAACAAGAGCGGCCAAGCGCCCCACCGTTTCGCTGCGCGCGGCGGCCACAGCAACCGCAATCTCGGCAATTTCATGCTCAGCAGCATCAAGCCAGACAGTCTCGGAAAAATGCTCCTCGAGCAAGCGATTACGATTGCGCAACGCTTTTTCCAGCGCGCTCACCCGCGATCCATGATCTGCATCGACTGCCAGAACCAGACGATCCAGAAAGCGACGGCGATCACCAGCTGGACCCGTGAAGAGCCCATCCATAGATGGCGTCAGCCATACAACGCGGATGTGCTCGGCAAAAGCACGCGCTGACCCAACTGGCGCGCGATCAATGCGGCATTTGCGTGACTGCGGTTGCGAGGAATCACTATTCTCGCGGCCCGTTCCAAGCTGCGTACGATCTTCGCCATCTTCAATTTCAACAGAAATGGCCCAACCACCGCGCCCGTCCTCCCGCGCACAATCAGCCAAATCGGCGCGACGCAGGCCACGCCCCGGCATCAGCAAAGACAGTGCTTCAAGAATGTTTGTTTTGCCCGCGCCGTTCTCGCCACTCAACACGATGAGGTCGCCATCGACACCAAGATCGAGAGTTTCATAGGATCTAAAATCGGCAAGAAGTAGCCGCCGCACCTTGGGGCGACGGTTGGGGATTGCATCCGAAAACAGACTCATCCGCCACACATGGGAAAAGCCCGCCGCTGATCGGCGAGCATCAAGGCTGAAGCCAAAGAACCTACACGCGCATCGGCATCAGGACATACAGCGCAGCAGCGCCGTCACGATCCTGAATGAGCGTCGGCGAACCAGCATCGGCCAGCTTGAACAAAGCCGTGTCTGAGTCGAGCTGGCTCGTGATGTCGAGCAGATAGCGCGCATTGAAACCAATCTCGAGCGCACCCGAATCATAATCAACTTCGATTTCTTCCGTCGCGGAACCAGAATCCGGATTGGTCACGGACAGTGTCAGGCGGCCATCGGAGAGCGCCAGTTTCACAGCGCGGCCGCGTTCCGAGGAAATCGTCGACACGCGATCCACCGCCGCCGCGAAAGGCGCACAATCGATGACAAGGCGCTTGTCGTTATTGGCCGGGATGACACGCGCATAATCGGGGAAAGTGCCGTCTATCAACTTTGAGGTCAGAACGACATCGCCAAAGGTGAAGCGAATCTTGGTCGTCGACAGCTCAACTGTGACTTCGGCGCTGACGTCTTCCACGAGCTTCTGGACTTCGGTGACAGCTTTTCGGGGAATGATAATGCCCGGCATGCCAGCCGAACCTGCAGGCGCGGGAATTTCCACGCGTGCCAGACGATGACCGTCGGTAGCCACAGCGCGCAGCATCACATGCCCGTCGACATCCGTTGTGTGGACGTAAATGCCATTGAGATAATAGCGGGTTTCTTCAGTCGAAATCGCAAATTGCGTCTTGTCGATCAGCTTTTTCAGGTCGCCGGCGGGAAGCGAGAAGCGATGCGAGAGATCGCCCGCATTGAGATCGGGAAAATCGCTTTCGGGCAAGGACTGCAAGTTGAAGCGTGAGCGGCCCGAGCGCAAAAGGAGTTGGCCGGCTTCACCCGTCATTTCGAGTGAAACCTGTGCTCCATCAGGCAATTTGCGCACGATATCATAGAGCACATGGGCTGGCAGCGTGGTGGCACCGGCCTGGCCTATATCGGCGGCAACGCTTTCCGTCACTTCGAGATCGAGGTCGGTGGCCTTGAGCTTCAAGCGGCCGTCTGCCGCCTGCAACAGCACATTGGCGAGGATCGGAATCGTGTTCCTACGCTCAACGACCCGGTGCACATGGCCCAGCGACTTGAGAAGCGCCGCTCTTTCGAGAGTGACTTTCATTGGGCCTGATCCATCCTCAAAAAAATACGTCGAAGGACCGACGCAAATCGCCGGGGGTACGACTTTGACGCGCTGCGGAACCAAGAGCAAGTACCACCTGCACATCGCGAGCGAAACAAGCCTGAAAGTCCCCAAATTTCTGGCCTGAAATGGCCATTTTCTGGGCTTAACCAGGCCTTAAGCGAGCGCGCGCCATCCTGCACGCTGATCGCACTCATTTGCGGCCCCAGAAGGGCCTCCTTTCCGACCTCCCGAAACAGGCCCGATGGCACCCAAGCGATGCGAACCCCACGTCTCCAACGGCCCCGAAACGGACCGCGAGGATGAGCTGCGCGCTTATCCGGAAGATCGGGCAGGCGGTTCCAGAAATTCCCGCGCCCATCGAGCGGCTTACATGGACGAGACAGAAGAAGAAGCTGCACCGCGCGAACGCCGCGGTGATGGACAAAAGAAACGCAGATCCTTTTTTGGCTGGATTTTCTATTGGGGTACGGTAGCGGCCGTCTGGGGCTTCATTCTGGTGGCAGGTATTGTCGCGTGGCAGGCGACGTTATTGCCACCCATCGACAAGCTCGCCGTGCCGAAACGACCGCCCAATATCGCCATTCTGGGAGAAGATGGCCGCCTGATCGCCAATCGCGGCGACACTGGTGGCGCCGAGGTAAGGCTCGCCGACCTGCCGCCCTATTTGCCAAAAGCCTTCATCGCCATTGAAGACCGCCGCTTCTACAGCCATTGGGGCATCGACCCTGTTGGCATCGCGCGCGCGGCCCTGCGTAATGCGACGGGACGCGGCAATATGCAGGGCGGTTCGACGTTGACTCAACAGCTCGCCAAAAATCTTTTCCTCACGCAGGAACGCACGCTCTCACGTAAAGTGCAGGAAGCCATTCTCGCGCTTTGGCTAGAACAGAAATATTCAAAGGACGAGATTCTCGAACTCTATCTCAACCGCGTTTATTTTGGATCCGGCGCGTATGGCGTTGAGGCCGCAACACGCCGATATTTCGGCCATGGGGCGACACAGGCGAGCCTGCAAGAAGCCGCCATGCTCGCGGGCTTGATGAAAGCGCCAACCAAATTGGCGCCAACTAAAAATCCTACCGCTGCCACAGAGCGCGCCGGACATGTCATCGCAGCCATGCAGCAGGAAAGCCATATTACCGAGGGGATGGCGAAAATGGCGTTAGCCAATCCCGCGAGTGTTTCGCGCAACACTGCAGGGTCGGTCAATTATGCAGCCGATTATGTCATGGACGTCCTGGAAGAAATCGTTGGCATCATCGACACGGATCTCGTCGTCTCAACAACTATCAGCTCTGAGAAACAAGCAGCTGCTGAAAAGGCGCTCACTGACGAACTTGATAAATCGGGCAAACGTTTCAACGTGACGCAAGGCGCGCTCGTCTCGCTTGATGCAAATGGCCAGATCAAGGCGCTGGTTGG
Organism: Beijerinckiaceae bacterium; assembly: GCA_947478405.1. Lineage (GTDB taxonomy): Bacteria > Pseudomonadota > Alphaproteobacteria > Rhizobiales > Beijerinckiaceae > Terripilifer. The sequence goes on along the minus strand of CANJVX010000009.1, from coordinate 72,674 downwards.
TGGGCGTAATTATCAAGAAAGCCAATTCAATCGTGCTATTTCGGCTAAGCGTCAACCAGGATCTTCTTTCAAACCCTTTGTGTATTTGTCAGCCCTAGAAAAAGGACTGACGCCCGACACAATCCGCGATGACGCACCGATTAATGTACGAGGTTGGCAACCCGAAAATTCAACTAACGAATATCAAGGCAACGTTTCACTAACGCGCGCACTTGCCATGTCACTCAATACTGTAGCTGTGCGTCTTGTGCTTGAAGTGGGAGCCAAAACAGTTGCCGATTCCGCGCATCGTCTGGGTATTACATCCGATCTGCAGGTCAATGCCTCGATCGCCCTTGGTACGTCGGAAGTCTCGCCGCTTGAACTTGTCTCGGCCTATGCGCCCTTCGCCAACGGCGGAATTCGCATACAGCCCCATATCATCACCCGTGTCAAAAAGAACGATGGCACGCTGCTCTATCAGCGTCGAGGTGCGAGCTTTGGTCGTGTGATCGAACCACAATATGTCGCGATGATGAATAGTATGATGAAGGAAACGCTCATCACCGGTACCGCCAAACACGCTGAGCTTCCAGGCTGGCAAGCGGCAGGAAAGACGGGCACTTCACAGGATTATCGCGACGGTTGGTTCATCGGATACACGAGCCAGTTGGTGACGGGCGTGTGGCTTGGCAATGACGACAATTCGCCAACCAAACGCGTCTCTGGTGGTAATCTGCCAGTGAATGTCTGGAGCCGCTACATGAAGGTGGCGTTAAAAGATGTTCCGCCGACACCACTACCTGGATTTTATTTCAAGAACGACCCTGGCGCCTTGTTCCCGCCAGGCGATATCGCCGGGACGTGGCCTGATCCGATTGGCTTATTGATTGAGCCGCGAAACACGACAGCACGCGAGCGCAGTCTATTGGAGCGCCTGTTTGGCGGTTAGTGCAGGCTGACTGTCTGCAAATCATGTTCCCAAGCATTTGCAACGGCAGCATCCCGCGAATCTGTGACGAGAATAGGCACACCTGTTGCGCTGAGGAGCGCAAACAATTGCAGGCCAGGCTCAATTTTTAGGACTTGCGGAAACAGTCGCATCAACTCTTCCGAACGCATCGCTTTCACGTAGGCGACAGCGCCATCTCCCAGATGAGCAAATTGCTCGGGGGTCAAAGATATAATTTTTGACTTCTCGTTGGCTATCATTTCCGGCTCCTTTTGCGGACTTTCAAAGACCCGCGGATTCTGCGAATACGTTTCAGTCCTTCACAGAAATTCCTATTTTCTTCACGATCCGATCCGGTTCGGGGCGGGCGAGGTCGACACAGAGCAATCCGTTCTTGAGATCAGCGCCCAGCACATCCATGCCCTCGGCCAAAAGAAACGCGCGCTGAAATTGTCGCGCGGCAATACCACGATGGAGATATTGGCGCTCACCCTCATCAACTTGACGCCCGCGGATGACGAGCTGGCGCTCCTCAAGAGTGATGTCGAGCTGATCAGAGATAAATCCGGCCACAGCCAGCGTGATGCGCAGGCGCTCAGGCTCCGCCTCGGTGCGACGTAAGCGCTCAATATTATAGGGCGGATAGCCATCTGACGTGGCGCGTGTAACGCGATCAAGCGCGCGCTCGATATCGTCGAAACCAAGAAGGAACGGCGAATTCAAATTTGGAATGCGAGACATGACGAAGCCCTTCAGGCACTTCGGGAGAACGGACCCTTACGGCATCCTTGAACAGCATATGGGGTTGCCACACGCCTGTTCAAGGGCGTCGGGCCAGCTGACAAAAGAGGCCTGAATGGTGAGCACTCAAAGCATGCTTGGGAGGACGCGGTCGGGCGGGCGGTGGCCATCAAGGAACGTCTTCACATTGACGATAACCTTCTCACCCATGTCGATGCGGCCTTCATGTGTTGCCGAACTCATATGCGGCAGCAGCGTCACCTTACCGGATTTAGCCAGCTTGACGAGTTTGGGCGAGACTGACGGTTCATGTTCGAACACGTCGAGGCCGGCGCCCGAAATTTCTCCTGCTTCCAGCATCCGGGCCAACGCGTTTTCATCAATAATTTCGCCGCGTGCAGTGTTCACGATGATGGCATGGGGCTGCAGCATTTTAAGTCTGCGCGCGGAGAGCAGATGATAGGTCGCAGGCGTATGCGGACAATTGACCGAGATAATATCCATGCGAGCCAGCATCTGATCGAGTGATTCCCAATAGGTCGCTTGCAGGCTTTCTTCGACCGCGGCCGAAACACGGCGGCGATTGTGATAATGGATCGACAGACCGAAAGCTGCAGCGCGGCGCGCGACCGCCTGGCCGATGCGACCCATGCCGACAATGCCAAGGCGCTTACCGGTGATACGACGGCCTAGCATCCAAGTCGGCGACCAGCCCTCCCATTCCCCTGCCGGGATCACTGCGGCGCCCTCAGCAAGTCGGCGCGCGACAGCCAGGATGAGCGCCAATGTCATGTCGGCCGTATCTTCGGTCAGAACGCCGGGCGTATTGGTGACAGTCAGACCGCGACGCAAGGCGGCAGTCACATCAATATTGTCGACGCCATTTCCGAAATTGGCGATGAGCTTCATATTATCTCCAGCCTGCGCAATCAGGCCCGCATCAATGCGGTCAGTCACAGTTGGCACGAGAACGTCGGCCGCACGCATGGCATCAGCGAGTTCTGCCTGCGACATTGGCTTGTCTGATAGGTTAAGGCGCGTGTTGAACAATTCGCACATGCGCGTCTCAACGACGTCCGGCAATTTGCGGGTCACAATCACCAAGGGCTTTTTCTTGGTCATGCCGTTCGTCCCGGAGCTCATTTCGGAAAATCCACTACGATCTTGGAAGTTTGGCGGATTTATCCGTCTTTCACCATCCATTAACGCCGTCGGCGCTTAATCGGCGCAACGGACGGCATCCGGGTGCTTGGGTCTTTCAATAGGACCAAGGCCTCTCTAACAGATGCGCGGACAAAGACAAGAATGAGCGAGACAGAGATGCATGGTGCGGGACGATCCAGCGCCCTGCGCCAGCCTTATCCCCAGAGAGCAATGATGACGGGTTTTTGGACTGAAGTGATGGCGCAGGCGACCGGAAAGCCCTGCAACACAAAGGCGAATCGCCGCGTGCGGGCGTTGGCTCTAAGCATCGGGCTGATGCTTGTTGTGCCGCTCTCAGGACGGGCACTGGCACAAGTCGGCCAATCCACCGGACTGCCAATCCCGCGCTACGTCAGCCTAAAGTCTGATCGGGTAAACCTGCGCGAGGGCCCCTCAAAAGATCATCGCACGAGCTGGGTCTTCCAGCGGGCCGGGCTTCCCGTCGAAATCATGGCCGAATCTGAAAACTGGCGTCGCATTCGTGATTCTGAGGGCACTGAAGGCTGGGTCCTGCAATCCCTGCTCTCAGGCAAACGAACAGCGCTCGTGGCACCCTGGAAACGAGGCGAAGTCTTCCCGATCTATGCCAAGCCATTGGAGGATGCATCGGTTGCAGCCAAGCTTCAGTCGGGCGTACAGGGCGCTATTCGCAAATGCGACGGAAGCTGGTGCCGTATCTCGGGAGAAAATTATGACGGCTTCGTCCAGCAATCACTGCTCTGGGGCGTCTACCCCGGTGATAAAGTAGACTAACCTACTGAAATTAAAGCTTTTTGCGTAATCGGACGACAACGTCGACGCTCGTCACTTCCATGCCCTCAAGCGGGTCTGGGAGATCAAGGATACGCACCAGATTGTCGGGAATATCGACCAGCTGGTTGGTTTCCTCGATAAGGAAATGGTGGTGCTTGGATGTATTCGTGTCGAAATAGGTCTTCGACCCGTCCACGGCGATCTCTCGCAAGAGGCCAGCCTGCGTGAATTGATGCAGGGTATTGTAGACGGTGGCGAGCGAAATGGTGACACGTGACCCCGTGGCCTCTTCATAGAGACGCTCTGCGGTAATGTGCCTATCGCCCTTGGCAAAGAGGAGCCAGCCGAGTGCGACGCGCTGGCGGGTTGGGCGCATCCCCGAGCGGCGCAACTTGGCGCGAAGCTCGTGAACCGGACAGCCGACCATGACATCACTAACCGCTTTAGGGCGGGCGATCGGCAGATTGATCGGGCTTTGTGCGACGGGTCGCGGCATGGTGATCCAAATATTCAAAGGGAGCCCAGCACTCCGGGCCCAAAAGGGGCAGCTTTCGACCCCAGTCCGACAATATAAGAAATAACAGCCCAGACGGCAACTTGTTGCTTTCCCCCTTAGGTGCAGCCGGGGGATCCCGCTTTTGCTTCCGGCGGGCAAGGCCTTGTGCTAGAAGGCCGCTTCCGGGGCGAGGCCCCGTCGGGACGATGAAAGGTACGACATGGGCGATCGGCGCTCGAGCTTCTCTTATGAAGACCTGCTGGCCTGCGGCCGTGGTGAAATGTTCGGTCCGGGCAATGCGCAACTGCCACTGCCGCCGATGCTGATGTTTGATCGTATCGCACAGATCTCGGAAGAGGGTGGCGCATATGGCAAGGGCGTGATCCGCGCCGAACTCGATGTCCGTCCAGACCTGTGGTTTTTCGATTGCCATTTCAAAGGCGATCCCGTTATGCCCGGCTGTCTTGGCCTTGATGCTATGTGGCAGCTCGTTGGATTCTATCTCGGCTGGCTCGGTTCGCCGGGGCGCGGTCGCGCGTTAGGCGTTGGCGAAGTGAAATTCGTCGATCAGGTTTTGCCTACCGTGAAACATGTCGTCTATGGGATAGACCTGAAGCGGGTGTTCCGCGGCAAGCTCGTGCTCGGCATTGCAGATGGGTGGCTCGAAGCTGATGGCAAGCGTATCTATGAAGCCAAGGATTTGCGCGTCGGCCTATTCCAATCGGACGCTGGTTGATTTTCTCTTTCGCGTGACCGACCATTTGCGGCCACGCTTCTTTCGAACATTCCGCCTGAGGGCATGAGCAGGAGAATGCAATGAGACGTGTCGTCGTTACCGGCATGGGCATCGTTTCCGCTATCGGCAATAACAAGCAGGAAGTTTATGCTTCTTTGCGTGATGCGAAGTCGGGCATCATCCATGCGAAAACTTATGCCGAACTCGGGTTTCGTTCGCAGGTACATGGCGAGCCAACACTGAAGGCAGAAGAAGTCGTTGATCGTCGCGCCATGCGTTTTCACGGCGGCGGCACAGCATGGAACCATGTCGCCATGGAACAAGCAATTGTCGATTCAGGCCTGGAAGACAAAGATATTTCCAATGATCGCACCGGCATCATCATGGGCTCAGGCGGCCCTTCGGCACGCACACTGGTAGAATCAGCGGACACGACACGCACCAAAGGTCCAAAGCGCGTGGGGCCATTTGCAGTGCCAAAAGCGATGTCCTCGACTGCATCTGCAACGCTGGCTACCTGGTTCAAAATCAAAGGCGTGAATTATTCGATTTCGTCGGCCTGCGCGACTTCGAGCCATTGCATCGGCAATGCCGCCGAGATGATTCAATGGGGCAAACAAGACGTCATGTTTGCCGGCGGCTGCGAGGAGCTCGACTGGACGCTCTCAGTTCTCTTCGACGCAATGGGTGCCATGTCATCTTCCTACAATGACACACCGGCGAACGCTTCACGTGCTTACGACAAGAACCGCGATGGCTTCGTGATCGCGGGCGGGGCGGGTGTTCTCGTGCTTGAAGAATTTGAACACGCGAAAGCACGCGGCGCAAAAATATATGCCGAACTCGTCGGCTATGGTGCAACATCAGATGGCTACGACATGGTGGCCCCGTCAGGCGAAGGCGCAATGCGCTGCATGCGCCAGGCACTCGCAACGGTGAATACACCAATTGATTATATCAACCCCCATGCGACTTCGACGCCAGTCGGAGACGCTAAAGAAATTGAGGCGCTACGGGCCGTTTTTGGAGCCGGCGAAAAATGCCCGCCGCTGTCGGCAACCAAATCGTTGACGGGCCATTCGCTCGGCGCCGCGGGTGTCCAAGAAGCCATCTACTCGCTGATCATGATGGAAAATCAATTCATCTGCGAGAGCGCGAATATTCAGGAACTTGATCCCGAATTCGCCGACATGAATATCATTCGTAAGCGGATCGACAATCGTCCGCTCGGCACGGTGCTGTCCAATTCCTTCGGCTTCGGCGGAACGAATGCCAGCCTCGTCTTCAAACACATTGACGCGTAAGGGCCGAGCCGAATGACCAATGTCAGCGGACTGATGAAGGGCAAGCGCGGCCTGATTATGGGCGTCGCCAACGATCATTCGATCGCTTGGGGGATCGCCAAGACGCTTGCTGACCACGGCGCGGATCTCGCCTTCACCTATCAAGGAGAGGCGCTGGGAAAACGCGTCAAGCCGCTGGCAGCAAGTGTTGGGTCTGACATTGTGCTTCCCTGCGACGTCGAAGACTTGGCCAGCGTGGATGCCGTCTTTGCTTCTCTCAAGGACAAGTGGCAGACCCTCGACTTTGTTGTGCATTGCGTTGCCTTTGCCGACAAGAATGAGCTCAAGGGTCGTTATGCCGACACATCCCGCGAGAATTTCTCGCGCGCTATGGTGATCTCGGCCTTCTCTTTCACAGAAATTTCGAAGCGCGCCGCAGAGATGATGCCAAATGGGGGCTCTCTTCTGACGCTCACCTACGGCGGCGCGACGCGCGTCATGCCTAATTACAATGTCATGGGTGTAGCAAAGGCCGCGCTTGAAGCCAGCGTCCGCTATCTGGCGGGTGATTTTGGTCCGCAAGGCATTCGTGTCAACGCTATCTCTGCAGGACCCATCCGCACACTTGCCGGTGCCGGCATTGGTGATGCCCGCGCCATGTTCAATTTCCAGCGCGCCCATTCGCCGCTGCGCAAGAGCGTCTCGATTGAGGAGGTTGGTGGGTCGGCCCTCTACTTCTTGTCTGATCTTTCATCGGGAACAACTGGCGAAGTTCATTTCGTGGATGCAGGCTATAACATCATCTCGATGCCGCGCCCTGAAGACCTGAAAGAAGACAACGGCTGAGTATCCACTAGCCCAAGATAAAAGCCCGGCAATTGACGGGCTTTTTTAATTAGTGGAAATGCCAGGCCAATCCGGCACGAACTTGATCCGAGCTGCGCGACTGACCTAGCGAGGCGCTGTTCAGATCAACAGACCTATAATTCCAGCTTTTCGCATGCAGATATTCGATGCGTGTCGAAATCCGATCCGTCAGCATGTAATCGACACCCGCGCCCACGTTCCAAGCATTAGTCGACACGTTCGTACGTTTGGACAATGTCGCACTATCGGTTTGCTCGCTGCGTCCGTTTGAATGGCCCGCCGCAATAAACGGCAAGAACCGACCAGCACTATAACCAGCGCGCACGCGCAAATCCGTTTCAAGATAATTGCGGATCTTCATGGCATCACTCGTGCCCGGAACAGTCCCGGTTCCCTTAAGGGCATTCAGCATGGTGGCACCTTCATACCCGACCACCCAGCGGTCAAAAGTAAAATTACGGCCTGCATAAATTCCGCCCATTCCACCATCAGAGCTCAGCTTCTGCCTCGCCGTACTTGATTTTGTCCGGAAATTCGCATTTCCGTATCCAGCGATGAAACCGGCGTAATTACCCGCCCAATCCGCCTCAGATGCAGGCGCGCTCCAGCTATGATCATTCGGCGTGTAGATGAAAGCAGCGCGAAGAAGATGAGTGTCGGGACGCAAACGAACTGAGGTGAGCGAGGAGTCATAAATGTAATTGGCACTACTTAAACGATCGTAGACATATTCGGCGCGCAGAACAGACCAGCCGAGAATCGGCAATTGCACGCGCCAATCGAGGCCCGCGCCGAGATTGAAACCATAATGCGTTTTCACCGCGCCCTTCTCGCCAATACGCACTGAGCCTTGTGCATAAGTCACGCCGGCTGCTGCATAGGGGAGAATATCGCCAAGCTCATAGCCCAATCGCGCACGCAGATGGCCGCTGTCGAGCAACTCGGATTCATGCGCAACCAAACCCGTCACGCCGGAGTTTGTCTTACGCATCACATTCAGTGCTATATCGCCTTCGAGGCCATAAACCCAAGCGCCATTTTGGAGGTTGTAGCCAGCCAACATGCCCATATTGCTACCAAAGCCGCTGTCAGCGCGGCCCACAGTTTGGCTTGCGTGGTAGAGTGCCTGCCCTACACTCAAAAAAGTACCCGCGTAAAAGCCTTCCCAATTAGCTGCCGGAACCGACGACAGAATCTGCGTCCGACGCGACGGCAAATCCGCCGCGAGGGCCACGCTTGAGGCGGCGATGGCGGACAAGATAAGAGAGAAACGCAGAGTACGATGCATAAGAAAAGCTCTTTTGAGGCGGGTGCATTTTAATACGCCATCCAACATGAAAAAGCATAATCCGCGTGAATGAAGGTTAATTTGAATAGGGCGAGGTGGGGGCACCTTCTTCTCAGTCGAAGAGTACGCCATAATTGCGGTGGTAAGCGCGGGAATGATCAGCGCTGATCTCAGTGGGTCCAAAATAGATTTGAAAAACCTCCAACTGAAAAGGGCGGCCCTCACGAGCCGCCCTCTTTTTATTCAGAAAGACAGAGAAGCTACGATTACTCGCCGGCTTCCGCCGATTCTTTTCCTTCGAGATCTTCGCCGGTTTCCTGATCGACGACGCGCATCGATAGACGAACCTTGCCGCGATCATCAAATCCCATCAGCTTGACCTTGACCTTATCGCCTTCCTTGACAACGTCCGTGGTCTTGGCAACGCGCTGCTTCGACAGCTGCGAAATATGGACGAGACCGTCCTTCGCACCGAAGAAGTTCACGAAGGCGCCGAAGTCTGTTGTCTTCACAACCGTGCCTTCGTAGATCAGGCCAACTTCCGGATCGGACGCAATCGACTTGATCCAGTTGATCGCAGCCTTGATCGAATCGCCATCGCTGGATGCCACCTTCACGGTGCCATCATCATCAATGTTGATCTTGGCGCCGGTCTTTTCGACGATCTCGCGGATCACCTTGCCGCCCGTGCCGATCACTTCGCGGATTTTATCCGTCGGGATCTTCAGGGTTTCGATGCGCGGAGCAAATTCGCCGAGTTCCGAACGAGCGCCCGAGAGCGCCAGATTCATCTCACCGAGAATGTGCAGGCGACCGTCCTTCGCCTGATCCAGCGCGACGCGCATGATTTCTTCAGTGATGCCAGCAATCTTGATGTCCATCTGCAGCGAGGTCACGCCATTCGACGTTCCAGCCACTTTGAAATCCATATCGCCGAGATGATCTTCATCGCCCAGAATGTCGGAGAGAACCGCAAAGCGCTCACCTTCGAGGATAAGGCCCATGGCGATACCAGCCGTCGGGCTTTTCAGCGGAACGCCCGCATCCATGAGCGAGAGCGAAGCGCCGCAAACGGTCGCCATCGACGACGAACCGTTCGATTCCGTGATCTCCGACACGACGCGGATCGTGTAGGGGAATTCAGCGGCCGTCGGCAGCATCGGACGAATAGCGCGCCAAGCGAGCTTTCCATGGCCTATTTCGCGACGACCCGGTGAACCCATACGGCCCGTCTCACCCACCGAATAGGGAGGGAAGTTATAGTGCAGCAGGAAGCGTTCTTTGTAGGTGCCTTCGAGCGAGTCGATGAACTGCTCGTCTTCACCCGTGCCGAGCGTGGCAACAACCAGCGCCTGCGTTTCACCACGCGTGAACAGCGCGGAACCGTGCGTGCGCGGCAGAATGCCAACCTGCGAGAGGATAGGACGCACCGTCTTCACATCGCGGCCGTCAATACGAATGCCCGTGTCGAGAATGTTCCAGCGAACAACCTTCGCCTGCAGGTCGTGGAAGACTTCGCCCACCATCTGCTTATCGAATTTTGCGGCCTGACCTTCAGGAAACATCGCTGACATCAGCTTCGCCTTCACCGCGTCAACAGCGGCATAACGCTGCTGCTTGACGGTGTGCTTGTAAGCCTGACGGAGTTCAGCTTCGACGATTTCTGCAACAGCCTTCTCGCAAGCCGACTTGTCGATGGTGACGAGATCGCGTGGTTCCTTCGCAGCTTTTTCAGCCAGGCGAATGATTGCAGCAATCACGGGCTGGAATCCGCGATGACCGGTCATCACGGCTTCGAGCATGGTGGCTTCGGACAATTCCTTGGCCTCCGACTCGACCATGAGCACGGCGTCAACCGTGCCGGCGACGACGAGATCGAGAGCCGATTCTTTCATTTCATCGATGGTCGGGTTGAGCTTCAGCTCGCCCTTGATATAGCCGACGCGCGCGCCGCCAATCGGACCCATGAAGGGAATGCCCGAGATGGTGAGTGCTGCAGAGGCTGCAACCATCGACAGCACGTCCGGATCATTTTCAAGATCGTGGCTGAGAACGGTGACAACGACCTGCGTGTCGTGGCGATAGCCTTCCGGGAAAAGCGGACGGATCGGACGGTCAATGAGACGCGAAACCAGCGTTTCTTTTTCCGACGGGCGACCTTCACGCTTGAAATAACCGCCAGGAATGCGGCCAGCTGCGAAAGCCTTTTCTTGATAGTTCACAGTGAGGGGGAAGAAGTCCACGCCGGCCTTGGGAGCCTTGGCGGAAACAACGGTTGCGAGAACAGTTGTCTCACCCCAAGTGGCCAAAACGGCGCCGTCAGCCTGACGGGCAACGCGGCCGGTTTCGAGCACGAGCTTGCGGCCGGCCCAATCGAGTTCTTCACGATGGATTTCGAACATGTCGTCTGTCTTTCATGGGCGGGAATTTGCGAACGGCCATGAGCAAGACGGCAAGAAGCTGCTTTGAGGTCACATCGACTCTTTCAAAAACAGCGTCCGGCGATCCTGCCATGGCTCGACCATTTCCTGCGTGATCCGGAAGCCCCATGCCTCCGGTTCGGGATCGGCGCGAAACGCGCACCAATTTGCGTACAATTGCGGCCGCCGCCTTTTAACGAGCGGCGGCCGACAAAGATTAGCGGCGAATGCCGAGGCGCTCGATGAGCGTCTTGTAGCGTGCTTCATCGTGCTTCTTGACGTAGTCGAGAAGCTGGCGACGCTGCGAAACGAGCTTCAGAAGACCACGACGAGAATGGTTATCCTTCACGTGGCTCTTGAAATGCTCGGTCAGGTTCGTAATGCGTTCCGTGAGGATCGCCACCTGCACTTCCGGCGAACCCGTGTCGCCAGACTTCGTCGCATAGTCCTTGATGAGCGCCTGTTTGCGCTCTGCAGTGATCGACATCGTCTTTTCCTTTCGGATTAGAGGAAAACCCGCTCAAGCAGCCGGGCCGGGATGTCGTCCAGCACGGTCACGAATAGGCGAGTGTGTGAAAAGGAGACCTTTCCACAGGGGCGCTTATACACGAAAGGGAAGATAAGGCCAGTTTTATAGGGTAGACCGCCGCCCGGGGAATGACTGTCAGATGGCCAGATTGAAGACACGGCTTGGCACAAGCTCGCCGCGCAGGACCTCGCCAAAAGCCACTGGCACCCCGCCGCAAGCAGCATAGGCCTGGCCCTCGAAAGGCGCATCGCGCCCCCGCAAGATCAATGACTGGCCCCGGCGCAAACGTGCCGCGCCATCCCGGTCCACAACCACGCAAGGCACCTCAAGAAGACCCGCCTCAACCGGTCGCATCAGGCTGAAAGCCGCCCCCGGCGCATCCTCCAAATCAGTGATTTGGCAGGAATCAGGCTCGGTGAAGGGGCCAACCCGCGTCCGGCGCAGGTATGTTACGTGCCCGAAACAACCCAGCAGGCGCCCAAGATCGCGAGCAATGGCCCGTACATAGGTGCCCTTGCCACATTGGGCTTCGAACACCGCCTCGTCGCGGGACGTGGAAACAATTTCGAGCGAATGGATGATAATCGGACGAGCCGCCAGCTCCACGGCCTCACCATCACGGGCCATGTCATAGGCGCGTTCGCCGTTAACCTTAATCGCCGAAAAAGCCGGCGGCACCTGCATGATTGTGCCGGTGAAATGGGGCAAGGCAGCTTCGATCTGGGCAATCGTGGGGCGCTGATCAGACGTCTGCGTCTCACGGCCCTCAGTATCATCTGTATCCGTCTCGATGCCCCAGCGCACCGTGAAGCGATAGGCTTTTTCGCCATCCTGAACGAAAGGCACAGTCTTCGTGGCTTCGCCAAAGGCAATCGGCAACAGGCCCGAGGCCAAAGGATCAAGCGTGCCGGCATGGCCAGCTTTCTTGGCATTAAAGATGCGCTTCAGCCGAGAGACCGCATGCGTCGACGTCATCCCAACAGGCTTGTCGAGGATCACCCAGCCGTTCACTTCCACGCGTTGCGAACGGGGCGCGCTCATTCCTCGTGATCCTCATCGCGCCCCAGGTCTTGCTTGACCTTCGGCGAATTGAGAATCGCGTCGATGCGCGCAGATGCATCAAAGCCTTCATCATGACGGAAGCGCAATTCAGGGGCGAATTTCAGATTCACACGATGTGCAATTTCGGTGCGCAAGGATTTCTTGTTGCGATCAAGCGCTTCCACGACAGCTTCCTTATCCAGTCCGCCAAGTGGCATGACGTAGATGGTGGCAAGCTTCAGATCCGGACTCATGCGAACAGAGGGAACCGTCACAACGTTTTTTTCGAGAACTGGGTCGAGAATTTCGCCGCGCGAAAGCAACTCCGACATGGCGTGCCGGATCAATTCCGCAATGCGCAACATGCGCTGCGACGGCTCAGTGCCTGAGGCGTGATGGGTGCGTGCCATGGCCAGCTCCGGCATGCGGGACAAGGCCCGCATGCGCTCGATGATGAATAACAGTGACTGACTTTCAGAGGAAACATACGCTCATCAGAGCGTACGCTTGATCTCCTCGACGCGATAGCATTCGATCACATCGCCAGCGCGCATGTCTTGGTAGTTTTCGAAAGCCATGCCGCACTCCTGACCAGAGAGCACTTCCTTGACCTCGTCCTTGAAGCGCTTGAGCGTCGACAATTTGCCTTCGTGCACAACGACATTGTCGCGGATGAGGCGCACGCTGGCGCCACGTTCCACGCGCCCGTCTGTGACGCGGCAACCGGCAACCTTGCCAACTTTGGAAATGTTGAACACTTCCATGATCGAGGCATTGCCGAGCATTTCTTCACGCAGGGTCGGCGCAAGCAGACCCGACATCGCGCCTTTCACATCATCTACAAGATTGTAGATGATGTTGTAGTAGCGAATTTCTATGCCTGTACGCTCAGCCAATTCGCGTGCTTCTTTATGCGCACGAACATTAAAGCCGATAACGGCACAGCCTGAGGCTTCTGCCAAGGTGATATCGGACTCCGTGATGCCGCCGACACCCGCGTGGATAACACGAGCTGCGACTTCATCCGTGTTGAGCTTTTCAAGCGTCGCGATAATCGCTTCAACTGAGCCCTGCACGTCGCCCTTGACGAGCAGCGGAAATTCTTTGCGGCCCGCTGTCTTGAGCTGTGTCATCATATCAGCAAGCGATGCACGAGCGCTGCCGCCACGTGCAGCCAGCTTGTCACGCTTCTGGCGCTCACGATATTCAGACACTTCGCGTGCACGGGCTTCATTTTCGACAACCGCGACGCGGTCGCCCGCTTCCGGTGCGCCATTGAAGCCGAGCACTTCGACCGGGAAGGACGGACCAGCTTCGCGGACATTCTTACCCTGGTCATCAAGAAGCGCGCGGACGCGGCCCCATTGCGAGCCAGCAACAACAATGTCGCCAAGCTTTATAGTCCCGCGCTGAATGAGAACGGTTGCTACAGGGCCGCGACCGCGATCAAGACGCGCTTCGATGACCGTACCTTCGGCCGCGCGGTTCGGATCAGCCTTCAGATCGAGAACTTCAGACTGCAGCGCAATTGCATCAAGCAGTTTATCGAGATTGATCTGCTTGGTTGCAGACACTTCCACTTCAAGCGTATCGCCGCCGAACGTCTCAACCTGCACTTCGTGCTGAAGGAGTTCAGTGCGCACGCGCTCTGGCTTGGCATCGGGCTTGTCTATTTTATTGACTGCAACAATCAGCGGAACGCCAGCAGCGCGCGCATGGTTGATGGCTTCAATCGTCTGCGGCATGACACCATCGTCAGCGGCGACAACGAGCACAACAATGTCGGTGACTTTCGCGCCACGTGCACGCATCGCGGTGAAGGCCGCATGACCCGGCGTATCAATGAAGGTGATTGCCTGACCATTCGGTGCTGTAACCTGATAGGCGCCGATGTGCTGCGTGATGCCGCCGGCTTCGCCAGACACTACATTTGCCTTGCGGATCGCATCGAGCAACGAGGTCTTGCCGTGATCGACGTGGCCCATGATCGTGACGACGGGAGGACGCGTCTCAGTTGCGCCTTCTTCATCAGGTGTACCGAAGAGGCCTTCTTCGACGTCTGATTCAGCCACGCGCTTGACGGTATGGCCCATTTCTTCGGCGACAAGCTGTGCCGTATCAGCATCAATCACATCGGTGATCTTGCGCATATCGCCTTGGCGCATCAGCAAACGGATCACATCGACAGCGCGTTCCGACATGCGGTTGGCGAGTTCCTGAATGGTGATCGTCTCTGGCAAAATCACTTCGCGCGCGATCTTTTCCTTCGGCTCGTTGTGATGTCCGCCCTTCATGCGTTGAACGCGACGACGGAAAGCCGCAACGGAACGCGTGCGCTCCTCTTGCTCCTCGGTCGCATTGGTAACGGTCAGGCGGCCGCGGCTCTTCATCTCACCTGCGCGCGGGGTTTTTGGAACCGCCGGCAGCGCAAGTTTCGGCGCGGGCACAATGGGACGGCGAATTTCGCCAGCCGGTGCTGACGGAGTGATGACCCCGGGCGCTGCTGAGGCGATAGGCGCCGGACGGCGGGCGGAGGCAGCGGGTGCGGGCGGCGGGCCTTCACCAGCAAGACGACGTGCGGCCGCTTCTTCGGAGCGGCGCTTGGCTTCGGCTTCCTGCTGACGGCGAGCATCCTCCTCGCGCTTGCGCGATTCGGCAGCCTCGCGCTCGGCGAGTTCCTTGGTTTCGCGATCGGTGCGGAATTTGGCATCTTCTTCGGCGCGGCGACGATCTTCTTCTTCGCGCTCGCGGGCACCAGCAAGGGCGCGTGTTCGTGCATCACGCTCTTCATCGCTCAGTGTGCGCAGAACCACACCGCTTGCGGGCTTGCCAGCATTCGGTGAGGGACGCTTTTCCTTGACGGGCGCTTTTGCCTCAACAGCGGGTGCTGCAGGTGTTGCCGCGGGCGGGACAGGCGCCTTGGGAGCAACGGGCGCAGCAGCCTGCGCTTTTGCCTCAACAACAGGAGCGGCGCTTTTAGCAGGAGTTGCTGGCGTCGCAGCACCAGGCCCTATAGTGCGACGCTTCACAGTCTCAACCACAACCGCCTTGGTGCGGCCATGCGAGAAGCTTTGACGGACGACGCCAGCTTCGACCGGACGCTTCAAAGAAAGCGTCTTTCCTCCGGTCACTGGCTTGTCGTCAGAATTCTTGGTGTCACTCATATGGTCTCGATCCCAGGGCCTTGCCCGCTCGTCATCACATTGGCACCGGAGCCCCGCTCCGGCCGGTCTTCATGACAATGATCCGGGCCGCCGCCCCGCTGATTGCGGTCATCCGCTCCTGCTATGACCGGGTCGCCCGAGGCGTCCGATCCCGAAATTCCTGGCCACCCGTGGGAGCTTATGCCCCCAATTCCGCCCCTGTAATGCGCGAGGCGGCGGCACCGCTCTAGAAAGACTTCACTCGCCGCGCCGCTCTTAAGCGCTGCATGTATCACATTTGACCGCCCCAATGCCAAATCCAATTGGCTGGAGGCGAAGAGAACAATCCTCGGCACTCTGGCTGCGGCCTCGCCGAGCGAGCGCATGACCGCCTGGCCCATCTTGCGGATCCCGTCAGCGCCGCCGTCGGTGGCGTGGACAAGAGCCGCCACACGGCCGGCAGCCAAGACTTTTTCGACCTTGGCCGATCCCGCAGTCACGAGACCAGCCTTGTTGCAAATCGACAGTGACTGCAGCACCTCGCGCTCCAACAATCCGTCAATCTCTTCCACCAGATGGGCACTTACCTGAACCTTGGCCTTGAAAGCCTTGGCAAAAAGGTTGCGTTTCACCGCTTCGGCCACCAATAAGGCCTCAGCACTCACCCAGACGCCCCGACCCGGTAGCTTGCGCTTTAGGTCGGGAAAAACAGTGTCATCAGGACCAACCACGAAACGCAGCATGCCTGAAGGTGCGCGGACCGCGCGCGTGACGATGCACGTGCGCTCCGATTCCGCCTCCGCCTTCCGGCCTGCTTGCGCCAAATGTCACTCCTCTCGTCCTCAGGTTCAGGCCTGGACGTCGTCTTCAACAGGCTCTTCAACCGGGGCCTCGACCCAGCCCGCTTTGACGCGCGCATCCATGATCATGGCTTCAGCATCTTCACGCGACAGCTCAATGCCATCAAGGAAGCCCGCATTCTTGATCGTTTCGCCATCCTTGCGCTCGCTCCAGCCGACGAGGTCGTCTGTTGCACAGCCCGCGAGGTCTTCAATCGTCTTCACGTCGTTCTCGCCAAGCTTGACCATGATCGCGGTCGTGATGCTGTTAATGTCACGCAGCTCGTCGGCAACACCCAATTCCAGACGTCGCGCGTCCTGCTCGCCTTCGATGCGAGCCAGAAATTCGCGCGCGCGGTTCTGGATTTCTTGCGCTGTCTCTTCGTCGAAACCTTCGATCGATGCGAGTTCAGCAGCTTCGACATAAGCAAGTTCTTCAACGGAACGGAAGCCTTCAGATGCGAGCAGCTGGCCGACAACTTCGTCGACATCCAATGCCTGCATGAATGTATTCGTCCGCTCGACAAATTCCTTCTGACGACGCTCGGATTCTTCAGCTTCCGTTAGAATGTCGATATCCCAGCCGGTCAGCTGCGAAGCCAGGCGCACGTTTTGGCCGCGGCGGCCAATGGCCAATGATAATTGGTCATCAGGGACGACGACTTCAATACGTGCGGAATCTTCATCAAGCACAACCTTGACAACTTCCGCCGGCTGAAGCGCGTTGACGATAAAGGTGGCGGCATCAGCCGACCACGGAATGATGTCGATCTTCTCGCCCTGCAATTCATTGACGACAGCCTGAACACGCGAACCGCGCATACCGACGCAAGCGCCAACAGGATCAATCGAGGAATCACGCGAAATGACGGCAATTTTCGCGCGTGAGCCCGGATCGCGCGCAACAGATTTTACCTCGATGATGCCATCATAAATTTCCGGCACTTCCTGACCAAAGAGCTTGGCCATAAATTGCGGATGCGTGCGCGACAGGAAAATCTGCGGGCCACGCTGCTCGCGACGCACGTCGTAAACATAAGCGCGGATGCGGTCGCCGGGACGGAAGGTCTCGCGCGGGATCAGCTCATCCCGACGCACAATCGCTTCGCCACGACCCAGATCGATAATGACATTGCCATATTCAACGCGCTTTACAACGCCGTTGACGATCTCGCCGATACGATCCTTATATTCCTGATACTGGCGATCACGCTCGGCTTCGCGCACTTTCTGCACGATTACCTGCTTGGCCGACTGCGCGGCGATGCGACCAAAATCGAAGGGCGGCAGCGTTTCAGCAATCCAGTCGCCCACCTGGGCCGCCGGATTGCGCTTGCGCGCATCGGTCAGCGAAATCTGCGTCGCATCATTCTCGACCAGATCGGTGACCAGCATCAGGCGAGAGGTGCGCACTTCGCCGGTGCGCGGATTGATCTCGACGCGGATCTCCGTTTCCTGCCCATAGCGCGAACGCGCTGCTTTCTGCAAAGCGTCTTCCATCGACGCGAGCACAATATCGCGCGAGATAGACTTTTCGCGGGCAACCGCGTCGGCAATCTGCAAGAGTTCAAGCCTGTTGGCGCTAACGGCCATGGTCGTGTCTCCTCAAAGGGACTTCAGTGAGATCTATCTCTTCGGACGAAGCGGCTGCGCGTTGCGACGAGCAGCCATTCCGCCGGGAGAAATTGGTTTAGGTTTTGCGAAGCGACCTAGGCCGCGGGTAACAACAGCCGCATCCTCTTCATTTTGCGGCTCTTCGAGCGCTGTCTTACCGGCGCGAAGCGCTTCACGTATCAGCGCCTCGGTCAAAATCAGGCGCGCATCCGAAATGTCATTCACGGGCAGTTTCACATCTGCCGGCTCATCCGCCTTTGAATCGGTGCGGCGCAGAAGCAAGAGCGCGTCGCGCCCCTCACCTTGCGTCCCTTCAATCCAGCCACGAAAGCGCTTACGGCCATCAAGGCCAATATTCAACTCAATCCGCGCTTCATGAGAAATGGCGCGCTGGAAATCGGTGAGACGCACCAAGGGTCGATCAATGCCGGGCGAAGAGATTTCCAAACGATAGACCTGGGAGATCGGATCTTCGAGGTCGAGAACCGGCGACAATCCGATGCTCGCCTTTTCGCAATCGTCGACGCTCATCGTGCCATCAGGCCGGTCGGCCATGATCTGCAAGGTCGTGTCCTGACCTGACGAAATCTTCACGCGCACCAGACGGTAACCAAGATCAAGCAGGACTGGCGCCGCAATCATTGCGACGCGCGCAGCCAACCCCGTCTCAACGATGAGACGCGGCTCGTCGAGCAGTTCGGGCACCTCAACGGGCGCCGCATTGCTCTTGTCCTGCTCCAAACCTCTTCTCCAAGCCTCTGACCGCGCCAAGCGGTAGTTGAAACAAAAAAGAGCGGGTCCCGGGCGGGCCCCACTCTCTACAATCGACCATGAAACATGGTCACACTGCGAAGATGTGAATGTGTACTCTATACACCCCTGCACATTGGCAGGCAAGGATTGGATCGGTATCTGATCCATGTGTGGGCAGCCATAGACAAAAGGCCACCCTGCGCCCTAATTGCCTGAAATGCGGCGGCAAGTGACCCTCGCACCCTGGATCGGACCCGATGCACCTGAAACCTGACACGCTGGCCATGACGATCATGCTGGCCTTCATGACGGCGCTCGGGCCCCTGGCAACCGATCTCTACTTGCCATCCCTACCCCATATTGGTGCGAGCCTGGGCGCGAGCCCAGCCGCCGTCCAGCTCACTCTTTCCGGCTATCTCATTGGTTTTTCAGGGGGTCAGATCATTTATGGTCCTGTCTCGGACGCCTTGGGGCGCAAACCGATCCTGATTGCTGCCTTTGGCCTGTTCGTCGTGGCCACCTTGGCCTGTGCTGCTGCCACAACGATTGAAGTGCTGATCATCGCCCGAGCGCTGCAGGCCTTGGGCGCGGCCGGACCCATTATTCTGGCGCGGACCATCGTCAGAGACCTTTACAGCGGGGCACGGGCCGGGCGCGAAATGTCCATGATGGGCTCGATTATGGGGATCACACCAATCATTGCCCCCGTGCTGGGCGCCTTTTTACAGGTTGGTTTTGGCTGGCGGGCGAGCTTTTTGACCATGGCGGCAGGCGGGCTGGTGCTGGCCATTCTGGCGGCACTGAAAGTTCCTGAGACCAATCGCTATCGCAATCGAGACCACCTCTCGGTCCGCGCGATCCTTTCGTCTTATGGCATTGTTTTGCGAAGTCCGTCCTACCGCGTCTATGCGTCGCTTCTCGCGCTCAGTTACGGTGGACTCTTCGCCTTCATTTCGGCTTCCTCCTTTATCTTGCAGGACGTCTATGGTCTCGACGAGATCATGTTCGGCATTGCCTTTGCGATCTGCTCGGTGAGCTTCGTCGCAGGCACTTTGATAGGGACGCGTCTTGTCACGCAGCGCGGATCTGATCACACAATCGGCGTTGGCGTTGCCTGTCTGGCTATCGGCGGGGTCGGGCAATGGCTGGTGGCATTATTTCTACCAAAAGCGCTTCTCGCCATCATACTTCCAGAGATGATTTTCTTCATCGGTATTGGCCTTGTGTTGCCGCAAGCCATGGCCGCGGCCATGGCACCTTTCCCGGAACGCGCGGGTGCTGCCTCATCGCTCGCCGGCTTCGTGCAAATGGTTTTTGCCTCAGCCACAGGAGCAATCGTTGGTGCTTTTGTGGGAAGCAGCGCCATGCCCTTGGTCACAGCTTCTGCATTGTCGGGGCTTTTGGCCCTTGCACTCTTCCAAACAACAAAAAGCCTGCGCACCAGTGGGAATGATTAAGCGATATTTCCAACGGCTGCGATGAGAGTTTCAATATCTTCCGCGCGCGAAAGCCGATGATCGCCATCCTTGATCAGGGTCAACGAGACATTATCGCCAGCCAGATGTTCAACGAGTGTCATGCTATGCTGCCATGGCACATCAGGGTCTTTCATGCCTTGCAGAATATGCACAGGCGCATGTGCTTTGATGGTGTTACCAAGCAGAAGATTATTGCGCCCATCTTCAATGAGGCCGCGCGTGATCGGATAGGGATCTAGCGAGTAAGCGCTTTCCCGCATCCACACACCGTCTGTCTCGATCTGCTTTTTCACTTCAGCAGACATGCGCGCCCAAATCAGGCTTTCAGTAAAATCAACGGCTGGCGCAATAAGAACAAGACCAGCCAGACGCGTAGCTGCTTCGTCTGCACCCATGGCGCGCGCAACGAGCAGGGCAATCCAACCGCCCATGGATGATCCGACGAGAATTTGCGGGCCATCCGTTTGATGACGGATCATGGCGAGACTTTCCTCAAGCCAGCAAGAAATGGTCCCGTCTTCAAAGTCGCCACCGGACTCGCCATGGCCTGAATAATCGAAGCGCAAACAGGCGCGGCTTTCGCACTCAGCAAATTCATCAAGCTTGGCAGCTTTGGTCGACGACATGTCAGATCGAAAGCCGCCAAGCCAGACAATGCCAGGCTTTCCCGCGCCTGCCGACGCACGCCTACGGAAAGCAAGCCGCCGATCACCAACATCCTGAAAGGTAAGAGGCAGATTAAAATTGCTGGTCTCTGCGGGCATTTGCGGTTCCGTCCGGCTCACGGCTATTGTGAAAGACAATGATTCGTCAGTTCTTTCCGAACTGGTAGACAGTTTATATCGGCGATGGGGCATGCGACAGATCGCAAGAGGAGCTTTTGAGACCGGCGGGAGAAGTTTTCTCGCCGGGCGCACAGTTCTACAGATTATCCCCCGCCTTGACGCCGGCGGTGCCGAGCGGACCACCATTGATATTGCGGCAGCTCTTGCCGAAGCGGGGGCGCGCGCGCTGGTGGCGACCGAAGGCGGGCGCTTGGTAAGCGAGCTGCAAGCAAAGGGTGGCGTCTGGATTCCCTTTCCGGCTTCTACAAAAAATCCGCTGCTCATGTGGCTCAATGCCCGCCGACTGGCAAAAATTGTTGTGCGCGAGAATGTCGACATTATCCATGCACGTTCACGCGCGCCTGCTTGGGTCGCGCTTGGTGCTGCACGACAAACCAATACGCCTTTCGTGACAACCTACCACGGCGCTTACTCCGGTCAGTCTTCTCTGAAGCATATCTACAATTCAGTCATGGCGCGTGGCGATGTCGTAATTGCCAACAGCGCTTACACGGCAGGCCTGATTGCCAGCGCCTATCCTTTTGCCAGCGAGCACACCGCTGTCATCCATCGCGGCACAGATTTACGGCACTTCTCGCGCTTGGCCGTCGAGATCGGACGTGTGCAACGCATGCGCAAGAGCTGGAATGTCGGCCCGGAAGATCGCGTCGTGCTGCTCGCCGCGCGTTTGACGGCATGGAAAGGTCAAAAAATTCTCATCGAAGCGGCACGTCTGTTGGCAGAACGCGGCATCACGGATGTGCGCTATATTCTAGCGGGCGACGATCAGGGGCGCGCCGCCTATGTGCGCGAACTTGATACTGCCATTGAGAAGGCTGGACTGACTGGTGTTGTGTCGCGCGTGGGCCATATCACCGATATGCCTGCAGCCTTGGCTGCCTCAAACATACTCGCAGTGCCCTCGACGGAACCTGAGGCCTTTGGACGTTCGGCTGTAGAAGCGCAGGCCATGGGCACGCCGGTCGTGGTGACTGATCTGGGCGCAGTCGCCGAGACCGTCATGACGCCGCCTCGGGTGACACGCGAGCAACGCACCGGCTGGACCATTCCGCCCAACGACCCTCAGGCCCTTGCCGAGATTCTCGAAAACATCCTGTCGATGGGCGCTGCCGGCAGGGACGCATTGGCGGAGCGTGCCCGCAATCATGTTGAACAAGCGTTTGGGCTAGAAAAAATGTGCGGCCAGACACTTGAGATCTATATGCGGCTCATGGAGCACGCCGGCCGTTGGTAGGAAGCGTGCCCTTTGTAACAAATCGCGGGCCTCTCGCCGGAAGTTCAGTTGACTTCGGCAGGCACTCCAACGATCTTCTCCGCGGGTCCGGACACTGCCTCGCACAAGATGCGGGGTGTCGGGGTCCGGCTTATTCACAAAAGGAGAGACCCCCATTCGTCGTCCCATGAAAGCTCCGCCCACACCGCAGAAGGACGGGCACCGTACAAACCGCGACATTCGCGTCCCCGACGTCCAATTAATCGATCAGGACGGCCAGAACCGCGGGGTCGTCGCAAGTCTTGAGGCACTCCAGATGGCTGAAGAAGCCGGCCTCGACCTCGTCGAAATCGTTCCCAACGCCAATCCGCCCGTTTGCAAGATCCTCGATTATGGCAAGTTCCGCTTCACGGAACAGAAGAAGGCCGCCGAGGCCCGCAAAAAGCAGAAAGTCGTTGAAGTTAAAGAGATTAAACTGCGCCCTGGCATCGATGACCATGATTATGAGGTCAAGATGAAGGCGATGAAGCGCTTCTTTGATGAAGGCGACAAGGTCAAAGTGACCCTGCGTTTCCGAGGCCGCGAAATGGCCCATCAGGACCTCGGCTACCGCCTGCTGACCCGGGTGAAGGAAGAAACCACAACCATTGCCAAAGTTGAGCTGGAGCCCTCGATGGAGGGCCGGCAGATGATCATGGTGCTGGCTCCCCGCTAAATCATTGGCGGAGTCGGGCTTTTGGGCTTGCCAGCCCGGCACCGGCTCCTCTATAAGCCCCCCTTCGAACCGCCCGGCTCATCAGGGCTGCCGTGGCGGTTCTTTCGCTCATCGTGATGCGAACTGGATGGGTCTCGACCCGTCTGGCCAAGACTAACCGGGCGGGTCACCGCCTAATGGAGAGCCAAATGCCCAAGCTGAAGACAAAATCAGGCGCTAAGAAGCGCTTTAAGATCACGGGCACCGGAAAGGTGCTTTACGCCCAGCGCGGCAAGCGCCACGGCATGATCAAGCGGACCAACAAGCAGATCCGGAACCTGCGCGGCACCAACGTTCTGTTCAAGACCGACGGTGACAACATCAAGAAGTTCTTCCTGCCCAACGGCTGAGACTTCTCCGCCCCTTCCCATTAAGCTTTTTTTCCAGGAGATCAGTCATGGCACGTGTCAAGCGCGGTGTAACCGCCCATGCCAAGCACAAGAAGACCCTCGACGCCGCCAAAGGCTTCTATGGCCGTCGTAAGAACACCATTCGCGCCGCGAAGGCTGCCGTCGACAAGTCGATGCAATACGCCTACCGCGATCGCAAGAACAAGAAGCGCACAATCCGTGCACTCTGGATCCAGCGGATGAACGCAGCTGTTCGTGAACTCGGGCTGACCTACAGCCGCTTCATTGACGGTCTTTCGCGGGCTGGCATTACGGTCGACCGCAAGGTCCTTTCCGAACTGGCCATCCATGAGCCGGCAGCTTTCAAGGCGATTGTCGACCAAGCCAAGGCTGCTCTGCCCACCACAGCCTGAAGGTTAACGCTTCTAAGTTTCAAAAGCCCGGCCCAGTGCCGGGCTTTTTTCATGGGGCCACAAACCTCGACAAGCACTGGCCTGCATGGCAAAAGCCGCGCTAACAGCTCTCAATCTTGAAAACGGGACCCGGAATGTCGGACCTGAACGCCCTCGAAACCGAAACGCTTGCCGCCATTGCTGCCGCCAGCGATGAAGCCGCTCTTGAAAATGTGCGCGTAGCAGCGCTCGGCAAGAAAGGCTCGATTTCCGCGCTGCTCGCCACGCTTGGCAAAATGTCGCCCGATGAGCGTAAGACCGAGGGCGCCAAAATCAATGTGCTGAAAGACAAAGTCACAGACGCGCTCGCCGCACGCAAACTTGTCTTGAAAGAAGCGGCCCTCGAAGCGCGCCTCGCCTCAGAGACCGTCGATGTGACCCTGCCTGTGCGTGAGGCCCCCGTTGAGAGCGGCCGCATTCACCCCATCAGCCAAGTGATGGATGAACTCACCGCGATTTTCGCCGACATGGGTTTCTCTATCGCTGAAGGTCCGGATGTCGAGGAAGACGACATCAACTTTACCAAGCTGAATTTCCCGGAAGGCCATCCGGCGCGCGAAATGCACGACACCTTCTTCTTCAACCCGAAGGAAGACGGCACACGCAAATTGCTGCGCACCCATACAAGCCCGGTGCAGGTGCGCACCATGCTGAATGTAAAGCCGCCGATCCGCGTGATCTGCCCCGGCCGCACCTATCGTTGTGATTCCGACCAGACACACACACCGATGTTCCATCAGGTCGAAGGTCTCGTCATCGACAAGTCAGCCAACCTCGGCCATCTGAAATGGATTCTTGAAGAATTCTGCAAAGCCTTCTTCGAAGTGCCGAATGTGAAAATGCGTTTCCGCCCGTCCTTCTTCCCCTTCACCGAGCCGTCGATGGAAGTCGACATCCAATGCAAGCGCTCAGGCGGCGAAATCCGTTTCGGCGAAGGCGAAGATTGGTTGGAAATTTTGGGTTGCGGCATGGTGCATCCCAATGTGCTGCGCAATTGCGGCATTAATCCCGATGAGTATCAGGGCTTTGCTTGGGGCATGGGCATCGACCGCATTGCCATGCTGAAATATGGCATGCCGGATTTGCGTCCCTTCTTCGAAGCGGATTTGCGCTGGTTGTCACATTACGGTTTCCGTCCTCTCGACCTGCCGTCTTTGGCAGGCGGCCTCAGCTCGTAAAGGAGGGCACATCACATGAAGTTCACGCTCTCCTGGCTGAAAGATCATCTCGACACCGACGCTTCGCTCAACGACATCGTTGAAACGCTGACGCGCATCGGTCTTGAAGTCGAACATGTTGTCGATCCTGCCGACACGCTGAAAGATTTCGTCGTGGGTCATGTGCTCGATGCCCAGCAACATCCCGATGCTGATCGCTTGCGCGTCTGCATGGTCGATATTGGCGCTGGCGCACCAATCCAAGTCGTCTGCGGCGCACCCAATGCGCGCACTGGTCTCAAAACCGTTTTCGCGTCGCCCGGCACTTACATTCCGGCCAAAAAATTCACCATCGCCAAAGGTGTCATCCGCGGCGTGGAATCGCACGGCATGCTCTGCTCTGCAGCCGAGCTTGAATTGTCGGAAGATCATGATGGCATTATCGAACTTGCTGACAATGCAACAGCCGGTCAGCGCTATGTCGATTTTGCTGGCCTCGGTGACCCCGTCATCGAAATCAATCTGACGCCGAATCGTGCCGATGCCACAGGCGTGCATGGCATTGCGCGTGATCTTGCAGCGGCTGGTCTTGGCCGTCTGAAAGATCACGCGATCAAGCCCGTTGCAGGGGCTTTCCCGTGCCCCGTTACGGTCAAGCTCGACTTTGCATCTGGACAAGAGCATCTCGCCCCCGCATTCGCTCTGCGCCTTGTGCGCGGCGTGAAGAATGGTCCTTCACCTGCCTGGATGCAGAAGCGCCTCACCTCCATTGGCCTTCGCCCAATCAATGCGCTGGTCGATATCACCAATTACATGACGTTCGATCGCGGTCGTCCTTTGCATGTCTTTGATGCGAAGAAGGTCGCCGGAAATCTCGTCGTGCGTCGTGCCAAGGCGAGCGAAGAGATTGTTGCGCTGGATGGCAAGACCTACAAGCTCGACCCATCGATCATCGCCATTGCCGATGACAAGGGTGTGGAATCGATTGCCGGCATTATGGGCGGCGAGGCGGCGGGCTGCGATGAAACAACAACCGATGTGTTGATTGAATCCGCGCTCTGGGATCCTCTCACCATTGCACGCGCTGGTCGCCACCTCGGCATTTTCTCGGATGCGCGCTATCGTTTCGAGCGCGGTGTTGATCCCGCCTTCTGCGTGCCGGGTGCAGAACTCGCGACCCATCTCGTGCAAGAGATTTGTGGCGGTGAAGCCTCCGAACTTATCGTTGCAGGAAGTGCTGAAGCTGCGAGCCGCACGATTGATTTCCCACTCAATGAAGTGCAGCGCCTTGCGGGCCTCACGCTTGATCCGTCACAAATGGCGGGCATTCTTGAAAAGCTCGGCTTTGACGTTTTGCGCCAAGCCACCAATGCAAGCCGCGTTTTCGTGAAAGTGCC
Organism: Beijerinckiaceae bacterium; assembly: GCA_947478405.1. Classification (GTDB taxonomy): domain Bacteria; phylum Pseudomonadota; class Alphaproteobacteria; order Rhizobiales; family Beijerinckiaceae; genus Terripilifer. The sequence goes on along the minus strand of CANJVX010000009.1, from coordinate 46,391 downwards.
AAGCTGGCGCGCTGACGTCGAAGGCAAGGCTGACCTTGTCGAAGAAATCGTGCGCATTGCCGGCCTTGATGCGATCACTTCAACACCGCTACTGCGTGACAATGCGGCCATTCCTGCGCCCATTCTGACGCTGTTGCAGAAGCGCACACGCATTGCGCGTCGTGCGCTTGCCACTCAAGGGCTGGTCGAGGCGGTCACCTGGTCCTTTATTTCGAAGGATCGGGCTGAGCTTTTTGGTGGCGGGGCGAAGGAATTGTCGCTCGCAAATCCCATTGCTGCTGATCTTTCGGATATGCGCCCGAGCCTCTTGCCGGGTCTGCTCGCTGCGGCCCAGCGCAATGCGGATCGCGGCATTGGCGATCTGGCTTTGTTTGAAGTCGGGCAGATTTTCAAAGGCGACAAGCCTGATGATCAAAAGATGGCCGCGTCAGCCGTGCGCCGCGGCACAGCCCGCGCGTCAGGTGCAGGCCGTCACTGGTCAGGCACGGCCCGCCCTGTCGATGTTTTTGATGCCAAGGCTGACGCGCTCACGCTGCTCTCCGCCCTTGGCGTTTCCACAGGTGGCTTGCAGATTGTGGTGGGCGGCCCTTCTTTCTTGCATCCGGGACGCTCCGGCACATTGCAATTCGGACCCAAGGGCGTCATCGGCTGGTTTGGTGAATTCCATCCGCGCGTCTTGGAAGCGCTCGACGTGAATGGCCCGCTCTGCGGTTTCGAGATCATGCTCGATGCGATTCCTGCGCCCAAGGCCAAGCCGACGAAGGTGAAAGCCAAACTCGATTTGTCAGATCTCATGCCGCTGGAACGCGACTTTGCTTTCCTCGTCGATGCGACGGTGCAAGCCGGAGAAATTCTGAAGAGCGCCTTGGCAGCCGACCGCGCGTTAATCACAGGCGCAAATGTTTTCGACGTCTATTCCGGTACGGGGATTCCCGAGGGCAAAAAGTCGGTCGCCATCAGCGTGACTTTGCAGCCGCGCGAAAAGACTCTGACCGATACGGAAATCGAAGCGGTCATGCAGAAGATCGTCGCTGAAGTGACAAAAAAGACCGGCGCGACATTGCGCGGCTAAATCAAAAAAGCCCGGGAGTTTCTCCCGGGCTTTTTATTCCGAATGACTATCAATCAGCCGAGATTGAGCTCTTTAAAGAAATCATTGCCCTTATCGTCAATGACGATGAAGGCCGGGAAATTTTCGACTTCGATCTTCCAGATCGCTTCCATGCCGAGCTCCGGATATTCCAGAACTTCGACCTTCTTGATGCAATCCTGAGCCAGGCGCGCTGCCGGACCACCAATCGAGCCCAGATAGAAGCCGCCGTGTTTGGCGCAAGCCTCGCGCACTTCCTTTGAGCGGTTGCCCTTGGCGAGCATCACCATCGAGCCGCCAGCGGCCTGGAATTGATCGACAAAGGAATCCATGCGGCCCGCTGTCGTGGGGCCAAAAGAGCCCGATGCAAAACCCTCCGGCGTTTTGGCAGGCCCTGCGTAGTAAACCGGATGGTTCTTGAAATAGTCCGGCAGGCCCTGTCCGGCATCTAGACGTTCACGCAATTTCGCATGCGCCAAATCACGCGCGACAATGATCGTGCCTGTGAGAGAGAGGCGCGTCTTGATCGGATATTGCGAGAGCGTCGCCAGAATATCTTTCATCGGGTGGTTGAGGTCGATTTTCACGACGGCGCCACCCAAGGTCTTGTCCTCGACTTCCGGCAAATATTTCGCGGGATTATGTTCCAGCTCCTCAAGGAACACGCCATCCTCGGTGATCTTGCCAAGCGCCTGACGATCCGCCGAGCAGGAGACACCCATGCCAATAGGCAAGGATGCGCCATGGCGCGGCAGGCGGATCACGCGCACGTCATGGCAGAAATATTTCCCGCCAAATTGCGCGCCCACGCCCAGCTGCTGCGTCAGCTTGTGAATCTCTTCTTCCATCGCAAGATCGCGGAAGGCTTGACCGTCTTCACTGCCTTCGGTTGGCAGGGCATCGAGATAACGTGCAGACGCCAGCTTCACGGTCTTGAGATTCATCTCAGCCGACATGCCGCCAATCACAATGGCCAGATGATAGGGCGGGCAAGCTGATGTGCCGAGCGTCAGAATCTTTTCTTTTAGAAAAGCCATCAAACGATCATGCGTCAGCAAAGAGGGCGTGCCCTGAAACAGATAGGTCTTGTTAGCCGAGCCGCCGCCCTTGGCCATGAACAGGAATTTGTAAGCGTCTTCGCCTTCCGAGAAGATATCAATCTGGGCCGGCAGATTGTTCTTCGTATTTTTCTCTACAAACATGGAGATGGGTGCGAGCTGCGAATAACGCAGATTGCGCTTTTCATAGGCATCCAGCACGCCTTCAGCCAGAGCGCTTTCATCCTCGCCATCGGTCCAGATCAAGCGGCCCTTCTTGCCCATGACAATTGCCGTGCCCGTGTCCTGACACATCGGCAAAATGCCGCCAGCGGCGATATTGGCATTCTTCAACAAATCGAAAGCCACAAATTTATCGTTGCCGGTTGCTTCCGGGTCGTCGAGAATTTTACGCAGCTGCGCAAGATGGCCCGGACGCAGCAGATGATTGATATCGATCATCGCTTGTTCAGCCAGCAAGCGAATAGCTTCGCGGCTGACGCTGAGGACTTCCTTGTCACCAAGCTTCTCGACTTTCACGCCCTCGCTCGTCAATTTGCGATAGGGGGTCGTATCCTTACCGAGGCGGAAAAGTGGGCGGTGCTGATAAGTCATCTTTGGGTCCCGTAAAAAAGAGCTAATGCTTTCTAGGGCCTTGCCGCGCGCTTTCCAAGATCACTGAAAGGAGGCATTCGCTCGATGTGGCGCATCTTGTGGCCCGCGGCGAGTAGCTGCCTGCATATGACCAATGCAGACTGGTGTCTTGATGGCCCCTGCCTACCTTGCAGTTGGGCTTCTCCGTATTGATGTTGAGGCGCAGCCGCCGCGCGGCGCACTAAATGCAGGGAACGGCTCCAGCAGGTGTACCCCACGACCCTCACGCCCGATTCGGGGCGCTGATGATCCCGGGCCCCAGTATAGCTTAGGGTCACGACACTCATCTGAGATGGCCAATGATGTCTGCTTCTAAGAATCAGGCTGCGTTCTGAGAGGACGGTGGCTGGATCAACATTGTATAAAGCGCCGCAGCGTCCCGTGTTGCGCGCAATTTTGCAGTTGTCAGCGGGTCACGGAACAGGCGCGCCGTTCGCGCCAATGCCTTCAAATGATCAGCGCCTGCGGTTTCCGGCGCTATCAAAAGGAAGAGGAGATCGACCGGACCACCATCCAGAGCTTCATAATCAATCGGGCGCTCCAATCGCGCAAAGACGCCGAAGATACGCCCCGCCTTTACGAGCTTGCCATGAGGGATGGCTATACCATTACCCACGCCTGTTGAGCCCAGACGCTCACGCTGTAGCAAGGCGTCGAAAATCTCGCGCGCAGGAATACCAGAGACCTGTCCTGCCTTCTCGCTGATTTCCTGAAGCGCTTGCTTTTTGGAATTGACCTTGAGCGACGGCAAGATGGCGTCGGCGTTAAGCAAATCCTTCAGCGACATGGCAAACCGCAGTCTGTTGATGAGAACATTTTCTGGACAGCAAAAACCGTGCCGCAAGGTGATTGCGGCACGAAGGGTCAGTGCCCTGATCCGCCAGATGCCCCATCAGAGGGGCTTAGGTCAATCCACCCGACGTTTCCATCGGGGCGCCGGTAGACAATGTTCACACGTCCGTGACCAGCATTTCGGAAAACTTGGACCGGGGCGCCTGTGAAATCGAGCTCCATGACCGCTTCAGACACGCTAAAGGTCTTCAAGGCGCTGGTGCGTTCCGCAACGACAACCGGGTGGAATTCGGTTTCGCCCTCGTCCTCCTCGGGCCCCTGAAGCACGTAATCTGCCACTATTTCACCGACAAAGGGCGCCGATAGGTTGGGTGGGGTACCAGCATGGTGATCTTTCAAGCGACGTTTGTAGCGAGACAAGCGCCTCTCAAGCCGCTCGGCTGCTTGGTCAAAACTCGCATAAGGCTCTTGAGACCGGCCTTCTGAATGCAAGGTCATGCCAGATGCCAGATGAAGCGTACAATCGGTGCGATAGCCTGAGCCTTCGTGATCAACAACGATATGCCCTGTGACTGAGCCATTGATATAACGCGACACCGCAGCATTAACCCGCCCCAGAACATGCTGGCGTAACGCTTCACCAATATTGAAGTTCTTACCTGAAACCCGGAGGCCCATGAGATTGTCCCCACGTTGATGACACATCATCACGGCAAATGCTTATGCATCGTGCCGCGTCACAGGCTAGGCTGGTCTGGTACAGAAGGGAACAGTAACGTTAGGGCAGCTCGACATGCACATTCAGTTGTCGCGCTGCTGCATTGCCACCTTCTCGCGACGCCGTTCGACAGATGAAGGAATCCGTAGACTTTCTCGGTATTTAGCTACCGTGCGTCGGGCAATGTCGATGTTCTGTTCCTTGAGCTTTGCCACAATAGCATCATCAGAGAGCACATCATTAACGCTTTCGGCATCGATCAATTGTTTGATACGAAAACGCACGGCTTCCGCTGAATGGGATTCACTGCCTGATCGGGCAGGAATGGATGCAGTAAAAAAATACTTTAGTTCAAAAAGGCCCCGCGGGGACGCCATATATTTGTTGCTGGTCACGCGCGAGACTGTTGATTCATGCATGCCTATTGCATCAGCAATTGTTTTCAAATTGAGTGGACGTAAATGCTCTACGCCATTGGTGAAAAAAGCATCCTGATGCCGAACGATCTCGGCAGAAACTTTCAAAATCGTACGCGCCCGCTGTTCGAGCGATTTAGTAAGCCAGTTTGCTGTTTGCAAACAATTGGCGACAAAGCTCTTATCAGAAGCGCTTCCTGCTATTTTCGAAACGCGCGTTGCATAGGTCTGATTGATCAGAACACGCGGCAAACCCTCAGGATTAAGCTCAACATGCCAGGACCCATCTGACGCGGCACGCACAGTCACATCTGGGACAACAGTTTGGATCGGCCCGCCACCGAAAATGCGTCCGGGCTTTGGATCAAGCCGACGGATTTCGGAAACCATTTCTGCGAAGTCTTCTTCGTCAACACCACAAATCTTACGCAGAGTGACAAAGTCACGTTTGGCCAGAAGCGGCAGATTGTCGAGAAGTGCCTGCATGGCCGGATCAAGGCGATTTTTTTCGAGCAGCTGGATCGCAAGACATTCGGCAAGATTGCGCGCGCCGATACCAGCTGGATCGAATGTCTGGATTTTGGACAGAAGTGCACTCGCCACAACAAGCGATGCACCGAGCCGCTCGGCAATCTCCTCGATGCTTTCGGAGAGATAGCCAGCCTCATCGATGGAATCGATAATCGCTTGACCAATCAGCCGCTGGACGGGATCTGCTACGGCGAGCGCGAGTTGCTCACCCAGATGATCTGGCAGTGTGACCCGAGCCGCTACATAGGCCTCAATGTCTGAAGCCTCACCATCACCATTGCCAGAGGTTCCCGTCCATGAGGTCGCCGAGAGACCGGCGCCTTCATTTTCGGAGGGAGTTTCGTTTGGTGTTGGAGCACGATCGGTGTCGAAATCATTACCGATTTCTGTTCCCAAATCCGACTCGAGGCTGCTGGACTCCGTGACCATGGTCTCGGCGGCCCAATCACCTTCGGAGCGCGACGAGTCGCCGGGATCATAATCGGCGTCGCCATCCCAGTGCTCAGCATTGTCGGAGGGTGCGTCAGGCACAGCGTCCGGGCGATCCTCAGCGCGCTCAAGCAAAGGATTGCGCTCAAGTTCTTCCTCTACAAAGGCGGCAAGCTCGACATTCGAAAATTGCAGCAGCTTGATCGCCTGCAGAAGCTGCGGCGTCATCACCAGGGATTGGCCCTGGCGCAGCATGAGCTTTGTCGAAAGCGCCATCTGGCTACTCGATACCCTTTCCTGCCGGCTCAAAGTCCGGCCCGAAAATTGCATATATACCAAACGGCAGGCGATAGCTACGTAAAGGCCTCAAACTAGAGGCTTAGCTGACAGGTCTCTGACAAACTTAGTTAATTTTGTCTCACAATGCGACGGCGGGACATCACATCCGGAAATCTTGCCCCAAGTAAAAGCGGCGCACGTCGGGGTTAGCAACAATATCCTCCGGGGACCCTTCGGTGAGCACCTGGCCCGAGTGGATAATATAGGCGCGATCGATCAGACCTAGCGTTTCGCGAACATTATGGTCGGTGATCAGAACACCAATGCCGCGCTGTTTGAGGTGGCGCACCAGCTGCTGAATATCGCCGACCGCAATGGGATCAATGCCCGCAAAGGGCTCGTCGAGCAGCATGAAGCTGGGCTGGCCTGCCAAAGCGCGTGCAATTTCACAGCGGCGACGCTCGCCACCGGAAAGCGCAATTGAAGGCGCCTTACGAAGACGCTTAATATCAAACTCCTCCAGCAGGGACTCGACTTGCTGTTCGCGCTCATCCCTGTCGGGCACTGTATTTTCGAGCACCGCACGAATATTGTCCTCAACATTCAGCCCCCGAAAGATGGATGCTTCCTGAGGAAGATAGCCGATGCCAAGCCGCGCGCGCCGATACATTGGCAATTGCGTAACCTCATGACCATCGAGATCGATGCGGCCACGATCAGGGCGAACAAGCCCCGTGATCATGTAAAAAACAGTGGTCTTACCCGCTCCGTTGGGCCCCAGGAGGCCGACAGCTTCTCCGCGTCGTACCGACAAACTCACATCCTGCACAACCTGCCGGCCGCCATAAGTCTTTCCAAGGCCATAGGCTGCCAACCACCCTTCGCCCCTTATTTCATTCGACGTGGGCGTTTCTTTTACGGCAGGCTTGGTCAGCGAGATCGTTGTCAAATTCAGCTCACAATCAGCGCGCGGGATTGCGCTCGTTGCCCTTTGCGGTAGAGGGCTTGCCCTCATCAGAGGAGTTTGGCGTGAAGATTGAATTCACCCGGCCACCAATCACCTGCGCATAGCCTGTGTCGAGATCATAGACGAGCTTCGAATCACGCTCGCCTTTAGTAACATTCGTTCCTTGGCTCAAAACAACATTTCCAAGGAGATAGACCTTGTTTTCAATCTTGTCATAGATACCGCTGTCGCCGGTGCCAACTTGATCGAGCTGTGTGACGGTCACAGGACCTTTGGCTTCGATACGACGAATGCGTCCTGACGAATCCGATTGAACAGCCTGCTGAGCCGCGGCTAACCCTTCATCTTTCGTCAGAAAGACGGTCATTACCGCCGCGCGCATTGTCGAATCGCCCTGCTTCACGAAGACGTTGCCAGTATAGACAAGCGTCTGATCGCGGTCGAAATATTCAAGCTTCTCCGCGTCGACCGTGATTGGCGCTTTTGAATCGCCACCAGGAAGAATGGAGTTCGATCCGCGTTTTTTCACCTGTTGGGCGGGCGTTGTTGTCGGACCTGCAGCTTCAGCAACGCCAAAGATGAGCGCCGTCGCAAGACATGCTGCGGAAAAAAATGCCGCCTTGTTCATTGAGCGACGCCCCCCGGAATCGTTTCAGACGTGTTACCTGAAGAAAATGTAGAATGAACTTTTCCCTCAAAAACAAGACTTTGTCCATTATCGAGCATATTCATTCGGTCGGCGAGAATTTCGCCTTCTGTGATCAGCACTTTCACGGATTCGTCCGTCACAATAGCCCCGGTTTTGAAATCCATTTTGGCGCTCTTCATGTCGATATCGTAATTGGTGCTGCGAATACGAACCGCATTATGAAAATCCATAAACTCGCGGAAACTGTCGTAAATGCCGGCTGCCGACAGCACGCGCACAGTCGTCTGGTCGATCATACCAATCTTCGCATCAAGATTATTCAGTTCAATCACATTCGGCTGGCGAACGTCCTGCACACCCGAATTGGCATTGACCTCATAGGGCCTTCCATCCTTTCGATAACCAGCAAGGCGCGGTTGTTCCATCGTGACGCGGGTTCCATCAAGATTAGTGCCTTTAATGGAGACGTTCATTGCGGGTTTTGCAAAAGGATTGAACCAGGTCAGGGCAACAAAGCCCACTGACCCAAAAATAGCCGCGCCAAGAATCAAGCGCCGCAGAAAAGTGACCCGAGACGAATGGCGTGAGGCCGCGCGGAAACCCTGCGCGCGTGCCTGCCCATCCGCTCTATAAATCTGACCATTTATCGACACGCGTTTGGTTCCTGCCAGCGATTCAGTTCAACACAACTTCTCGAAGCATATTATTGATGTGCAAATATGTCCTGCTCCGGCCAGCCCAGCAAGTCGAGACGGGCACGGGTGGGCAGAAAGCCAAAACAAGAGGCTGCCAATTCAGTCCGGCCCTCGCGAGCGAGCATGCCATCGAGCTTTTCTCGCAAATGGTGAAGATGAAGGACATCAGATGCGGCATAGGCAAGCTGAGCTTCGGTGAGGGCCTCGGCAGCCCAGTCAGATGATTGTTGCTGCTTGGACATATCAACACCCAAAAGCTCGCGTGTCAGGTCTTTCAGACCATGCCTGTCAGTATAGGTGCGAACCAGCTTCGACGCGATCTTGGTGCAATAAACATTATAAACGGGGGTTCCAAAGGACTTTTCGAGCATTGCGATATCGAACCGACCAAAGTGAAAAATCTTCATCACGCTCTGATCTGAAAGGAGTTTTTGGAGATTTGGTGCGCTCGCCTGACCTTTGGCAATCTGCACGACATCGGCTGTCCCATCCCCCGCAGAGAGTTGCACGACGCAAAGCCGGTCACGATGAGGGTTGAGTCCCAAGGTCTCGGTATCAATCGCGACACTGGTGCCAAAAGTGGCCGCATCTGGCAGATCCCCTTGATGAACTCGGATTATCATATCTATCGCCTAATCTCTGGGCTTCTTCATTCCGTCACTTACTCCCCGGCCACGATGGCAGCAAGCGGGCGACCCGCACCGGATGAGACCAAAGCGCTACCGTGACATTTCTGCCAAACGCTAGTTAAGCAATTTGATTTGGTCTATTATACCTACAATTATGCAAAAAGGGATCGAAACAGTGACACCCGCACAAGTCCGCATGGCGCGGGCCGCGGTCAATTGGTCTCTAGACCAGCTGGCGCAAGCGGCGGGCGTCCATCGCAATACGATCCATAATTTTGAAACGGGCCGCTATTCGGGCAGCCCTGAAAAACTCCGGGCCGTGCGCCTTGCCCTGCAGAAGGCCGGGGTGGAATTCATTGGCGAAGCTAAAAATGTGGGTGTTCGGCTTCATGCCTCCGGAGGGGCTGAAAAAAATCTGGCTGGCAGCCTCGCCCTTGCCGGAACCGCGGGTGCAGCGGCGGTCGTCGGCCAAAGCGTGCTTGTCGTCAATTCCACGAAAGATCCCTCGCTCGCTCGCTCTATCCTCGAAGAACTGCGATTCAATGTGATCGAAGCTGAGAGCGGCGAAGAAGCACTGATTATCCTGCAAGAGCAGGCCCTCAATCTTTCAGCAGTCTTTAGCGATGTCATGATGCCCGGCATGGACGGCGTGGTTCTGGCTAATATCGTCATGAAAACTTGGCCAGCAATCAAGGTCGTCTTGTCGACGGGAGCTGCATCCGTCATGGACAGGCAACTTCCGCCCAATACCGAGATGATTTCAAAACCATGGCGGATCAGTGAAATTTTCCGCCTGCTCAAGAGCGCCTGACTTTAGCCCATGGTCGGGTCGAGAACGATCTTGCCCATGCCGGAATCAGCTTCCATCATCTGATGCGCTTTGACGGCCTGCGACAGAGGCAAAACGTGGGCGATCCGCACCTTGATTTTGCCATCCGCGGCCGCATTAAAACATTTCGGCCGATCCGCATCGCGCGCGCCAGGCATGCCTTTGATCGTGATCTTATGATCGTAAAGATGGAAGAAATTGATCATCACATTCGGGCCACCATGCGCACCCGCTGTGACAAGACGACCTTTCATACCCAACGTCAGGAACGCTTCCGGCAAGACTTTCGGATTTGCGATATTATCATAAAGGACATGAACGCCTTTGCCTTCGGTGATGCGCATCACTTCAGCACGCAAATCCTGCGTTGAATAATCGATGGCATAATCTGCGCCCAGTTCGAGACCAGCATCTGCACGATCGCGCGATCCGGCCGTTGTAATGACGCGGGCCCCGATCACATGTTTCGCTATCTGAATTCCGACGCTGCCCAGATTACCGCTCGCGCCCATGATTAGAACCCATTCGCCAGCTTTCAGCTCAGCGACATTCACGAGCAGGTTCCAAGCTGTTGGGCAATGACGCATGACGACAGCGGCTTCATGAAAGCCAAGTCGATCAGGAAGAGCAAAAGCCACTGAAGCTGGCACGCAAACTTTTTCTGCAAAGCCACCGGGGCGCTTGATGCCCATCATACCATTACGCTCGGTGCCGCCCGTGCCATCTTCATTGCAGGGATCAAGTGGCATGCGGCCTGCGGCACAAACGCGGTCGCCCACTTTAAATTTGGTGACGCCAGGCCCTATTGCATCGATCACGCCTGCGCAGTCAACGCCTGGGATCAGAGGCAGTTCGACGCCGCGCTGGGCCTGTTCGCCGCGCCGCACGGCAACATCGAGAACGCGATTGACGGTGGCTGCATGAACGGCGATCCGGATTTCGCCATGACGCGGTTGCGGATCTGGAAGATCCTCATATTTCATCACGTCCGGCGCGCCAAATTGACGAATGACAATCGCCTTCATGCTATCCTCCCATCATTGTTTTTGCGGCGGCAGGATCGAGCCTGCCGCCATTTATTTTTAATGATGCCTCAGCGCTTGAGGCGACGCATGAGGTAATTAAAATTGATAACATTCTGCTCAGGGCTGAGCAGTTTCTTGCGTAGCGCCAGCACATCTTCCATCGGGAATTCGCCAGCGGTTTCACCAGCAGCATCTGCAATCATCTGAATCTGGCAAGCGTTTTCCAGCATGATGCAGCTGATCACTGTATCTTCGATTGTAGGGCCACAAACAACGACGCCGTGGTTTTTCAGAAACACAACGGGAAATTTACCAAGCGCTTTTGCCACGCCATGGCCCATATCTTTCGAGCGGATGAGGTCGATCGAATCCGTATAGACGCCAAAATTATCGACAAAGAGCGAGCTTGGCTGGCTCAACGCCTTCATGCGGCGGCCCATTGCTGAGAAAGCAACGGCGTAAGTGGGATGCGAGTGAATGATCGAATTGATGTCAGGGCGCATCTTGAAGATTTCAGAATGGATATAGACTTCACTGTGACGCGGTGCCCAACCATCCACTTTATTGCCTTCGAGATCGCAGGTGACGACATTATCAACCGTCATCTCATCCAAGCCGAAAGAATGCGGCTTCATATAGAATTTCGTCGGATCTTCTGGCACGCGAACGGAAATGTGGCCGCGCGTGAAATCACCCTGTCCGGCCGCGTCGAGAATATGCCCACCGGCAACCAGTCGTTCCTTGGCTTCATCACGCGTCATGTCGTCTCCCTTTCGCCTTTTCGGCTTTATGATTTGAAAACGCCCCGGACAAAAGCCCGGGGCGAAAGATCAGTTTCAGATGGCCGCGATGACGGCAATCTCGACCTTGTATTGCGGACCAACAAGCTTGGCTTCGAGTGTGGCGCGCGCGGGAGTATGTCCCTGCACGACCCACTTATCCCAAATCGAGTTCATCTCAGCGAAGGTCGAAATATCGGAGAGATAGATCGTAGCCGACAGGATCTTCGTCTTGTCTGAACCTGCTTCTGCGAGGATCGCGTCAATCAGATCAACGATTTCCTGCGTCTGTTCAGCGACACTGAGGCCCACGGTCTTATCGGCCACCTGACCGGCGGTATAGACCGTATTGCCATGAACGACGGCCTTGCTCATGCGGACGCCGGGACCGATACACTTGATCGACATTGACCTTCTCTCTCTTCGTTGGTGCTTTCAGATATATTTTACGCGCGGCACATCGCCCATGAAATCGCGCTTGGCGAGCTCGACGCCATTGTGACGCAAAATGCTATAGGCGCTGGTTACGTGAAAAAAGAACTGCGGCATAGACTGATGGAGCGCAAAATCCTCTCCCATCATCACGCGTGTATTGCTCGGTGTTGTCCAAGTGATCTCATGACCGTCCGCGGCGTCGATTTTGGCAGAGTCGATACCTTTGATGAAAGCAACGGTCGCGGCAATGCGCGCGCGCAACTCATCAAAAGTCTTCTCTTCATGCGGTGATTTCTGAGGGTCGACACCCGCTAGCATAGCAGCTGTATTGCCTGCCCAATCAGTTGCAACCTGCACCTGCTTCTGGAAGGCATACATGTTCGGAAATAGCCGGGCCGTCAGCAAAACCTGCGGATCGATTTTCTTGTCCGCACAATGGGCGGCGGCCTTGTCACACATGCCGGCGAGACTGCCGAGCATCTGCAGCATAAGTGGCATACTAGCCTGATGAAGCGATAAGGACATGCGGAACCCTCCCCTTTTTTCTTAATCTGAACCTTCAGGAATAAAGCATGGCGCAACCGGCTTCAAGCAAGTGCTATTTGCACCAATCTTTGCCCCAAACCTGCGGAAAAGTATGTGGAGATCCTGTTGGCAAACCTGTGCGCAAGTCTGTGGATCACCTTTGAGATCGCCGGGATTCTCTGCTGCCATTCAGCAAGTTATCCGGATCCCAAAGATAGCGCACTGTTTCGAAACGCATGGAGCGGCTATCGATAAGGAGGATACGGCCCGTGAGGCCTTCGCCAAAGCCTACAATCTCCCGGATCACCTCCAAGGCCATCATGGCCCCCACCATGCCGGTCAAGGCACCTAACACGCCTGCTTCAGCGCAGGCAGGTACCGTCCCGGGCGGGGGTGGCTCGGGAAAAAGGCAGCGGTAGGTGGGGTTCTTGTCGCCGGCAGCATTGGTCTCGAAAGGCCGAAGTGTCGTGAGCGAAGCGTCAAATGTACCAACGGCGCCCGTCACAAGTGGCTTTTGGGCGTGAAAACAGGCATCTGAAACCGCATATCGAGTTTCGAAATTGTCGGAACCCTCCGCGACGAAGTCGTAATCGGTCAAAAGGGCGGCCGCGTTCCCGGCATTGATCCGCAAGCGATGGGTTACCACCCTCACATGCGGGTTCAAGCGAGCAATCGCCCGTGACGCGCTCTCCACCTTTGGCTGGCCCAGCTCATCGGTGGCATGCAGCACCTGCCGCTGTAGATTGGACAGCGAAACCTCGTCGTCATCGACAATGCCTATAGTGCCAATTCCAGCCGCTGCTAGATATTGAAGAACGGGGGAGCCAAGGCCGCCCGCGCCCACAACAAGCACACGAGCAGCCTTGAGTTGCTGTTGACCGGGGCCGCCAACGCCCTGCAACACAATATGACGCGCATAGCGCTCGATTTCTTCCGCCGACAAGCTCATGGACGCCAAACTATGGAGCCAAGGTGCGTAGAGCAAGGGCAAGGCCCTTCTCGCCGGGCTCCTTGCACTCTACAAAGGCGGAGGCCACGCTTTCTGAACCCCGAAAGGTTCTCTTGATCCGATCCACCACATTCATAGTTCTTGCGCTCTTAGTGTTGAGCGGCAGCCTGTTTGGCTTTGTTCCAGAGCTGGATCTCGCAGCCGCACGTTTGTTTTGGCGGGAGGGTCAAGGCTTCATCGGGGTGACCCCATTTGGCGAAATGCTGCGCAGCATTTTTTATGTTGCACCCTTCTGGATCGCTGGCGGGGCAACATTAGGCTGGATCATGCGCCGCCTTGGCGGCAAAAACCCCTTTCTGCCGACAGGCCGGGCGCTTACCTTTCTGGCCCTGACGCTAGCCCTCGCACCGGGGCTACTGACCAATGTCATATTGAAAGACAATTCCCATCGCCCCCGGCCGGTCCAGACGCAGGACATGGGTGGCCAATGGGAGTTCCGCCCTTGGTATCGGTTTGACGGGCAATGCGAGCGTAACTGCTCCTTTGTTTCTGGCGAAACCGCCTCCGCCTTCTGGACGCTCGCGCCAGCTCTGATCACGCCCCTGACCGTGCGTCCGGTGGCCATCATAGCGGCGATAGTCTTCGGAGCCGCGACAGGACTGCTGCGGGTGGCTTTTGGTGGGCATTATCTATCCGACACTATTTTTGCGGGGCTCCTCACAATCCTGATCATACTCGGGCTTTATCGCCTCTTGCTCGGCGCAAAGAGCAAGGAATCTGACTTGCGCGATGAACGCGCGGCTCTATAGTCCGCCGCGATCAAGCCGGGCCTTGCCCGCATGTCTTCCTTCCGCGACCAGAGACGCTCCATGTCCCGACCCATCAAAGACGTCAAACGTGTTGTCCTCGCCTATTCTGGCGGCCTCGACACGTCCATCATTCTGAAATGGCTGCAGACCACCTATGGCTGCGAAGTCGTGACCTTCACAGCCGATCTCGGTCAGGGGGAAGAGCTGGAGCCAGCCCGCAAAAAGGCTGAGCTGCTTGGCATCAAGAAAGAACACATCTTTATTGAAGACCTACGCGAAGAATTCGTGCGTGATTATGTCTTCCCGATGTTCCGCGCCAATGCCCAATATGAAGGGCTTTATCTGCTTGGTACATCAATCGCGCGCCCGTTGATCGCCAAGAAGCAGATTGAAATCGCGCGCAAAGTTGGCGCCGACGCCGTCTCGCATGGCGCGACTGGCAAGGGTAATGATCAGGTCCGCTTCGAGCTCGGCTATTATGCGCTTGAACCCGACATCAAGGTGATTGCGCCCTGGCGCGAATGGGATTTCAAGAGCCGCGAAGCGCTCATCGCCTTCGCCGAAGAAAACCAGATCCCAATTTCCAAAGACAAGCGGGGCGAAGCGCCTTTCTCGGTTGACGCCAATCTCCTGCACTCCTCGTCCGAAGGCAAAGTCCTTGAGGACCCGTGGGTGGAGCCGCCGGAATATGTCCATATGCGGACGATTGCGCCGGAGGATGCTCCCGATGTCGTCACCGAAATAACCATCGACTTCGAAAAAGGCGATGCAGTAGCTGTTAACGGCGAGAAAATGTCGCCTGCCACGCTGCTCGCCAAGCTTAACGAACTGGGCGGGGCCAATGGCATCGGCCGTCTTGATCTTGTCGAAAACCGCTTCGTCGGCATGAAATCGCGCGGTGTCTATGAGACCCCTGGCGGGACAATCCTACTCGAAGCCCATCGCGGCATTGAATCCATCACGCTGGACCGCGGCGCGGCTCACCTGAAGGATGAGCTAATGCCCAAATATGCCGAACTGATCTACAATGGCTTTTGGTTCTCACCCGAACGCGAAATGCTGCAGGCCCTGATCGACAAGAGCCAGGAGCGCGTGACCGGCACGGTCCGCCTGAAGCTCTACAAGGGTAATGTCAGGGTGGTTGGCCGTCAGTCGCCGTTTTCGCTCTATGACCAAGATCTGGTTACCTTTGAGGAGGGCGCCGTAGCCTATGACCACCTCGATGCAGCGGGTTTTATCAAGCTCAACGCTCTGCGCCTGCGCACCTTGGGCAAGCGCAACAAACGCGGCTAAGTCAAGCGCGGTCCAATAATCCGGCCCCGCCCTATGGCGGGGCCTTTTCATTTGCCCTGCACCCCGTTCGCACACGGGTTCCCAAAGTGGGGACTTTCGTGTATGCACCGCACCAAGTTCGGCCTGAAGGCCGCAATTTCCAGAGATCGCGAGTTGGCGACCCCCACTTCAAAATGGGCCCGATGAACTCGACACGACCGCACCGGATGGACCGGGGCGCAGATCCCAACCACCGGCTGACACATGAAACTGCGAAATATCGCCATTATTGCCCACGTCGACCACGGCAAGACCACTCTCGTAGACAAGCTCCTCCAGCAGTCCGGTGCATTCCGCGACAACCAACGCGTAGCCGAGCGCGTGATGGATTCAAGCGATCTCGAAAAAGAACGCGGCATCACCATTCTTGCAAAGGCAACTTCGGTCGTCTGGAAAGATGTGCGCATCAACATCGTCGACACTCCGGGCCACGCTGACTTCGGTGGCGAAGTGGAACGCATCCTGTCGATGGTGGACAGCGCCATCGTCCTCGTCGATGCAGCTGAAGGCCCAATGCCGCAGACGAAATTCGTTGTCGGCAAGGCGCTGAAGATCGGTCTCAAGCCAATTGTCTGCATCAACAAGGTTGATCGTCCGGACGCGCGCGTGACAGAAGTCGTGAACGAGGTCTTCGATCTTTTCGCCGCACTCGACGCAACCGACGAGCAGCTCGATTTTCCCATCATTTACGGTTCAGCCAAACAAGGCTGGGTTTCCAATTCTCCGGACGGTCCTCAGGATCAAGGCATGGCTCCGCTATTCGACATCGTGCTTAAACATGTTGCCGAACCTAAAATTGAAGCTGGCTCCTTCCGTCTGCTCGGCACACTTCTCGAAGCAAACCCCTATCTCGGTCGCGTGGTTACAGGCCGGGTATTTGCTGGCTCTGTGAAGCCAAACCAGCAGGTCAAAGTTTTGGACCGTGAAGGAAAAATCGTCGAACAAGGCCGCATTTCAAAGATCCTAGCTTTCCGCGGCATAGAGCGTCAGCCCATTGATGAAGCAGAAGCGGGTGACATTGTTGCTATCGCGGGTCTCGAAAAATTCAATGTCGCCGATACGCTTTGCGCGATGGATGTGACAGAACCTTTGCAGGCGCAACCGATTGATCCCCCGACTTTGTCGATGACTTTTATGGTCAATGACAGCCCGCTGGCTGGAACAGAAGGCGACAAGGTGACGAGCCGCATGATCCGCGCCCGTCTTTACAAAGAAGCCGAAGGTAATGTTGCCTTGCGTGTTGAGGATTCGCCTAGCGGTGACAACTTCATCGTCTCGGGTCGCGGCGAATTACAGCTTGGTATTCTGATCGAGACCATGCGTCGTGAGGGTTTCGAGCTGAGCATTTCGCGTCCGCGCGTTGTCTTTAAGCGTACGGACGACGGCACCATTCTCGAGCCAATTGAAGAAGTCGTCATCGACGTAGATGAAGAACATTCGGGCGTCGTCGTGCAGAAAATGGCTGAACGAAAGGCAGATCTGCTTGAAATGCGACCCTCAGGCGGCAATCGTCTACGTCTTGTTTTTCATGCTCCGACGCGCGGACTGATCGGTTATCAGGGTGAATTGCTGACCGACACCAAAGGCACGGCGATCATGAATCGTTTGTTCTTTGAATATGCGGCGCATAAGGGCGAAATTCAGGGGCGTCGTAATGGTGTTTTGATTTCCAACGATCAGGGCGAAGCTGTTGCTTATGCAATGTGGAAGCTTGAAGACCGTGGCCCAATGATGATTGAGCCGGGCTGGAAAGTCTATCGTGGCATGATCGTTGGCGAACACACTCGTGAAAATGATCTTGAGATCAACGTTCTCAAGGGCAAGCAGCTCACCAACATTCGTACGCAGAGCAAGGACGAAGCAGTCCGCTTGACGCCTCCGATCCGCATGACCCTCGAAAAGGCTTTGGCCTATATCGAAGACGATGAGCGCGTCGAGGTAACGCCGAAGTCGGTTCGTTTGCGCAAAGGGTTTCTAGATCCCAATGATCGTAAGCGTGCTGAGCGTGCCAAGGATGGTTCGGTCTGATATTTGTCAGATTAGGAATTAAAAAGGCCGCTCTTAAGAGCGGCCTTTTTTTCGAATGAACGTCGATAGGATCAATCCATCAGCATCCGCTTCAAGAGCTCCAGCTCTTCATTGAGCTGGCCATCATTATTGGCCAGACCTTCGATCTTGCGCACGGCATGAAGCACTGTTGTGTGATCGCGGCCACCAAAACGACGGCCTATTTCTGGCAACGAACGGAGCGTTAAAACTTTTGCCAAATACATGGCGATCTGACGCGGCCGCACGACAGTTGCTGTGCGACGTGAAGACAAAATATCGGCACGGCTGACATTGAAATGTGTAGCAACGAGCTTTTGGATGTCTTCAATCTTCACGCGCTTAGGCTCACGCGTACGAACAAGGTCGCGTATCGCAATCTCCGCCGTCTCAACCGTAAGCGGCGCGCCAGTTAACGTGACATGGGCGAGCAGGCGATTGACCGCACCATCAAGGTCGCGCCCATTCGTCTGAATAGAGCGCGCAACAAGCGTCACGACTGCGCTAGGCACTTCGAACGTCGGCTGAGCAATGCGGGCGGCCGCGATGCGCGTTTCCAGAATTTTCACCCGAAGAGCTTCATCAAGCGAGCCCATTTCGACGCAAAGGCCGCCGGCAAGACGGGAGCGGACGCGTTCTTCAAGGCTTTCAAGGTCAGATGGCGGACGATCAGCTGCGATCACGACCTGGCGTCCAGCATCAATCAGCGCATTGAGCGTGTGACAGAATTCCTGCTGTATCGACTTGCCCTGCAGGAATTGCACGTCGTCGATGACGAGGACGTCAATCGCACGCAGTTTTTCCTTAAAGGCAATTGCCGTCTGCGCCTTGAGCGCCGACACAAAGCCATACATAAACTTTTCGGCGGTCAGATAAATGACCCGGCGACCTGCTTCGCTCGCGCAATGGGCAACGGCCTGGATGAGATGGGTCTTCCCTAGGCCGACAGAGGCATGGATATAGAGTGGATTATAAATCGGCGTCTCGGAGGCGGGTGCCTGGGCGATACGCTGAGCTGCGGCATGAGCCAGCTGGTTTGATTTGCCAACCAAGAAGCTCGAAAAGGTCAATCGCCGGTCGAGGGGAGAACCCCCAAGCGCTTCACTCTCGATATGTTTGGCATCACGAGCCGAAATTTCATGGTCGCGACGTGGCGTCACCGCGCTGGCCGGCGCAAAAATATTGGTAGCAATCCGGGCGGAGTTCTCATCCATGCGAGCTGAGGGAGTTTCGATGGGGCGCTGCTGGGCAATGCGGCCGGATGTGCGCACGGCAATCGCCAAAGACGCTATGCCCGGCAGCTCAGAGCCCAGAGCCGCCACAATACGGTCTGTATAGTGGGACTGGATCCAGCTTTTGAGAAATTTTGTTGGGACTGAGAGGCGCGCGACATCGTCATGAACTTCATCCAACTCAAGGCGACCAAACCAGGAATTGAAAACGTCCTCTCCAACTTCAGCGCGCAAACGGCGGCAGACGCGCTGCCATGCCTCAGAATGATCCATGGCGACGGAGCCGTCAGATTTTTCAGGGACGATCGACGCAGCCTGAACAGAATCGAGACCGGGTTTCAGCATTGATTTATTCTCAATCATCAAACGTCGAGGCAACTACCCCGAACGGAAGCCACAATGCGTGACAACGCAAGCTGATCCACTCCATATGCGGAGTGGCGTAACCGACGCCTTCTTAAGTTAGGCGATCAGCTATATGCGTTTTTGCAAGGTAGTCCCGTGCGCCAAAATGGCCCATTTTAGATGACAATTTCATACCCGCTTCAACGCCGCTGAACATGAGCGTACCGTACAGGCTAAAGCCATGCAGATCCCAGAACGCTATAAAATTCCTGTTCGGCGTAAAAGTCATGATGCCCCCTTCTGTGGCTCCGAGCCACAGGTCCAATTCTTCAAAATGTTATAAGCTGCCGCTTATAAGGATCCGCTTTGAGCAACACTATTCCGATTTCTCGGTGCCTGAGCGTCGCTTCTTGTTTCGGAAGATTTTTCTACCCCGCACCGCGCTCGTTCTCTCTGGACAAACTCTTACACAGCGCCTTCCGTCTCCGCAACAAAATGCATCGAATTCGTTTTTTGATGACAGCCGTTAACTTGCGAAAGAAACAAAAGAATCTGGATTGACGTGCATAAATGCTTGATTCTTGGGAACAACGAAGTGCTCACGAGTGATCCTGTTCTATCGGTGCAATGCGGGGGAGTTGGCACTGCTGAAGGCGTCTTGCGAATGTCAAGCGGCACGATTCTTCAGTCCATTAATGCTTATCCAACAACCTATTGAATCTCTTGGATTTCAGCTGTGCTGCCTGACCGCGCAAAAAGAAATAGTCGAGAGTGTGCCTCGCTCGCAATTTGCGTTTTGAAATGCAAAAAGCCCGGCATTGCCGAGCTTTTTAAATTCAGTCCGCTCTTTTTAAAGCAGGCTTACTTCGCGAGTGTTTTAACGCGGGTGCTGAGGCGGGAGATTTTGCGCGACGCTGTATTCTTGTGAAGGATGCCCTTTTGAGCAGCGCGCATCATCAGCGGCTCAGCGTCAGCAAGCGCGGCCTGAGCGGCATTCGCATCACCCGAAGCGAGAGCTTCTTCGACTTTGCGAACGAAAGTACGCATCTGGCTACGGCGGGCGCGATTGACGGCCGTGCGGCGCTCGATCTTTCTGACGGCCTTCTTGGCCGAGGAGGTATTCGCCATTGGTGTTCCTCGAAGGATTGGCCACTCGTAAGGGCCAGAGAAATTCTTGTCCGCACCACATGGGCGCAGAAGATTGCGGCTTATAGACGGGAAGCTCGCCGGTCGTCAATGCAATGTGGCAGAGAATCTGAGCTGCTTCGGGTAAATCAGCTCTTGAAAGCGGGCGGACGCTTTTCAACAAAGGCCTGCATGCCCTCTTGCTGGTCGGGCGTTGCAAATGTTGCGTAAAAAACGCGCCTTTCAAACCGGATTCCTTCGCTCAGGGTCGTTTCATAGGCCCTATTGACGCATTCTTTAGCCATCATAACCGCTGGCAGGGACATGGCGGCGATGGCTTGGGCCACTTTAATCGCTTCGGGGATTAGCTCTTGGGCAGGGACCACCCGCGAGACCAATCCGGCCCGCTCTGCCTCTGTGGCGTCCATGAGCCGCCCAGTCAGGCACATTTCCATGGCCTTGGACTTGCCGACGAGATGGGTCAGGCGTTGGGTGCCCCCGGCCCCTGGCAGGATCCCGAGCTTAATCTCCGGTTGACCGAATTTGGCTGTATCGGCCGCTAGGATGAAATCGCACATCATTGCTAGCTCAGAGCCGCCACCCAACGCAAAACCTGCGACCGCTGCAATCACGGGCTTACGGACCCGCGTGATACGCTCCCAGCTAGAAACGAAATCACTAAGATAGGCGTCCAGATAGGATTGAGATTGCATCTCCTTTACGTCAGCCCCAGCTGCAAACGCCTTTTCCGACCCGGTCAGCACGATGCTGCGAATGTCGGGGTCCGCCTCAGCGTCGTCCAGAGCGGCATTGAGATCTTTGATCAGCTGAATGTTCAGCGCATTCAGCGCCTCTGGCCTATTGAGACGAAGGAGGCGTACGGGTCCATGGGTTTCGGTCAGAACGGTTTTATAAGTCATGCGCCACGATCCTCAAAAATCTTACAGGGCCATGGCTAATGCAGGATAGTGAAAATGAAAAGGGGCGCCACAAGTGGCGCCCCTTTTCATATATATGTCGGGAGGTTTCAAAGCCCTTCAAAAAGCGCTGTTGAAAGATAGCGCTCGGCAAAGGAGGGAATGATAATGACAATATTTTTCCCGGCCATCTCCGGGCGTGCACCAACCTCAAGCGCGGCAGCTACAGCGGCGCCAGAAGATATGCCAACTGGAATACCTTCAATACGCGCAAGCTGACGTGCTATGTCGAAAGCGGTCTGATTACCAACGGTCACCACTTCATCAATAATGGAACGATCAAGGATTGTGGGCACAAAACCCGCGCCAATCCCCTGTATCTTGTGAGGACCGGGTTGCCCGCCTGATAGGATCGGAGAATCTTCAGGCTCCACAGCGATGATCTTCACACTCGGCTTGCGCTGCTTCAGAACTTGCCCGACACCAGTAATAGTGCCGCCCGTTCCAACGCCCGAGATGAAGACGTCAACATTACCATTCATATCGTTCCAGATTTCTTCCGCCGTAGTCTTGCGATGAATTTCAGGATTGGCCGAATTTTCGAATTGTTGAGGAATGATAGCACCGGGTGTTGTCGCGACGAGCTCCTGTGCCTTAGCAATCGCACCTTTCATACCCTGTGCGGCGGGGGTGAGAACCAGTTCTGCTCCGAGCAAGGCCAGCATCTTGCGTCGCTCGATCGACATGCTCTCTGGCATAACGATAATGAGTTTGTATCCTCGCGCAGCGGCGACAAAAGCCAGTGCAATGCCTGTATTGCCCGAAGTCGGTTCGATCAGAACAGTGCGCGCGGGGTCGATCTTTCCTGCTGCCTCGAGCGCGTCGATCATTGAAACGCCGATGCGATCTTTAACACTGGAAATCGGGTTAAAAAACTCCAGCTTGGCAATCAGGTTCGCTTTGACGCCACGCTCTTTGGCTAGGCGCTGAAGGCGCACCAGCGGCGTGTCGCCAATCGTCGCAGTTATATTGTCGTAGATGCGGCCGCGGCCGGGGCGAGAAATGTCGGTCATGAGAGCTCTCCCTCGTCTTCAAAATGTGTCCTAGCTTTAATCTATTTCACAAATTCAGTCGATGTATTTTGTCTATTGCCATTTCAAATCGTAAAATCAGCTCCAACATCAATTCCCTCGAAAACATCCTTTTCGCCGGATTTCCGGCAAAGTTCCTCTACGGTGACCGCATCAAGTTGATTCAGGAAAAGCTGACCAGCCTGTTCTACAAGCGGGTGGATGACCTGTTCGACGAGCCGCGAGTTCGGAGCGGTGTCCATATCCTCAGCACCGTCCGCCATGGCTGCGCGAACGATCTCCCCAGCCGTAATCCGGCGGCGCTCCTTGGCGAGCTCATAGCCGCCGCGTGGTCCACGAACTCCCTTCAAAATGCCGGCCTTGACCAAAGCTTGGAGCAGCGTCTCCAAATGGCGCGGGGGAAGGCTATGACGCGCGGCAAGAGATTTAGCGGCTACCGGTGAAGGCCGAGCATGGAGGGCCACGTCGACAACGGCAGCAATAGCCAATTGGCTGCGACGCGAAAGTAATATCATTCGGAACTCCGTTTCGAATGCGACACGCCGGTCGAGCCGAACCCCCCAGCGCCTCGTTGAGACGAAGACAGCTGATCGACTTCGACAAGCCGAGCCTGAACCACAGGCGCCACGATCATCTGGGCAATCCTATCGCCCCGGACAATCTCAAAAGGCTCTGAACCGTGGTTAATCACGATCACACAAATCTCGCCACGGTAATCCGCATCTATCGTGCCCGGCGTGTTCACAAGCGTGACACCGTGCTTAAGGGCCAGACCCGAGCGCGGCCTGATCTGCGCCTCGAAGCCTTCAGGCAATTCAATCGCCAGGCCAGTCGGAATAAGATCACGGCCGCCAGGCTGGAGCACTAACCGCACATTGACAGAAATCGCCGCAACAAGATCCAAGCCGGCTGCCGACGATGTCTGATAAACAGGCAAGGGCAAATCAGCGCCATGCGGCAGCCGCTTCACGTTGATGTCGACGCCCATCAACGGCCGCCTTTCTCAAGCAGATCAGCGAAGACAGTCACCAGTCGACGAGCCACTTCTTCCTTGTCAAGCCTATCCCAAGACTCGACGCCCAGCGCTGAAACCAGATGCACACTGTTCTGCGTTCCACCCATCACGCCCATTTCAGCGCTCACATCATTAGCGACAATGAGATCGCATTTTTTGCGCCCCAACTTGTCTTGCGCATAGGCAATCACATTTTGTGTTTCCGCGGCAAACCCGACCACGAGAGCGGGGCGACTTTTCCCTGCCTTTGCCACATGTGCCAGAATATCGGGGTTTTCAGAAAACTGAAGAAGGGGTCCGCCCGAAGGGGACTTTTTGATCTTCTGCTCTCCCGCATTTTCAACACGCCAGTCCGCGACTGCCGCAGCGCCAACATAAATATCCGCAGGTAGATGCGCCCGAACCGCTTCCAGCATCTCTTGTGCTGTCTCAACATGAATTGTTTCGACGCCAGCAGGATCCGAAATAGAAACAGGTCCGCTGATCAGAACCACTTTCGCACCGGCCCGCATCGCTGCCTTAGCAATAGCATGACCTTGCCTACCTGATGAGCGATTAGCAATGTAGCGAACCGGATCGATCGGTTCATGCGTGGGGCCGGACGTGATCACAATCTTGCGACCCGCCAGTGGAGCGCCGGGCAAGAGAATTGCCGTATCACTGCCAATGGCACTCTCAATAGCTTCAATAATATCGATGGGCTCAACCATTCGGCCAGGTCCGAATTCGCCGCACGCCATTTCGCCGTCGGCTGGACCCGCAAACAGCACGCCATCAGACTGCAATTGCATGACGTTGCGACATGTCGCGGGATGAAGCCACATGCGAAGATTCATGGCAGGAGCCATTAATACTTTCTTGTCGGTCGCGAGCAACAGCGTCGAGGCTAAATCATTTGCAAGCCCGTTAGCGGCCCTGGCCAACAGGTCAGCTGTAGCAGGCGCAACAACGATGAGGTCGGCAGCGCGCGAAAGTTCAATATGGCCCATGTCTGCTTCTTCGGTCAGGGAAAACAAATCTTCATGGACCGAGGCCCCAGCAAGACTGGCTACCGACAAGGCGGTGACAAACTGCTTTCCGGCCGCTGTCAAAACGGGCCGGACACTGGCCCCCCGTTCGCGAAGGCGACGGATCAAATCAAGCGATTTATAGGCTGCAATCCCGCCGCCTATAATCAGCAGGATACGCTTTCCATCAAGGCTGCGTTCAATCGCGCTCATCCGCCTACCTCGTCCTCTCAGCGCAGCCAGATGGCAATCGCCAAAAGAATGGCAATTGCCCAGAGCGCGACATGACCGAAACGCGCACGCTGTCCTTCAGCCCGACCGATCCGCTCCACTGTCTTGCTCGAAAGATCGAACCCGTCTGCAGATAATTTTTCAAGTCTCTCGACCAAACGCTCGCCACGCAGGAGAACATTGGGAAAATCGTTGGCAAAACGCGCAATGGCCGAAAGGTTACGGCCAAAATCTTCGATCTTCCCGCGTGGACCGAGATTTTCTTCGATCCACGACCGCACCACGGGCTCAGCGGTTGACCAGAGATCGAGCTTGGGATCGAGCCGGCGGCCGACACCTTCGACTACTACCATCGTCTTTTGAAGCATAACAAGTTCGGTACGCGTTTTCATTTCGAAAATCGCCGTAATTTCGAAGAGAAGCGTCAATAACCGTGCCATAGAAATCTGATCGGCTGTGCGCGAATGGATCGGTTCGCCGATGGCACGGACGGCCTGCGCAAAATCATCGACGCTAAATGTCTCAGGGACATAGCCAGCCTCGAAATGGACTTCAGCTACGCGCCGATAGTTACGTGTGATAAACCCATAGAGAATTTCGGCGAGGAAGCGACGCTCCTTCAGGCCCAGCCGACCCGTGATCCCGAAATCGACCGCAACAAGACGCCCTTGCGGGTCAGCAAAAAGGTTTCCCTGATGCATATCTGCATGGAAGAAACCATCGCGCAGAGCATGACGGAGAAAAGACTGAATTACGATGCGACCAAGGCGCGGCAGATCATGCCCGGCGCGCTCCAATGCATCAAGATCAGTCAAGGGAATGCCGTCGATCCATTCGAGCGTCAGAACTTCCTTGGTCGTGCGATCCCAGTCAACTTGTGGAATTCTGAAGTCTGGATCATCCGCAACATTCTCGGCAAATTCTGACGCGGCAGCCGCTTCAAGACGGAAATCCATCTCCATACGTACAGAGCGTTCAAGTGTATCGACTACTTCGATGGGACGCAGGCGATCCGCTCCGGGAAAATGCTCCTGCACAAAACGCGCGGCTGCATACATGTCCGATAGATCACGAGCGAAACGCACCTGCACACCCGGACGAAGGACTTTAACTGCGACATCGCGTTCGCCATTCGCATCGCTCACACATGCGCGATGCACCTGTGCGATGGAAGCGGCGGCAACAGATGGCCCAAAACTCGTGTAAATATCAGTAAGGGGCCGACCAAAAGCTTTTGAAACCTGTTGTTCGGCAATTTCCTGAGAAAAAGGTTCCATGCGATCTTGTAGAAATTCAAGATCACGCACGATTTTTGGGCCAACGACGTCGGGGCGTGTGGCGAGGAACTGTCCAAGCTTCACGTAGGACGGACCAAGTCTGCTAATTGCGACCGCAAGACGTGCAGTATGCAGAGCGCCTCCGCCACGCGCGATAAGACGTGCAAATGCCATAGGCAGACGAGCAGCAGCAGGCAATAAGGCCGGCTCGACATCGACGAATACGCCCTCACGCGCCAACACAAAACCCGCACGCGCGAGACGCAAGAAATGTCCGGCCGTGCTGAAGAATGCCATGCCTTAAAGCTTCCAACCCGAGTGAATAGCAACCACGCCGCCCGTCAAACGCGTGTAGGATGCGCGACGAAAACCCGCTTCTTCGATCATATCCCGGAAGACTTCCGGATGCGGAAATTTGCGGATGGATTCGACGAGATAGCGATAGGGATGGCCGTCACCCGTTACGGCCTTGCCCATGGCCGGAATGACGGTAAATGAATAGGCATCATAAAACTTGTCGAGGCCAGGAATATCAACGCTGGAAAATTCCAGACAGAGGAAACGGCCGCCGCGCTTGAGCACGCGATAGGCTTCCGACAAAGCGCGGTCGATCCGAGGCACATTGCGGATCCCGAAAGCAATCGTATAGGCATCGAACGTTTTGTCCGGCAGCGGCAGTTCTTCCGCATTGGCTTCGACAAAGGTAAGGTGACCAGGAAAGTTGCGCTTAACGGCACGCTCTTCACCAACGCGCAGCATTTCGCCGTTGATGTCGAGAATGGTGACGTCCGTCTGATCTCCGCCCGCGTCTGCAACTCGGAAAGCCACGTCGCCGGTCCCGCCTGCAACATCGAGATGCCGGAAAAGGCGATTGCGCGGCGGCTTGACCATAGAGACGAGCACATCTTTCCAAGCCCGATGGAGACCGGCTGACATGAAATCGTTCATCAGGTCGTAGCGATCCGCCACTTTATGGAAGACGTCGTCCACCATCGCCTGTTTTTGACCCAGACGGACGGACGAAAAGCCGAAATGGGTTTCGTCGTCAGGACGAGGGGCGGAAGAAGAAGCTTGAACCATGACTTACTCCGGAGCGGCCGGACCATAGCGCGACAGCAGTCGAATGGCCATGTAGGATTATCGCATTGCAAGAGCCTATGAGAGCGCCCGGAGCACCATGCCTGAATTGCCTGAGGTCGAGACCGTCCGCAGGGGTCTGGAACCCGCCATGGCGGGCGCCCAAATCCGCGAGGTCGAACAGCGGCGACCGGACCTTCGCTTTCCGTTTCCTGAGGATTTTGCCCGCCGCCTGAAGGGGCGAACGATCACGGGCCTGTCCCGGCGAGCCAAATATCTTCTGATAGATCTCGACAACGGATTAGTCCTAATCTGCCATTTGGGAATGAGTGGATCATTCCGGGCAGAAGGGTGGGGTGGAAGCCTCACGCCAGGCGAGTTTCATCACGAGCGCTCGGGCGCGATAGCCCATGATCATGTCGTCTTCCACCTCTCAAACGGCGCAACGGTCACCTACAATGACCCCCGCCGGTTCGGATTTATGGACCTGATAGCTCGTGCCGAACTGTCTTCCCACTCCTTCTTCCGCAATTTAGGCATTGAGCCGCTGGGGAATGAACTCGACGGAAACAGGCTGGCTGGCCTGTTCCAAGGCCGAAAGGCGCCCCTAAAAGCCGCGCTCCTCGATCAAAAGTTGATTGCAGGCCTCGGCAATATCTATGTCTGCGAGAGCCTACACCGGTCAGGACTGTCACCCAAAAGGGCGGCGGGCACGCTGGCGCGCAAAACGGGTGCCCCCACACAAGGTGCCGAGCGGCTCGCTCAGGATATACGCATCATCCTCGAGGAGGCTGTTCGCTCAGGGGGCTCCTCTTTGCGCGACCATCGCCAAACGGACGGGACATTGGGGTACTTTCAGCATCAGTTCAGAGTTTATGACCGGGAGGGCGAGGACTGCCCAACCCAGAGCTGCCCCGGAACCATCCGCCGGATCATCCAAAGTGGGCGCTCGACCTTCTACTGCCCCAAATGCCAGAAATGAGATAAAACAGAAAACAACGCGCTGGGGTGCCGGCCAATGAAAAACAACGGGAGAAAAAAGATGAAGCTTTCGTACTTGATCTCGCTCGCAGCCATTTGTGTGGCCTCATCCGCGCAAGCTGACGCGGTCGCTGATTTTTATCGCGGCAAAAACGTCAATGTACTGATTGGCGTGGCTGTCGGCGGAGAGTACGATCTACATGCCCGCATCGTGTCCCGCTACATCGGCAAATATATCCCGGGAAATCCTGCAGTCATACCCCAAAACATGACTGGCGCAGGTGGCCTCAAAATGGCCAATTATCTGTATGAAGTCGCTGCTCGCGATGGAACCAATATCGGCATGATTGCCAACACTTTCCCCGCCATGCAAGCCGCGGGGGTGAAAGGCGTCATGTTCGATGCCAACCAACTCCAATGGATTGGATCGATCTGCCCGACGGTTGAAACCATGACTGTCTGGAAGACGACGGGCATTAAATCAATCGAAGATGCGCGCAACAAGGAGGTTGTTGTCGGCGCAACCGGACGCGGTGCTATCACCTACATGTTCCCCGCTATGCTGAACGAATTTGCAGGGACAAAATTCAAGATCGTCACCGGCTATCCAGGCGGGAATGACGTCAACCTCGCGATGGAACGCGGTGAAGTCGGCGCGCGCAACAACACGTGGTCGAGTTGGAAGGTCACCAAGCCCAATTGGCTCGTCAACAAAGATATCACTGTGATCGTTCAGGCCGGCCCCAAGGCGCCCGATTTGCCGAATGTGCCTTCCATTGAAGACGTAATCCCAGATCCCGATAACCGCAAGATTGTCGAGCTGCTCGTATCCGGAACATTGCTTGGACGCCCACTTGCAACGACTCCAGGCGTACCGGCGGAGCGTGTCAAAGCTCTGCGCGACTCTTTCGATGCCGTCATGAAAGATTCGGAATTTTTGAAGGAAGTAACAGCGGCCAATATTGACGTTGATCCCGTCCGTGGCGTTGCCATGCAAGAGATTGTCAAAAAAGTGTTGGCAACGCCCAAGCATCTTGCTGAGCGAGCACGCGACCTCATCGAATAAAGAAAGGGCGGGTTCAACCTGCCCTTTTTATTTACCTGTTTTTACCCGCGTCCATTCACGCGTGACAATACGTTGCGTTTGCGCATCATAAGACGTGAGTGTGAAAAGCCTCGCCATTGTTGCCTCATCAGGATAAATCGCAGGATTTTCAAGCACATTCTTTTCTACAAAAGGCTTTGATGTGATCACGCCATTTGCGTAATTCGTGATGCTACTGTTGCGAGCTGCAACTTCAGGCCGAAGCATGAAATTGATGAAGGCATAGGCCTCGGCAATATGTGGCGCATCTTTTGGAATGGCAAAAGAATCGAAGGTCACCAACGTACCTTCTTTGGGAATTTTATAATCAATCTTGATGCCGTTCTTGGATTCTTCTGCGCGATTGCGCGCTTGGAAAGTATCGCCCGCCCACCCGATTGCCAGACAAATATCTCCATTGGCCAGGGCATTAATATATTCGGATGAATGAAATTTCTTCACATAAGGGCGCACTTGAGCGAGTAGATTTGCGGCCTTGCGAATATCGTCCGGCCATTTTGAATCCGGATTAAGGCCCAGATATCGAAGTGAGACAGATATAACATCTTCAGGGCTGTCGATAAAATAGACACCGCAATCAGCGACGCGCTTGAGAAGCTCGGGATTAAAAACTACATCCCAGCTGTCGAGCGCTTTATTGCCAAGGCGTTGCGCGATCTTATCGACATTGTAAGACAGGCCCGTCGTGTACCACATGTAAGTCACAGCGTGTTTGTTGCCCGGGTCATAGGCGGCTAAACGGACAGCCACCTCGGGCCAAAGAC
Organism: Beijerinckiaceae bacterium; assembly: GCA_947478405.1. GTDB lineage: Bacteria > Pseudomonadota > Alphaproteobacteria > Rhizobiales > Beijerinckiaceae > Terripilifer. The sequence goes on along the minus strand of CANJVX010000009.1, from coordinate 16,609 downwards.
CCTTGGCATTGGGAATCTGTCCATAATCGAGCGGCCGAAAAACACCTGCCTGAATCTGCCGCTGAAGAAACGTGCCTGATGGCACAACTACGTCGTAACCCGTCTTACCGGCATGTAGCTTGGCTTCCAGCATTTCGTTAGAATCATAAGTGTCATAGACAACCTTGATACCCGTCTCGCGCGTGAACTCATCAAGCAGTTTAATATCGATATAGTCTGTCCAATTGTAGACATTAACGACACGCTCTTCAGCCAAGATAGGCTGAACAAGACTAGCAAGACCGGCGAAGACCGCCCAACAACAAAAAATCATAATCTCGGGTCTCCTCATGTCTTTTTGATCGCGCGGGCAAGACATTCAAGTCCAGCATCCAGTGTCTCATCTTTCTTAGCAAAGCACAGACGCACGACATTGCGGATTGGATTTTCTGCGTAAAAAGCTGACACCGGAATGGCAGCAACTTTATAGTCGATAACAAGTCGCTTGCAAAAATCGAGGTCGTCTGTCTCACCCAACCCAGAAATATCGATATTAAGAAAATAAGTGCCCTGGCTTGGGATGACATCGAAACCCAAAGTCCGCAAACCTTGCGTGAGGCGATCACGGCTTCTCTCAAAGCCTGCGCGCATCTCGTGAAAATAAGACGTCTCTTTCATTAGGCCATAGGCCACGGCGGCTTGCAGGTTTGGAGGCGTCGTGAAAGTCAGAAATTGATGTGCTTTAGAGACCACGCGCATGAGGTGAGGTGCAGCAACGACAAGGCCAATCTTCCAGCCGGTGAGTGAGAAAATTTTTCCCGCCGACCCAACCTTGATTGTGCGCTCGCGCATACCAGGAATCGTCATCAGCGGCACATGCTCATGGCATTCAAAGACAATATGCTCCCAGACTTCGTCGCTGATACAGATGGCATCATATTTGACGCAATAGGCCGCCAACATCTCGAGAAGGTTCCGCGGTAAAACAGTTCCTGTCGGGTTCAGTGGCGTATTAACCAAAACAGCCTTTGTCTTCGTACTAAAAACCCCGTCAAGATCGGTCTGAGTGAAATGCCAGTTTGGTGGCCTCAGCGTGACAAGCTTAGGAATTCCACCTGCAAGGCGGACAATGGGCAGATAGGAATCATATAGTGGCTGAAAGAGAACCACTTCGTCGCCAGGCCGGATGGTGGCCAGAATGGCCGCTGTCAGCGCCTCGGTCGCGCCGGACGTCACCATAGTCTCGCTCTGAGCATCTATAGACAGGCCATGAAATCGACCGTAATGCGCGGCAATCGCTTTGCGCAATTCAGGGATGCCCATCATGGAGGGATATTGATTATAGCCGTTCAGGGTGACGTCAGCGGCCTTGCGGCGAACATCCTCGGGGCCTGGATCATCTGGAAATCCCTGACCCAGATTAATGGCCTGATAGTCCCGCGCTAGCGAGGACATTGTCTCGAAAATAGTGGTGGGGAGATCGGCAAAAAGCGGGTTCATCAGCTTTGTTGTGGTCCTTAAAAGCCAGACTGATCTTGTTTCCTAGCATGTGTTTTGCGCTACTAGAAGATCAGGAAAGTCCCCAGGCCTCCCAAGATCGAACCAGTCATGCCTGTCGACGGGTGCCAATTCGAAACAGCGCGCCGCGTGCAAGAGGCGCCTTCCGCAGCTTCTTTGGATCAGGGACCTGAGGGCTGATCAGCGCGGCGCGCGCTTAGCGAGAATGCGCTGGAGCGTGCGCCTATGCATATTGAGGCGCCTTGCCGTTTCGGAAACATTGCGGCCACACAATTCATAAATGCGCTGAATGTGTTCCCACCGCACACGATCAGCCGACATGGGATTTTCTGGTAACTCAGCCTTGTCGTGCTGAAGAGCCATCAAGGCATTATAAATTTCATCAGCATCAGCGGGCTTGGCCAAATAGTCAAAAGCGCCAAGCTTCACAGCCGTGACCGCAGTAGCAATATTGCCATAACCTGTGAGAATGATACCGCGTGAATCGGGACGAAGGGCTTTGAGTTCGGAAATAATGTCGAGCCCGTTCCCATCTCCCAGCCGCATATCGACAACTGCGAAAGCGGGCGCAACACGGCGAATGGTCGCAAGGCCCTCAGCCACCGTGTCAACAGCCGTGACCTGAAAACCACGGCTTTCCATTGCACGTGTAAGGCGCGTCAAAAAAGGCCGGTCATCATCCGCAAGAAGCAAGGACTGATCTTCCATGCCTGCGAGATCAATACTTACTTCCGCCGTCTTGGTGCTGTCGCTCATTGTTCGGTCCTTGCCTTCCCCTGAATATAGGCCTGTATCAGGGTGTTTCCATCAGCAGAGGCCTCATTTATTTGCGTATGCTCGAAAAAATCGCGTGGCCAAACGACAGTGACGCGTGCACCAGTGGTAGGTAACGGACGATTGGAAATAGCGACGCTTGCGCCCGACCTCTCAAGTAAAGTTTTTGCAATGAAAAGGCCAAGACCAAGGCCGCCTTCTTCTGACTTTGCCCGCCTATCCTGACCTTTGGTAGAAATATAGGGGTCTCCCATGCGCGCCAAAACTTCTGGTGTAAATCCTGGTCCGTCATCCTCAATCGTCAAGCGCACCTGTTCGGCCCCCCAACGGATCACGATGCAGACATCAGAAATAGCAAAATCGATGGCGTTTTCGACGAGATTACCAAGTCCGTAAAGGATGCCTGGATTGCGTTCACAAATAGGCTCAGGTCCATCACCGGACTTTTCAATATCTATAATCACACCAAAATCACGTTGTGGTGCGACTACTTCCTCAACGAGGTGCAACAATGTCATACGGTCAAACATGCTGCCGCCCCCGTCACCCAGCGACGCAAGCTTGCTGAGAATAGTTCGGCAACGCTGGACTTCCTGCGTGAGCAAGGCGACATCAGCAGCCGCCTCTCTGTCGCTGGGTAGTAGCTTTGCCAAATCCTTGACCACGAGTGTGATCGTCGCCAAGGGCGTACCAAGCTCGTGAGCAGCAGCGGCGGCTAGTCCGTCAAGCTGCGTGAGATGCTGCTCACGGGCAAGGACAAGTTCTGTTGCCGCCAACGCGTCAGAGAGCCGCCGCGCTTCATCAGCCACACGCGCTGCATAAATGCCAATGAAGGCCGTGCCGAGGACGATGGCAATCCAAATGCCTGCGACATATAGCACCGGCAGCGCGAGAGGCTGACCGAATAGCCAGGGCAAAGGATAGTGGAAAATGGTGAGAAGGCTCGCCATTGCCACGACCAGCATTCCAAGGAGAAGCGTCGCTGTCCCGGTCAGCGACACAGCAGCTATCATCACGGGTGCCAGAAATAACATGGCAAACGGATTTTGAAGGCCCCCCGTCAGATACAAAAGGCCTGACAGCTGCAACACGTCATAACAAAGTAGGAGAAGAGCCAGCCGGTCGGCCAAGCGGTGACTGGCCGAAAATCGCAACCGTAGCCCAATATTGAGCCAAGCAGAGGCTGAAATGACGAGAAAACAGAGGCCTAGTGGAAGTGAAAAACCCAGCGCCCAATAGGTGGTGAGGATCGCTAGAGACTGCCCTGCGACCGCAAGCCATCGTAATCTTAAATTGTATCGACCCTGAGACGGCGGGCGCGGCCGCCAAGGTCCAAGTCAGCCAGATCTCTCATACTGAGGAAACTAGCGCTGAACCTGCCGCAGGACTACCCAGCTCACGAAACCGCGACCAAATGATCCAGCCTAAAATGAATTATGCTTTTGGCGCACTTGCGCGGAAAGCCGACACGCTTATGGTGCAAACGGACTTTTCGGAGCATAAAGGAACGCCGTCAGGACGTTGCGCCCGCCCCTCCTCGTTTCTAAGGTTTTAGGATGAACCGCTACTCCTATCACATGTACGAGATGGCCCATGCCGCTCTGGCTCCTGCACGCGCGGTCTCTGATGCGACAAGGTTTTTTTTCAAGAGCCCCGTCAACCCATTTGCTCATACGCCCTTTGGACGGAATGTGGCCGCATCAGCGGAATTATTCGAGCGGCTGACGCGACGCTATGGAAAGCCTAACTTCGGGTTTGAGACCACGAGCCTTAATGGGCAACGTGTCGAGATCACAGAGAATGTCGTCTGGGAAAAACCATTTTGCCGCGTCATCCATTTCGCGCGATCCGCAAAGGCGGCCAAACCACAGCCCAGTCTGCTGATTGTGGCGCCGCTTTCAGGACACTATGCAACCCTGCTTCGCGGCACGGTGGAAGCTTTCCTTCCACATTACGAGGTTTACATCACGGATTGGACGGACGCCCGCATGGTGCCGTTGGCAACCGGCTCCTTTGATCTGGATGATTACATCGATTATCTGATGGAAATCTTTCAAGCACTCGGGCCGAATATTCAAGGCGCTGGGCTTCACACGCTTGGTGTCTGCCAGCCGTCCGTCCCCCTGATTGCAGCTATCGCGCGGATGGAAGCTGAAAACAATCCGCTTTCTCCAGCATCCATGACACTTATGGGCGGCCCCATCGATACGCGTCGCAGCCCGACGGCCGTCAACGCACTTGCGCAAGAGCGCGGGACAGAATGGTTCCGGCGCAATTGCATCTTCAGCGTGCCATTCCCCTACCCGGGATTTGGTCGCAAGGTCTATCCAGGCTTCCTGCAATTGTCAGGATTCATGGCCATGAACCTTGATCGACATGTCAATGCTCACGTCGACATGTTCAAACATCTCGTCAAAGGTGACGGCGATTCTGCCGAGAAGCATCGCGAATTCTATGATGAGTACATGGCTGTGATGGATCTATCTGCAGATTACTATATGCAGACGATCGAGAATGTTTTTGTTCTTCATTCGTTACCCAAAGGCGAAATGAAGCATCGCGGTCAGCCTGTCGATCTCACCGCCATCCGTCGGGCTGGCTTGATGACGGTCGAAGGTGAAAAAGACGATATTTCGGGTGTCGGCCAGACCTATGCCGCGCAGGAACTATGCGTGAACATTCCCGAGAGCCGCAAAGTGCACTACCTCCAAAATGGCGTTGGCCATTATGGTGTCTTCAATGGCTCGCGCTATCGCTCGGAGATTGCGCCGCGCATTCGCGATTTCATTTCTAATCTTGAACAAGACGCTGCTCGCGGAATGACGCCATCCCGCTTGAAATTGGCGGCATCCAACGATTGATCGATGGACCCCTCTGGTAGAAAGTCACGAGAATCGGTTAGACTTCCCGAATATGTTTCGACTTTTCCGACGTGAACCGTCCCCAAATGTGAGCTCGGATCATATCGATGTGGTCCACGAGGGCGCGTGTTATCGCGTCCTCCTCAAGCGTGTTCCAACAGCGCGCCGTTTCACGTTACGCGTAAGAAATGCAACGCGCGATATCGTGATTACCATGCCAAAACGGGGATCCATCGTGTCGGCGCGCGATTTTGCCCAACGTCACGCTGCCTGGATCGCTGCTCGTCTGCATCGTCTTCCACAAGCCGTCCCCTTCGAGCCCGGCGCAGTATTTCCTTTGCGTGGCGAGGAAATCACGATCACACATATCGAAAAATTGCGCGGTGGAATCGAGGTCGTTGTAGAAGAACGTCTGTTTAAAGTGTCATGTAACCGGCAGCATCTGTCTCGTCGCATCCACGACTATCTAAAACAGGAAGCACAAAGGGAATTGGAGGGTGCGGTCCGCCGACATTGTACAACCCTCGGCTTTGCACCACGCAAAGTTACAGTTCGAGACACGACAAGTCGGTGGGGGTCTTGTTCAGCCAGTGGCGCGCTAAATTTTTCTTGGCGCCTGATCATGGCCCCGCCCTCCGTGCTGGATTACCTCGCAGCTCACGAGGTCGCTCATCTGGTTCACATGAACCATTCAGAGGAATTTTGGACTGTTGCAAAAAAACTTGCGCCGCACACAGACCATGCAGAGGCATGGCTTTTTGCCCATGGCTCAAAACTGCATCGCTTTGGAGCGAGCTCTTAATTGCGAATGAACGTCAGATAGACGGGGGGGCGACCTTCGCGAAAGGCTTTTGCCTCATAGCGTGTACTTGGCCAATCATTCCATGACTGCTGCCATGCACGCGCACCATGTTGAGCCTCTTGCCAGGTCCAGATATTCATTTTCAATATGCGTGTAAGAACCCAACCCGCATAATCATCAATATCAGTTGCAAAGCGGAAACACGAACCTGGTTTCAGCACACGAGCAATTTCAGAAATATTTTGCTCTGAAAGAAACCGACGCTTGCGTTGGCGCCATTTAGGCCATGGGTCAGGATAAAGCACATCGACGCGCGACAGACTACTATCAGGCAGCCGTAGCAAAACATCGCGAGCATCCCCATGATGCAAGCGAATATTTTTGAAGCGCTTATCGTCGACTTGCGTCAGAAGTTTAGCAACGCCGTTGATGAAGGGTTCGCAGCCGATATAGCCAACTTCACGATGCCCTTCGGCTTCGTGAACGAGATGCTCTGCTCCACCAAAGCCGATTTCCATGCGAAATTCGTCGCAGGGATCAGGAAAGAGGGAGGCTAGTTGGATTGTCTGAGAACAATCAATGGAAAGCTGCGGCAGCGTTCCTGAAACAAGGCCTGCCTGGTACGAGCGAAGCTTCTTACCCTTGCGGCGGCCATAAAGTGTGCGGTTGATTGGGCCAGTCGAACCGGCAGCCTCATCCGCACACATGTTTCGCCTCGTAACTTAACGGCTCAAAAATGGCTCTTGAGAGCGTCGACGAGATTCGTCTTCTCCCATGAGAAACCACCGTCAGCATCCGGCGCGCGGCCAAAATGACCATAGGCGGATGTGCGAGCATAAATCGGACGGTTAAGCTGCAGGTGCTCGCGAATGCCACGTGGCGTCAGCCGCATCACATCACGTAAAACTTGCTCCAGCTTCGCCGGATCAACCTTCCCGGTCTCATAGAGATCGGCATAGATCGACAAGGGCTCGGCAACGCCAATGGCATAAGACAGCTGGATGCTGCAGCGATCAGCAAGACCGGCGGCAACAATATTCTTGGCAAGATAGCGGGCAGCATAGGCAGCCGAACGATCCACTTTGGTGGGATCCTTACCAGAGAAAGCACCGCCGCCATGCGGCGCGGCGCCGCCATACGTGTCGACAATAATCTTGCGCCCAGTCAAACCAGTGTCGCCATCGGGGCCGCCGATGAAAAACTTGCCGGTTGGATTAATATGCCATTGTGTATTTTTTGTGATCCAGCCTGCGGGCAGCGCCTTCTCGACATAAGGACGCACAATGTCAGAAATCTGATTTGAGGTGAGATCTTCTTTCACATGCTGGTGCGAGACAACAATCTGCGTTGCTTCAACAGGCTTGCCGTTTTCGTAGCGAATCGTCACCTGGCTTTTTGCGTCAGGGCCCAGATGCTTTTCGAGGCCTGAGCGACGCGCTTCGGACAGGGCATGCAGGATCTTGTGCGAATAGTGGACCGGTGCTGGCATCAGCTCCGGGGTTTCGCGGCAGGCATAACCAAACATAATACCCTGGTCGCCTGCGCCTTCATCCTTATTGCTGGCTGAATCAACACCCTGAGCAATATCAACTGACTGTGCATGCAACAGCACTTCGATCTTCGCCCGCTCCCAGTGGAAGCCGTCCTGCTCGTATCCGATGTCCCGAATGGCCTGGCGCGCCAGATGAATGATCGTGTCTTCCGTGAAGACGGGGCCGCGCACTTCACCTGCAATCACAACGCGATTGGTTGTGGCAAGGGTCTCACAGGCAACACGAATGTCGTAAGGGTTCACGCCAGCTTTGGCACCCTCACGAAAAAAGAGGTCTACCACTTCGTCCGAAATGCGGTCACAGACCTTGTCCGGATGACCTTCAGAAACTGACTCGCTCGTGAACAAATAATTCTGTCTGGTCACACTCATCTCCGCTGGACATATGCAAGAAACCAACAGTCGAACCGGACATGCAGAAAGGTTCGATTCAACGCCATTGACGCGCTGAATCTTCTGCCATTGGCCGTTCGTCAGGTCAAGCCAGGCGGGACATTTCGTTCTTTTTAAAGAACGCTCAGACGGAGCTCTGCGTGGCAGTATCGGAAATACCGTCAGCTTGGCTTTCCGCAATCTGGATCACAAGATCCACGAGGCGTTTGCGCACTTTGGGATCGATAATGCGTGCAAAGGCCCGATTGAGCGCAAGCCCCTCAGCTGTAGTCACAAGATCGGGAACAAAGGTTCGGGATCCATCGGCAAAGCCTGGCGTGTCACCCAATATTTCCGTCGCCCCTTCAAAAAAATAAGAGGGCGGAACTTCGAGCACTTTGGAGATTGCTTGCAAGCGACTCGCGCCAATGCGGTTCGTGCCCTTTTCGTATTTCTGGACCTGCTGGAACGTCAGTCCCAGCGCAAGCCCGAGCTTTTCCTGCGTCAGTCCTAAAACGGCGCGACGCACCCGGACGCGGCTACCAACGTGCTGGTCAATGGGATTCGGCTGTTTGGTCACTCGCAATGTCTCCACGATCGAAACCTGAACGGCGCCGCTTCCGTTCAAACTTAAACAATCAAAAAATCAACGTATTCTTGTAACGCTCCGGCAACGCAGACGGCAAGAGAGATCGCAGGCAAGTTGCGCATTTGCTTAACGGCGCCGACGCGTCGCAATGAGAAGGCCGAGCGTTACGAGCGTCACAGAAAAGGGCGCTAAAAACGGATAACGAATAGCCAAGGGCGGAGTGATAGCAACCGGTAAACGCGCATCCAGAACTCCCTCGGCTCCCAGTGCTAATTGATCGACAATGCGACCATAACTATCGATCACAGCTGAGATTCCAGTGTTGGCTGCCCGAAAAAATGGGAGCCCGCTTTCAATGCTACGCAGGCGAGCCTGCGCCAAATGTTGGTAGGGACCGAAGGTTGGACCAAACCACCCGTCATTTGTAACATTGACGATGAAACCCGCATCTCCTCGTAGATCAGAACTCAACGATTCAGGGAAAATAGCCTCGTAACACACCAGTGGAAAAGCTTGTGGAAGGTCAGGAATACGCAAAAGTTTGCGCGTCACGCCGGGCTCGAAGCCGCCAGGAATATGAACAAATTGGCGAATGCCCATCTTCTCAAGAAAATTCGACCACGGCAAATATTCACCAAACGGAACCAGATGCACTTTGTCATAGGTGTCGATAATGCTTGCTGATGAATTTATCACCTGAATGGCGTTGAAATAAGAAACGCTTCGAATCTCACCTCGATATGCCGAGCCGAGAGTTTCAGCGCGCGCTGAGCCCGTAATGAGTGTGGTCGGACCCAGAGATTGAGCTATCCGCGATAAAGATTCCGGATCTCGCGACAGAATAAACGGGAATGGCGATTCGGGCCATATCAGATGGGTGATATCTGCTAGCCCATTGGGTGCGAAGGAACTCTTGCGACCCGACAAAGCAATATAATGGCTCAGAATGCTATCCTTGTTCGCGACATTGAATTTGTCATCCTGAAGTGTGTTGGGCTGCATGATACGAATACGCGCCGCTGGATGAAATTCCTCTGGAGCCGCCCATAGGCGCAATGCCCCAAAGAGCGTAATCGCAACAAAGAGGCCGCAAGCAGACACAAAGGCTAAAGATGTGCGCCCCTTTGGCATGCGATCATATAAGACCGCGGGGCTTGCAAAGACAAAAACAGCAATAAAGGCCAATCCATGAAGACCAACAAGACTGGTGATTTGGGCAAGTACAAGATTCCCACCCAGAGCCATTCCGAATGTGTTCCATGGAAAGCCCGTGAAAAGGAAACCACGCAGCCATTCCGAAAGGCCGAGCGTAAATGACAAGGCAAAAAGCCGGGTTGCACCTTCAGACCAAAACAAACGCGCGAAAACGAAGCCCAAAGCCGTGAAACAGGCCAAGACAGCAGGAAGTCCGACTACGCCAAATGGCAAGGCCCAGGCAAACTCCTCCGCTTCGACAAGAAAGGCTGCACCAAGCCACCACAGCCCTGCAACAAAATAACCAAAGCCCAGACACCAACCGATAACGGCTGCTTCTTTGATTGCCACCGGATCAATCTGAATAAACCGGTTTTGCAAATTTTTTACAGGCAAAAGCCCGTCCAAAAGCCAGACTGAAACAGTGAGCGGAATTATAATTGCAGGAAAAAAATGGATCGGTGCGAGCGAAAGCGCACCTGTGACGCCTGCAAAAAATGCAATGAGATTTCGTCGCCAGCCAAAGGATATCGTTATAGCATGAATTAGCGAAATCATATCGCTCCAATCATGCTCATTCGCCCTTGGCGGGCTCAGGCTGAGAGGCCAAGGTAATCCGGATCCGCTTCAAACGGCGACGATCCGCTTCAAGCACATCGAAACGGACTTTACTATCAATTTCGAATCGTTCACCACGCGACAAGACGCGACCGGCTAAATTCGTCACAAGGCCACCCAATGTGTCAACCTTTTCCTCACCACTGATTGCAGTGAAATCAAAACCTATCTCTTGATTTAGATCATCGAGACTGGCGCGTGCATCAACCAACCAAGTTCTATCAGCTTGTTGATCTATTCGGGGGCTGTCGTCTTCATCATGTTCGTCCTCAATATCGCCGACAATCATCTCGACAATGTCCTCAATAGAGGCAAGACCATCAGTGCCGCCATATTCATCTATGACAAGCGCCATATGAGTTCGCGTCGCTTGCATCTTCACCAAAAGGTCGAGGGTTGGCATGGATGGTGGAACAAACAAGACTGGGCGAATCACACCTACCTTTGAAAGCGGAAGTGACAAATCAAGTTCGCCAAGACCGCGCAGGCGCAAAGCGATGTCGCGCTTGGAAAGGCGCTCATCATTTTTCCCCGCCGGTATTTTCCAGAAACTCTCGGCGGCAGTTGCTATGTAATCAACGAAGTCCCGAATGTGAACCATACCGCGTGGATCATCGAGAGAATCACCGTGAACAGGAAGCCTCGAATGGCCGGCTGTCCTGAAGACAGAGAGTACATCAGCCAGAGTATCATCGATGCAAACTGCTATAATATCAGCGCGTGGAACCATCACATCCTGAACTCGCAATTCATGCAAGCCCAGAACATTCTTCAGCATCGTCCGTTCTTGGGCTGTGAAGTCGTTCTGAAGAGAATTATCTTCAAGAGCGTCTTCAATATCGTCTCGCATCGAAGCATGGCTCAATCCAAAGAGTGCGCGCACCCGATCAATGAGGCTTGAGCGCTCTTTTTCTCCCTGAGACGAGTCTGGCATACTCATGATGTATTCCCGGGTAGAGGTTCAGTTGCAAGATATGGGTCGGCAATGCCCATACGTGCAAGCGCTAGCCGTTCGAGCGCTTCCATTTCCTCAGCTTCTTCATCTGTTTCGTGATCATATCCAAGCAAATGAAGGAACCCATGGATAACCATGTGACAAGTATGATTGCTTAGAGTCTTCTCTTCATCCTGACACTCTCGAACAACGGTCTCATAGGAAATTGCTATATCACCAAGTAGTCGCGCCGTTGCAAGACGCTCTGGAGTGCTTGCGGGGAAAGATAAGACATTTGTTGGCTTATCTATCATGCGCCACTCACGATTAAGTTCCCGAATTCGTTCATCATCGCAAAAAAGAAAACTAATCTCTGCTTTTTCAAGAAGTTTCTTATTTGCCACCTGAACGGTCACTTGCAAAGCTTTATCGACAAGCGCTTCCAAACTATCGAGCAAGGACCAACTCTCACATTCCATCGAAATGTCTGCTTCAAGAATCATTTTTTACCCTGAGCAGCGGCATGAGCAGATTCATATGCGCTAACAATCCGGCGCACGAGGTCATGACGAACGACATCAACATCTCGGAACCGGACATGGCCAATTCCTTCGAGACCGGACAAAAGATTCACGGCTTCACTCAGGCCTGATTTTTGCCCCAATGGAAGATCGGTCTGTGTTGGATCGCCCGTGATGATCATACGCGACCCTTCTCCAAGGCGGGTCAAAAACATTTTCATCTGCATAGATGTCGCATTTTGGGCTTCGTCGAGCAGGACACATGCCGATGTCAGTGTTCTACCACGCATAAAAGCAAGCGGCGCAACTTCAATCATGCCGGTCTGCAATCCACGCTCAACCATGCGTCCGTCCATAAAGTCATAAAGGGCGTCGTAAATGGGGCGCAGATAAGGGTCAACTTTCTCACGCATGTCACCGGGCAAAAAACCAAGCCGCTCACCTGCTTCGACTGCTGGGCGCGAAAGAATGATCTTTTCAACAGCCCCTTGTTCAAGCAAAGAGACTGCATGGCCAACAGCCAGCCATGTCTTTCCAGTGCCGGCCGGGCCTTCCGCAAAAACAAGTTCATTTCGTTTGAGGGCGCGAAGATAAAGATCCTGGGCTGCGTTGCGTGCTCGCACACCGCCACGCTTGCGCGTGTTCACACTTTCAAAACTCGTTCGGTTAGCGTCTTCCTTGGGAAATAAATTACCTTGCAATGCGCCTTCCTGCACCGCGCCATCGACATCACCAAGAGAAATCGTTTGTCCGGTCTTGACCCTAGCATAAAGGAATTCAAGGACACGTCGCGCCTGATCGCAAGCTTCAGGCGTTCCCTTCAAAGTAACGTGATTCCCGTTCGCATTAGCAGCGACCCCTAGGCGACGCTCCACTCTTGCAAGATTCTGATCATAATGACCGAGCAATAAGGACGCGTGTCGATTGTCATCGAACGCTATCGTGATCTCAGTCTTTTCTGAGGAGCTTAAATCCGCGGCGCCGGAACCGCCTGTCGCCGCATGTACAGACGCTAATACGCCAGTCTTTTCGGATGGTCTCAAGCAAGAATCTCCCCTTGCATTCTCACGATTGCTCTCCCACGAGAGTACCTCGGAGTGAATTGGTGAGGGCTTCCGTAATCAATACATCAGCTACGCGTCCAATCAGCAAATCAGGCCCTTGAACCTGCACAGCCTGAAGATAGGGCGATTTTCCAGCAATTTGTCCTGGGTCACGACCCTTCTTCTCAAACAAAATAGGCACCACTTTACCAATAGATGCATCGTTATAGGCATGACGCTGCCCGTCAACGAGATCCTGCAACCGCCTCAATCGTTCACTCTTGATTTCTTCAGGCACCTGCTCTTCCATCTCCGCTCCAGGGGTTCCTGGGCGCATAGAATATTTGAAGAAATAGCTACTTGAGAAATTCACCGCCGCAATCAAGTCGAGGGTGCCCTGAAAGTCTTCTTCCGTTTCACCAGGGAACCCCACAATAAAATCTGATGACAAAGCAATGTCCGGACGGGCTCTGCGAACACGCTTGATCAGATTAAGATAATCTCGGGCGGTGTGTTTGCGGTTCATATCCCGCAAAATGCGGTCAGAGCCCGACTGCACTGGCAAATGCAAAAACGGCATCAGAGCTGGTTGATGCGCATGCGCATCAATTAAATCCTGCCCCATGTCATTCGGATGGCTGGTCATGTATCGAATGCGCAAGAGCCCGGGTATGTCTGCCATACGCGCTGTAAGCTGAGCCAGGGAGATCGTATTCCCTTTCTCATCTAGACCATGAAACGCATTAACGTTTTGCCCAAGCAGGGTCAGTTCTCGCACACCCGCCGAAACCAGATGGCGCGCTTCACCCAAAATTTTCTCAATCGGACGTGATGTTTCTGCCCCGCGCGTATAAGGAACAACGCAAAATGTGCAGAACTTGTCGCATCCTTCCTGAATCGTAAGAAAGGCAGACAGGCCCCGGCTTGCTACTTTCTCGCGGCTAGGGGCGGCAAGGTGATCGAATTTATCCTCGGCGGGAAATTCAGTCTCGATGCGCGATCCATTGCTCAAATTCCGTAACATGTCAGGCAAGCGGTGGTAGCTCTGAGGACCCAGAACAAGATCAACAGCTTTTTGTCGACGAAAAATCTCGGCGCCCTCTGCCTGAGCGACGCAGCCGGCAACAGCTATCTTCATATCTAGCCCGCGCGCGGCACGCTCTTCCTTCAGAACGCGCACTTTACCAAGCTCGGAGAAAACTTTCTCAGCAGCCCGTTCGCGAATGTGACACGTGTTCAGAACGACCAGATCAGCTTCCGCGACATCAGTCGTCTCTTCATAGCCTTCAGGCGCAAGAACATCCGCCATGCGTGTGGCGTCATAAGCGTTCATCTGACAGCCGTAAGACTTGATGAACAATTTTCTGCGTTCAGTTTTCTGGTCTGTCTGAACGGATGTTGGCGTACTCAAGCGGGTTTCACCTCGGCTCGGGGATTGTGCTTCGACCACACCTGCAGGATAGGCGAAGTTTTATGACGTTCTAGTGCCATCAGTCGGTTTTGAGAACAAAAGTCTTCAAGTCAAGCTCGCCCGCATGACCAAGGCTGTGGCGCGACTGCCGTCTTTTTTCTGATAATATCCGGTGCGTTCACCGACAGTGACAAAGCCAAAGGATCGGTAGAGACTGATCGCTGAAACATTTTCTTGCTCAACTTCCAGAAAAATCTCCTGAATCTCCTGCGAGGCGAGACGCGACAAATGTGCCCTGAGCAGGCTTTTTCCAAGCCCCCTCCCCTGCTGACCGCTATCTATCGCAATAGAGAGAAGCTCGGCTTCTGGCGCGACTTTTCGAGAAAGGGCAAATCCAAGCAACTTTTGCCCGGTACCATCAAAAAGACCGTCAGCGACGACACTTTGGTCAACCAGAAGTTCGGTAAAGTCGGCGGGGCCCCAAGCACGAGCGAAGAAGGCTGAATGAATTTGGGCCGCCTTGTGCAACCACCTATCCTGAAGCGCGCGAATAACAGGATCTAAAGCCCGCGGGGAAAAAGGCCAGGGCAACTTCATGCCGAGCGCGCGATGGCGGCATTCGACTGCAGCTTGGCGTCGGGTGCTTTCAAATAATAGGGACGCGCCAGCGCTTGAGCGGGATCTGCCAACGCGCCCAGCCGGGCCACGAAAGCGATATCCGGAGAGATGGCCTGACCGACGACCTCCGCTTCTGCGCCCATCGACCAGGCCTCAATTGCCATCATCGTCGCGCCTGAACCAGCAAATCTCAAGGGACCGGCACCGAGCCCGCGAACTGCGTCGCGAACCTTCGCCAATCTGGGGGCAGCGAGAGGCTGACCCTTGGCTGTGAAACCCTGAACATAGACCTGCCCATGCTTGGCATCGACGGCGGCAGCAACAACGCCCGATGTTTCACGGCCTATCAGGGGCGCGGCAAATGCAGCCAGAGAAGAAACCCCCACAACCGGAACTCCGGCAGCCATGCCAATCGCGCGGCCCGCTGCGATCCCGATCCGAATGCCCGTGAAAGAGCCCGGTCCGACCACAACCGCCACACGATCAACCTGCATCAGCGACAAGCCCGCAGCTTTGGAGACGCGCTCCACGAGCGGTAGGAGTGCCTCCGAATGACCGCGCAGCATGGAAGCCGTTTCACTGGCCAAAAGGGTCCCTTCATCGCCCATAATACAGACGGAAACCGCCGCCTGTGAGGTGTCAATGGCGAGAATCTTCATCGGCGTCAGAGCTGCTCGACCGATTGCACCTCTGGAAGAAAGTGCTTGAGAAGGTTCTGAATTCCGCTTTTTAGGGTCGCGGTAGAGGAGGGGCATCCAGAGCATGCGCCCTTCATCGCGAGATAAACAATCCCGTCACGGAAGCCTCTGAACGTAATGTCTCCGCCGTCACTGGCAACTGCCGGACGAATACGGGTTTCCAGCAGCTCCTTTATGGTGGCCACCGTCTGCGCATCCTCGGGGGCAAAAAATTCCTCGCCATCCTCGGGGGTGTCGTGCTCTCCGCCCTCGACGAGCAAGGGAACGCCCGACACGAAATGCTCCATGATAGCGCCAAGGACGGCGGGCCTCAGATGCTGCCATTCGCCATCAGACTTGCTCACAGAAACGAAATCCGACCCAAAGAAAACGGTCGAGACCCCCGGAATAGCAAACAGCGCTTTTGCAAGGGGCGAGCGGGCCGCGCTGTCGGAATCACGCATTTCAAGCGTTCCGGAGGGCAGGACGGTCCGCCCAGGCAAGAATTTCAGGGTGGCGGGGTTAGGCGTGGCTTCGGTTTGGATAAACATGGCTTTCTCCACGGCGTCCGGTTCAAGGCCGGCGACGGATCACAGCACCCAGATAAGGCGTGAACCTCGTCAAGATCAATGGCAATTGTGTGCTTGGTCAGCGCACGAAACCCACAATGTCTCGAACGGCAGCCATAGTTTTGACTGCGCGCTCCCGCGCCCGGTTCGAGCCATCACGCAGAACGGCGTCGATATAGGCCGTATCCGCTTGCAGGCGACGCATTTCCGCACCAATCGGGGCAAGCTTCTCCACCGTCAAGTCGACAAGTGCCGATTTGAAGGTCGAAAAATTACCGCCCCCAAATTGCTGCAAGACGTCCGCCTTGGTGCCTCCCGTCAGAGCGGCATAAATTCCAACCAGATTATCAGCTTCCGGACGAGGCCCGAGGCCCTCAATGGAGCTTGGCAAAGCATCCGGATCAGTTTTGGCCTTGCGGATTTTCTGTGCAATCGTGTCAGCATCATCCGACAAATTGATGCGCGAATTGTCGGAAGGGTCCGACTTGGACATTTTCTTTGAACCATCTCGCAGGCTCATCACGCGCGTCGCGGGACCTTGAATGAGAGGCTCCGGAAGCGGGAAAAAGCCTTTTCC
>CANJVX010000008.1 GCA_947478405.1 Beijerinckiaceae bacterium | reverse complement strand
CTGGTTGGGGTGGATGACTGTCTTGCCGTCCATGCCCAGATCGCGGCCTTGTTCACATTCGGCGCGCAGCCCCTCCAGATCGGAGTGCTGGTTATAGACGCCATCCAGAATATCAATGCCGAAGGCGCGGGCCGCCAGCACACATTGCGAGAGCCAGGCGAGCATGGGCGCGCGGCCAGGCACCATGCGCGCGCGTGTTTCCTTGGCAATATCATTCGTGCCCATGATGAAGACGGCCAGCCGTGAATTGGGATCGGCCGCTGTGCGGGCAATGGCATCGACATTGAGAATGCCGGCGGGGGTCTCGATCATCGCCCAAATGCGCGTATGGGACGGCGCGCCGGCTTCATTCAGCGCATGGGCGGCCATTGTAATATCGCCCGGGGTCGAGACTTTGGGCAGTAAAATGGCGTCCGGTCCTGCGGCCGCAGCGGCCGCCAGATCAGCCCGTCCCCAATCGGTTTCCAGCCCATTGGTGCGAATGACCACCTCGCGGGAGCCAAAGCCCCCCTTTTTCACCGCGCCACAGACTTGCGCCCGGGCTAGTTCCTTCTGCTCGGGTGCCACCGAATCTTCCAGATCCAGCAGGATCGAATCAGCTGGAAGGCTGCGCGCCTTTTCCAGCGCCCTTGCGTTGGAGCCGGGCATATAGAGGGCACTACGACGTGGGCGGATCATGGGGTCTCCGAAGGTTCAGTTGCAGTGCAGCATAAAGGGCGTCAATCTGTATGACCATGCTTCCTTGGTCCGGTATGGCTCGACGCGCCGGCTGGCCTTGTTTAGACAGCCCGCAGAGGTGCCGCCGGGGCGGTTGGAGATCACAGGATCATATGACCAACACGATCAAGACTGCCACGCCCTTCCCGCCCCAGCTTATCGAGGGCTATGAAGCCTTTGTCTCGGGTCGTTTTTCGGGCGAGCAGGCGCGCTATCGGGAATTGGCCGAAAAGGGCCAGAAGCCCCGCGTCCTGATGATCGGCTGCTGCGATTCTCGCGTCGCGCCGGAACTTATTTTCGATGCTGGCCCCGGCGAGATTTTCGTCGTGCGCAATGTCGCCAATCTCGTGCCTCCCTATGCGCCTGACGATGATTATCATGGCACATCAGCCGCGCTTGAATTTGGCGTCATGGCTTTGCGGGTCGAGCACATCGTTGTCATGGGCCATGCGCAATGCGGTGGCGTGCGCGCTTTTGCCGAGTTTCAGGCCGATCCCTTTCATGCACCTTTGTCACCGGGCGATTTCATTGGCAGTTGGATCCGCCTTATGGCGCCGTCTGCTGAAAAGCTCGGCCCAGCACCTGTGCCCGCCGGTCCGGATTATCTGGAAAAACTTGCTTTGGAATCGGTCAAGCAGAGCCTTGCCAATCTGCGCACCTTTCCCTGTATCCGCACGCTCGAAGAGCGCGGCAAGCTGCAATTGCATGGCACTTATTTTGGTGTGATGGATGGCCGCTTGCTTGTCTATGACGCGCAGGCCGATCTGTTTATGCCCGTGGCAGAGGAGCTGCATGCCGCCGCCCTCTCCGAGCCGCGTTTTTAAGCGACTTTCGTTTTCTCTTCGAGGGCTTCGGTCTTGAAATCCCGAATCAGGGTTGAGAGTTCAGGCTCTCTCACAAGGCTTGCTGCTTCGTCAGCTGGAAACCAGCGCGTGATCCGCTGATCTCGCTCCAGCCATGATTTGCGTTGTCTTTCGACCTGCATGGCAAAGACCTCGACGCGGCAAAGGATGGCGTCGCCATTGCGCAGATTTTTCACATAATGAAAACTGCCAACGGACGTCTTCAGTGTTTTCCCAATCACACCGGCTTCTTCAAGAGCTTCGCGCGCGGCCGCGACATGGGGCTTTCGGCCGAGCATTGGCCAGCCTTTCGGGATCACCCAGCGCTTCGTCTCGCGTGAAGAGATCAGGAGAATTTCCAAGCCATTTTTACCAGCCCGCCAAGGCAGGGCTGCCACTTGGTGGCGGGGTTCTGATGCTTGGGCGGGGGGCGCGTTATTTTGCAATTCGTCAAAAAACTCCCGGTTACTTGACGAAGACGTAAATCTCGACCTGCAGCCCGGTGTCGTCGGCCGAGGTCACGTCGTTGAGATATTGCTCAATGAACATGGGCTTGGCTTCGACACCCTTTTCATCGAGGTAAGCGGTGATCGCCTCATAGGTCGAATCAATGTCATCATAGGCGCTGCGATGTTCGAATTTCATCGTCTTGCCTTTCGGGGTTTCACCCAACTTGATTGGTGCGGGGAAAGACGGCGTCGCAGCCGGCGCAGCCTCAAGCGGGATCATGGCCTGAAACCTGAAGCCCTGGTCGTCGGTGTCGACGAAGACCGCGAGCGGACGCCCGCCGGGCTTGAGCCCAGCGCGGTCCATAGCCATGCGCAGATCGGCGAAAGACTTGTTGATCTTTGTGAAGCCCTCCTCCCATTCCGCTTCGCCCGCTAGCATCAAGGCTGGGCGAGCTGCCAGCTCGACAGCCTGCGCGCTTGAGGCATCGCCAGGCGCGCGGCCATCATTCACCTGAGCGCAGGCCATGCTGGCAAAAGTCAGCATGATTCCGGTGATGGCGGCGCGGGCGAGTGTGGGGAGTGTCAAAGAGGGCATGGGTCCGGCTCCAGATCCGGCAAATCAATTATGTCTCCATATGAGGCGAAGAGACCGCGCCTGCCAAGGATATAAAATGACAATCAGACAATCAGATGTCATTTCACATCTCTTATTAGCTCTTAATGTAACGAATTGGACAGGCTGCCGGTTCACCTTGCCGTTGCGTCTCTGGCCCCCTGTGTCATTTGGGCCTATAAGCGCGTCATGCCGCCAATATTAGAGGCACTATGAGCGCGCTTGCAGGTCGACCCTTCTTCAAGATGAACGGGATCGGCAATGAAATTATAGTTCTCGATCTGCGTGCCACGTCCATCGGTGTGTCGCCTGATGAAGCGCGCGCGATTCATCAGAGCCCGCGTCTGGCTTATGATCAGATGATGGTGCTGCATGATCCCGTCACCGCGGGTACGGAAGCTTTTGTACGCATTCTCAATAATGATGGCAGTGAATCGGGCGCCTGCGGTAATGGTACACGCTGCGTCGCTTGGGTGCTGATGCAAGACGATCCGCGTCCGGTCATCTTTGTCGAGACAATGGCGGGCCTGTTGGAATGTCGGCGTGAGAGCGAATGGGCGTTTACCGTTGATATGGGCGAGCCCCGGCTTTTGGCCGAGGAGATCCCCCTGCGCGACACACAGGCCGACACACGCAATGTGGCGCTGGACTTTGATGTTCCCGCGCTGACGCATTTTTCGGCCGTCAATATGGGTAACCCGCACGCTATCTTCTTCGTCGACAATGTTGAAGGCTATGGCCTCGACACCAATGGTGTGCGGCTGGAACATCACGATATGTTTCCCGAGCGCGCCAATATTTCGCTCGCCCATATCGTGACGCGCGATCATATCATTCTGAAGGTCTGGGAACGGGGAGTTGGTCTGACGCAGGCTTGCGGTTCTGCTGCTTGCGCCACGGCGGTGTCGGCTGCACGTCTTGGTTTGGCTGGGCGCAAAGCACGGATCACTTTGCCGGGCGGCGATCTCTTTACCGATTGGCGCACGGTCGATAACCATGTTCTGCTGCGCGGTCCTGTTGAGCTGGAATTCCAGGCCCAATTCTCTCCTGAGATTTTTTGAGGCCTTCTGTGCGCAAGGTCGACGTCGTCACCTTTGGTTGTCGCCTCAATGCGGTGGAGTCGGAGGCTGTGCGCCGCGCGGCTGAGGCGACCAGTGATGTGCCCACAATCATTTTTAATACATGCGCGGTGACAGAAGAGGCAGTGCGTCAAGCGCGTCAGGCCATTCGCCGCGCTGGGCGTGAACAGCCCGAGGCAAGAATTGTCGTCACCGGATGCGCGGCGCAGATTGATCCGGACCTTTTTTCCTCCATGCCGGAAGTCGCCGCTGTCATTGGTAATGCGGACAAGGCCAAACCTGATGTCTGGCGCGCTTTGACGCAAACAGGCACAGCCCGTGTGAATGATATTTTTGCGCTGGACGAGACAGCACATCATTTTGTGGCCGGCGCTGTGGATGCCATTGAAGGTCATACGCGGGCTTTCGTTGAAGTGCAGAACGGCTGCGACCATCGCTGCACTTTTTGCATCATCCCCTTCGGGCGCGGCAATTCGCGCTCGGCGTCCGCGGGCGATGTGGTGGCGCAAATCCGCAAACTCTGCGCCAATGGCTATCGCGAGGCCGTGCTGACGGGTGTTGATATTACCTCATGGGGTCATGACCTGCCCGGTGAGCCGTCCTTCGGTTGGCTGGTGAAGCAGATTTTGAAGCAGGTGCCGGAGCTGGAACGGCTTCGTGTCTCCTCCATCGATTGTATCGAAGCCGATGCGCATTTGTTCGATGTGATCGCCAATGAGCCGCGCTTCATGCCTCATCTGCATCTATCGCTACAATCGGGCGATGACATGATCCTGAAGCGTATGAAGCGCCGTCACGCGCGTGCCGATTCTGTGGCCTTTTGTGCGCAAGTGCGCGCGCTTCGCCCCGAGATTGTCTTTGGTGCTGATTTCATCGCCGGATTTCCAACCGAGACGCAGGATATGTTCGCCCATACACTTGCCATGGTGGACGATTGCGGTTTGACGCATCTGCATGTGTTTCCGTATTCGCAGCGTCCCGGTACGCCAGCCATACGCATGCCACAGGTGCCGCGTAACATTGTGAAAGAGCGCGCACATTTGCTGCGAGAGGCGGGTGAGGCGGCTTTGCGCGCACATCTCGAGCACCAGATTGGGTGCACCATCCACGTGCTCACGGAACGCGGTGGAACAGGGCGTGCTGAAGATTTCACATCTGTCGCCACACCCGGCGTGGAGCCCGGTCTCATCTTCGAGGCCCGCGTTTCGGGCCATGATGGGCTTCGGCTTTGTCTCGCGGATAAGTGACTTATGCATCGGAAGTCGTGCTTGCGGCTCCCGGCCAAGGGTCTAGCATTCTCCTCTAGGGGGCCGTGCTGTTTAGCCGGTTGAAAAATCTGGAGGAACGCAATGAAGCTTCGTAACCTTTTGGCACTGACCTGTGGCCTGTTCGCGGCAGCGCCCGCATTGGCGCAGGATTATCCGACCAAGCCAGTAACTGTGATTGTGCCCTTTGCTGCTGGCGGCCCGACGGATGTTGCCGCGCGCATCTACAGCGAATATTTTTCACGCACGCTGGGCCAGCAATTCGTGATCGAAAATGTGGCGGGAGCGGGTGGGACGACAGGTGCCGTGCGCGCTGCACGCTCAACCCCGGACGGCTATACGCTATTTGTTCATAACGTTGCCCCACATGTTGCGGGCCCAGTACTTTATCCCTCGGCCCAATATGATCCGGTGAAGAATTTCGAGCCGATTGGTACGCTGGCCTTTGCTGCGCATTACATTGTCACGCGCAAAGATTTTCCCGCGAAAGATCTGAAAGAATTTATCGCTTACGCCAAAGCAAATCCGGGCAAGCTGAATTATGGTTCAGCGGGTGCGGGCTCGGCCACGCATCTGGCTTGCGTGCTGTTTGGTCAGCAGACGGGGACAGATATTGTCCACGTTCCCTATCGTGGCACCGGTCCTGCGCTGAATGATCTTGTGGCCGGCACGCTCGATTTTATGTGCGATCAGGGCCTCAACATGATGGGCCAATATAAGGGCAGCACAGTGAAAGTTCTGGCTGTGGCACAGAGCGTGCGCTTCTCGGGCTTGCCGGAAATCCCGACGTCGGCTGAGGCCGGCCTGCCGGGCTTTGAAGTGACTGCCGCCACTGCAATGTATGCACCAGCTGCCCTGCCTGCGGCTGTGCGCACGAAACTCGTGAACGCGATGGCGGCAGCCTATAAGGATGCAGACTTGCGCAAGCGCATTGAGGATCTCGCCTCCGAAATGCCGGGAGCAGGGCAGAACACGCCCGAGGCTCTGGGTGCATTCACGCAAAAAGAAGCCGCGCGCTGGACCGATACGATCAAGAAGGGAAACATCAAGGCACAATGATGTTGATCGTCATTGCGAGCAAAGCGAAGCAATCGAGAGGCACCACATGAGGCCTAATGGATTGCTTCGCCTGCGGCGTGCAATGATGGACCTAGCGGTAGCCACACGCTTCCAGCAAACTCATCATGTGGTCGGGCACGGGCGCGGAGGCTTCCGCGGGCGGCTTGTTGTTTGACATTGGGAGACTGATGTGGCGGGCGTGCAGATGCAATGGTAGCGGGCTGTCACGGCCAGCACTCCCATAAATAGGATCTCCGACAATAGGCCACCCCACAGATGAAGAGTGCACGCGCAATTGATGCGTGCGCCCGGTCAGCGGGTTGAATTCAATCCAGGCGATCTTTTTGCCCTCATGTTCGCCGCGCCCCATCACGCGCCAGCGCGTTTGGGAGGCTTGGCCCGTGAGTAGATCGACCTTCATCCACCAGCCACGGCCCGCATCGAGGCGGCCCAGCGGCAGATCGATGAGCCCCTCATCTTCGCTGGGGCCACCTTCCACCACCGCCCAATAGGTTTTCCCAACCTTGCCCTGTTTGAAGAGCGAGCCGAGCTTTTCCAAAGCCTTGTGATGGCGGCCCAGTACCAGACAGCCAGACGTGTCGCGGTCAAGCCGGTGGGCCAGAGCCGGCACCCGCGGCAGGCCAAAGCGCAGAGCGTCGAACCAGTCTTCTAAACTCGCGCCGCCCTTGGGGCCGCGATGCACGGCAATGCCCGCGGGCTTGTTGAGGATGAGGATCAGCCCGTCACGATAGAGCAGGCGGGCCAGGATCTCGTCGGGGGTCAACGTTCTTCTCTTCCGGTCAGCGCGCGAAAAGGCTATTGCGGAGGCCCACAAGTAGCGCCGCGTCTTCAGTCGCGCTTCACTGACACATTCGGGACGAGATGGCGAGCGACGAGAACGATAGCGGGAAGGTACAAAAGCCCGGCTTTTTTGGTCGGCTTTTTGGCCGTGGCGACGAGCCGCCTGCCTCCATCGAATCGCCAGCCCCGAAAAAGAGCTGGTGGGAGCGCCTGAGTTCGGGCCTGTCACGCTCCTCCTCGGCCATTGGCCAAGGCATTTCCGACATTTTCACAAAGCGTCGCCTCAATGCGGCGATGCTGGATGATCTGGAAGATATTCTCATCCAGGCGGATCTGGGCGTCACCATGGCGACGCGGATTCGCGAGGCTGTCGGCAAAGGGCGTTTCGACAAGGATATTGAACCGCAAGAGGTGAAGAATATTCTGGCAGCCGAAATCGAAGCCGTGCTGGCACCTGTTGCTCGCCCGATCGAAATTGATGCAACGAAAAAGCCTTTCGTCATTCTTGTTGTGGGCGTGAACGGTTCTGGCAAAACAACGACCATCGGCAAACTCGCCACGAATTTTGCGCGCGAGGGCAAAAAAGTTGTTCTGGCAGCAGGCGATACCTTTCGCGCGGCGGCCGTTCAGCAATTGCAGATATGGGGCCAGCGCACGGGCTCGGATGTTGTTGTGCGCGAGCAGGGCGCGGATGCCGCAGGCCTTGCCTATGATGCGATTGAACAGGCGCGCGCGGCGCAAGCAGATATTCTGCTCATGGATACGGCGGGGCGTTTGCAAAATCGCACCGAACTCATGGCGGAGCTTGGAAAAATCACGCGCGTGATGAAGAAAGTCGATGCGGATGCCCCCCATGCGGTGCTGCTCGTGCTTGATGCAACTGTGGGCCAGAACGCTCTTTCACAGGTCGAGATTTTTGGTAAGGTGGCGGGCGTGACTGGGCTTGTCATGACCAAACTCGATGGCACGGCGCGCGGCGGCATTTTGGTCGCCCTTGCCGAGAAGTTTAAATTGCCCGTGCATTTTATCGGCGTCGGTGAAGGTGCGGATGATCTTGAGCCGTTTACGGCACATGAATTTGCGTGCGCTATTGCAGGCCTTGAGGCCTTATCGGAAGCATGATGAACGATACATTGGAAGCAAAACCCATCCCCACCATGATGCGCCGTCGTGCGCAAAACCCGCTGTTGAAACTCGTGCTGGAAATGGGACCGCTCGTTTTGTTTCTCGTCACCAATTTCAAATTCGGCATTATGACAGCGACCGCTGTTTTGATGGCGAGCGTTGTTGCTTCGCTGATTGCCTCATGGGTTTTAACGCGTCATCTGCCGGTCATGCCGATGGTCACGGCGGTCGCCGTGCTGTTCTTTGGTGCTCTGACTTTATATTTTCAGGACTCGACCTTCATCAAGATGAAGCCGACGATCGTGAACGTGATCTTTGGCTCGGCTTTGCTCGGTGCTTTGTTTTTCAAGAAGCTATTGTTGCCCATCGTCCTAGATTCGGCCTTGCATTTGAACGAGGAAGGCTGGCGCAAGCTGACATTTCGTTGGGGGTTTTTCTTCTTTGTTCTGGCCGCGCTGAATGAAATCGTCTGGCGCACGCAAACAGAAGATGTCTGGGCCCTGTTCAAGACTTTTGGTACCATGCCGATCACGATTGTTTTCGCGCTCGCGCAAGTGCCGTTGATCATGAAGCATGAATTGAAAGATGGGGATGCTGACAAGCCGCATTGGTGAGGCTTATTTCAAGGCCTTTTCAATCTCGGGCATGAGCTTGTCGCGCAGGCTTTCTGGAGTCAGTGGCCCGATGTGCTTGTAGGCAATCGTACCATCTCCACGCACGACAAACGTTTCCGGCACGCCATAGACGCCCCATTCAATTCCGGTGCGCCCTGAGCGGTCAGCGCCAATGCGCTCATATGGATTGCCATATTGGCTAATAAAGCCACGCGCATTGGCGGGCTCGTCCTTGTAATTGAGGCCGAAGATTTTCACGCCGGGCGCGCGCAATTTTTCATCTTTCGCCATTTGCATCAGGATGGGATGCTCATCGCGGCAAGGCACACACCAAGAGGCAAAAATATTGACGAGTGTGACGTGGCCGATGGTCAGTTCCGCATTAGAAAAGCCGAGACTTGTGGAGCCGTCAACTGCCGGCAAAGCAAATTGAGGCACGGGTTTTCCGATCAGCGCCGAGGGCAGTTTTTGTGGATCACCACTATAGAGCCGCACAAGGAAAAGTCCGGCAAGCGCGCAGAAGAAAACCAGCGGCAGAATCGCCAGCCAGGGTATGTGGCGCTGCGCGCGCGCGCTCACGTGTCCTGGCTCCCACGCCGGCTTTCAAATTGTGAGAGCTCATGCTTGAGGCGGCGATGGTCGAGCCAGGTTGCCAAGATCAAGCCACCCACCACGCCGATGCACAGAGCATAGGCGGCGAAAATAAAGCCTGCATGGGTCGCGTTCATTCTACGCCCCCGGTCATGGTGAGGCGATGGGTGGGCTGGGCATGCGTGTCGCCGCTGGCTGCCATGATCGACAGACGGCGCAGACGGCGGCGCAGAATTTCATTGCGGGTCGCCATTAGATGCAGCGTGGTGAAAAGCAGCGTGAAGGCCATGCCCATCACCAGCAAAGGCCACAGCATGGATGGCGCGATGGTTGGCCCGCCCATACGAAACACCGAAGCTGGCTGATGCAATGTGTTCCACCAGTCCACCGAGAATTTGATGATCGGCAGATTGACCACACCCACCAGCGTGAGAATGGCCGCTCCACGCGCCGCGCGGCCGGGATCTTCAATCGTCTGCCAGAGTGCAATCAAGCCGAGATAAATGACAAATAGCACCAGCACCGAAGTGAGACGCGCATCCCACACCCACCATGTGCCCCACATAGGCTTGCCCCACAGCGAGCCGGTGACAAGACAGATGAAGGTGAAAGCAGCGCCAATCGGTGCGGCAGCTTTTTGTGCCGCGTCAGCGAGTGGATGGCGCCACACCAGCGTGCCAAGCGCGGAAGCCGTCATGGTCGCGTAGCAAAACATGCTGAGCCAAGCGGCGGGCACATGGATGTACATGATGCGCACGGTCTCACCCTGCTGGTAATCAGCCGGTGCGGAGAAGAACGCGCCCCAAATGCCAATGGCAAAGGCGATGACAGTTGCGCCCGTCAGCCATGGCAGGAGCTTGGCGACGAGGGGCAGGAAGAAAGTCGGGTTGGCATATTTCCACATGGCAGAATTTCTAGAGACCTCAGCACCTGAAGGCAATTGAAGGGGATCATTCCGACATGTGGCGCAGCGCCGCCGCCACCGCGAAGGGGGCTGCCGCCAATGTAGCCAGCGTCAGCGCACAGAGAATGAGAAAGGGTGGCCAGAAGGGCGTGGTCGCGGAGAGGGAGGCGCTGGCTGCCGAAACGCCAAAGATCAACACGGGAATGGCGAGAGGCAGGATGAGGATGGCCATTAAGAGCCCACCTCGGCGCAGCGTCACGGTAAGTGCCGCGCCAATGGCGCCCAGCAGGGCCAGCGCGGGTGTGCCCGCCAGCAGCGACAGGGTGACCGCCCATAAAGCCTGCGGGTCGAGCGCCAGCATCAGGCCAAACAGAGGGGCGGCAATCACCAACGGCAGGCCGGTGACCACCCAATGTGCGAGGCATTTGACCAGAACGATCAATTCCAGCGGCGTGTCGCTAGTCAGCATCAAATCGAGCGAGCCGTCTTCGTGGTCGGCCTGAAACAGCCTGTCGAGGCCCAGAAGCGTGGCGAGCAGGGCGGCAATCCAGAGGATAGCCGGGCCAATACGCGACAGCAGGTTGAGGTCAGGCCCGATGGCGAAAGGCACGATGGTGACGAGGATCAGGAAGAAAATGATACCCATTGTGCTGCCGCCACCAAGACGGCGCGCGACACGGATTTCACGCGAAAACAGGGCCATCAGCGGGGAGGGGCTCATGGTTTGCCCCCCAGTTCGAGATGCAGGCTATCGATGCCCAGTGGCGCATGGGTGGCCGCAATCACCATCCCCCCGCAGCCCAAGTGGTTTTTGATAAGGCTGGTCAGCAGCCCCTGTCCGGCAGCATCCAGCGCGGTCAGGGGCTCGTCCAGGATCCAGACGAGGCGTGGGGCCAGCAGGAGGCGCGCGAGGCCCACACGCCGCTTCTGGCCTGCCGAGAGATAGGCAACCGGCAGATCGGCCACCTGCGGCACGCCCAGCTGTGTCAGGGCGGCCTCGGGGGTCATGTCGCTCGTCAGGCCCGGGAGCGTGAGCATGGCCTGCCAGAAGGCGAGGTTTTCGCGGGCGGTCAGAGCGGGTTTTGAGCCTTCTTGGTGGCCCACGTAATGCCCATGCGATGCGATGGTCTCTTGGTCTCCTGCCTGATCGATGAGCAGGGCAGATCCCGCATAGGCACTCAGAAAGCCAGCCAGTCCGCGCAGCAGGGTCGATTTGCCTGCACCATTGGCACCTGTGACCACGAGTGCATCACCATTGGTCAGCCGAAATGACAGATTTTCGACAAGCGCCCGGCCACCCCGACGGAATGCGAGCCTTTCGGCCTCAAGCCGGAAGACCGGGAATGAAAAGGGGCTTTTGCTCACGCGTCCTCAGCTTGGTGGGGCAAGACATTTAAAATTGTATGACGCTTGCCTAATTCTTGATTGCATTTGTTGAAGGCTGGGCACATTTTTTCCAAGCCTTACTTTTGTCCGTGTAGCGCGGACGACATAAATTATCTATAAGCCGCTCGCTACACCCCCATTCACTCCTTATCTGGGACGGAATCTGATGGCCTCGCTCGACAGTTTTAAATGCCGCAAGAAGCTCACGGTAGGCGCTAAGACCTATCATTACTTTTCGCTGAAGGCCGCCGAAAAGAACGGCCTGAAGGGCATTTCAAACCTGCCGGTGTCGATGAAGGTTTTGCTTGAAAACCTTCTGCGCTTCGAAGACGGCCGCACTGTCACCAAGGAAGACATCAAGGGCGTTGCCGAATGGCTCGCAAACAAGGGCAAGAAAGAGCGCGAAATTGCGTTCCGTCCGTCGCGCGTTTTGATGCAGGATTTCACCGGCGTTCCCGCAGTCGTCGATCTGGCTGCCATGCGTGATGCCATGACCAAGCTTGGCGGCGACGCCCAGAAGATCAACCCGCTCGTTCCGGTTGATCTCGTCATTGACCATTCGGTCATCGTTGATGAATTTGGCAATGCCAAAGCCTTCAAGAAGAACGTCGATCTCGAATACGCCCGTAACGGCGAGCGTTATCGCTTCTTGAAGTGGGGCCAGCAGGCCTTCTCGAATTTCTCCGTCGTTCCTCCGGGCACCGGCATCTGCCACCAAGTAAACTTGGAATATCTGTCGCAGACAGTCTGGACGAAGAAAGAAAAGTACAAGCCAGCACGTGGTGCGGCATCGACCGTTGAAGTCGCTTATCCCGATTCACTCGTGGGTACCGACTCGCACACAACCATGGTCAACGGCATGGCCGTTCTGGGCTGGGGCGTGGGCGGCATTGAAGCGGAAGCTTGCATGCTTGGCCAGCCGCTCTCCATGCTGCTGCCGGAAGTCATCGGCTTCAAGCTTACAGGCAAGCTGAAGGAAGGCGTCACCGCAACCGATCTTGCTTTGACCGTCACGCAGATGCTGCGCAAGAAGGGCGTTGTCGGCAAGTTTGTTGAATTCTGCGGCCCCGGCGTTGAAAATCTGTCTCTCGCTGATCGCGCAACAATCGCCAATATGGCACCCGAATATGGTGCAACTTGCGGCTTCTTCCCGGTCGATAGCGAAACCATCGATTATATGAAGACCACCAACCGTGCGCCGTCGCGCGTCGCGCTTGTTGAGAAATATGCCAAGACGCAGGGCTTCTTCCGCACGGCCAAGACACCTGATCCGGTGTTCACGGAAGTGATGGATCTCAATCTTGCCGACGTTGTGCCGTCTATGGCTGGCCCGAAGCGTCCGGAAGGCCGCGTCAATCTCGAGGCCGTTGGCAATAACTTTGCGACCGCTTTGGCTGGCGAATATAAGAAGCCCGGCGAAGAGGCCAAGCGCTTCCCCGTCAAGGGCGCGAATTTCGATCTCGGTCACGGCGATGTCGTGATCGCGGCCATCACCTCTTGCACCAACACGTCAAACCCCTCGGTGCTGATTGCAGCGGGCTTGCTCGCACGCAATGCCGCTGAAAAGGGCTTGACCTCCAAGCCGTGGGTGAAGACCTCACTCGCACCTGGCTCGCAGGTTGTGGCTGAATATCTGGAAACCGCTGGCCTGCAGAAATATCTCGACAAGGTTGGTTTCAACCTCGTCGGCTTTGGTTGCACGACCTGCATCGGCAATTCCGGCCCGCTGCCGGAAGCTATTTCCAAGTCGATCAACGAAAATGGCATTGTCGCTTCGGCCGTTCTCTCGGGTAACCGCAATTTTGAAGGCCGTGTGTCGGCTGACGTGCAGGCCAATTATCTGGCTTCACCCCCGCTGGTCGTCGCTTATGCGCTCGCTGGTTCGGTAACCAAGGATCTGACCAAAGAGCCGCTCGGCATGGATAAGAAGGGCAAGCCCGTCTTCCTGCGCGACATCTGGCCGACCTCGAAGGAAATTGATCTCTTCATTCGTCGCAATGTGACGAAGAGAGCCTACAAGGTGCGTTATGCTGACGTGTTCAAGGGTGACGTCAACTGGCGCAAGGTCAAGGTGCCGACGTCTGAAACTTACAAGTGGGAAATGGGCTCCACCTATGTGCAGAACCCGCCTTACTTCGAAGGCATGACGATGACACCCGCCAAGGTCGAGGACATTAAAAAGGCCCGGATTCTGGCGATGTTTGGCGATAAGATCACGACCGACCACATTTCACCGGCCGGCTCGATCAAGGTGGCCTCGCCCGCAGGCAAGTGGCTGTCTGAGCGTCAGGTGCGTGTCGAAGATTTCAACCAGTATGGCACGCGTCGCGGCAACCATGAAGTCATGATGCGCGGCACATTTGCCAACATCCGCATCAAGAACTTCATGCAGCGTGATGCCAGCGGCAATGTCGCTGAAGGTGGCAATACCGTGCATTATCCGTCAGGCAAGAATCTGTCGATCTATGATGCTGCGATGAAGTACAAGGATGAGGGCACGCCGCTCGTCGTCTTCGCTGGCGAAGAATACGGTAATGGATCTTCGCGTGACTGGGCTGCGAAGGGCACGTATCTGCTCGGCGTTCGCGCGGTGATTGCGCAGAGCTTCGAGCGGATCCATCGCTCCAACCTCGTGGGCATGGGCATTCTGCCCCTCACCTTCGAGCCGGGTACGTCATGGTCCACGCTCGGTCTCAAGGGAGACGAACAAGTTACGATCCTGGGTCTGGGTGAAGAGCTGAAACCGCGCCAGAAGATGGAAGCCGAGATCGTCTATGGCGATGGCAGCGTGAAGAAGATCCCGTTGCTCGGCCGCATCGCGACCGAAGATGAGCTCACCTATTTCCGCCACGGTGGCATCCTGCATTATGTGCTCCGTCAGCTCGCTGCCGCCTGACCCCATTCGTGAGAAACATGGCAAGGCCGCCGGAGAGAGATCCCCGGCGGCCTTTTCTTTTGCTCTCGTCCTTTGGTCTTAATTTGCGGAATGCAAATTGACCCGGTTCAAAAAGAAGTAATTAATTGAGAGCGGCCACATACTTAGGACATTTTCACAAGATTCTGACGTGGCCAAACCGAGGGGAAACCAGCCCATGTGGTCACAGGTCTATAATCCGCTGAGCAGTTCTGTTCTGTCGACGATTGCTGCAGCCGTTCCCGTTGTCACGCTTCTGTTTCTAATCGCGAGCGGCAAGGTGAAGGCGCATATCGCAGCCGTGATGGCCCTAGTCGTTTCGATCCTTGTGGCGATCTATCTTTTTACCATGCCGGCAGGATTGGCCCTGCGCGCGGCAGGTCTGGGGGCGCTGACGGGCCTCTTCCCGATCGGCTGGATCATCGTCAATGTGATTTTCCTCTACCGCCTCACGTTGGAAAAGGGGTGGTTCGGTCTCGTCCAGCAATCAATTGGCAGTGTCACCGCAGATCGTCGTCTGCAATTGCTGCTGATTGCATTTTCCTTCGGCGCTTTCTTTGAAGGCGCCTCGGGTTTTGGTACTCCTGTGGCAGTGACTGGCGCGATCCTGATGGGGCTCGGCTTCTCGCCACTTGCTGCCGCAGGTCTTTCGCTCATCGCCAATACAGCGCCTGTGGCTTATGGCGCGCTTGGCACGCCAATTCAGGGTTTGGCGTCTGTAACGGGGCTTGATCCTTATCTCTTGGGCGCGATGGTGGGTCGTCAGCTCCCCATCTTCTCGTTGATCGTCCCCTTCTGGCTAATCTGGGCCTTTGCCGGCTTCCGCGGCATGATGCAGGTCTGGCCCGCGATCCTTGTGTGTGGTGTGTCCTTTGCCGTCCCGCAATTTCTGATTTCCAATTTCGTCAATCCGTGGATTGTCGACATTGGGGCATCGCTTTGCTCAATGGCGGCTCTGACGCTGTTCTTGCGTTTCTGGCAGCCCGCGGAAATCTGGACATCGCCTGCACTGCGCACGAAGGATGATTCCCATCTGACCGCGCCGCCGCCGGTGCCGCCAGTTGCCAAAGGCACAGCGTCTGAAATCGCTTGGTCGTGGACGCCCTGGATTATTCTGTCTGTGATTGTGGCGACCTGGGGCACGGACGCTTTCAAGAAAGCCGCCAATGCGATTTATGCACCAGCCTTCCCGGTGGAAGGTCTGCATAATCTCATCGAGAAAGTCCCCCCTGTTGTTGCTGCACCTGTGAAAGAAGGCGCGATCTTCGCATTCACTTTCCTGTCATATACGGGCTCTGGCATTCTGCTTGCGGCGATCATCTCGGCCATCGTGATGAAATTCTCGCCCGGGCGGATCGTGAAGGCCTATGCCGAAACGATCTGGGTGACGCGCTATTCGCTCATCACCATTGCCGCCATGCTCGCCATCGGCACATTGACGCGCTATTCGGGCATTGACGCGACGCTCGGTCTCGCCTTTGCAGGAACGGGCTTCTTCTATCCCTTCTTCGGCACGTTGCTCGGCTGGTTGGGTGTGGCGCTGACAGGGTCGGACACAGCCTCCAATGTGCTCTTTGGTGGATTGCAGAAAATCACTGCAGAGCAATTGGGGATTTCACCGATCCTTATGTCGGCAGCCAATTCATCGGGTGGCGTCATGGGCAAGATGATTGATGCGCAATCGATCGTCGTTGCCTCCACCGCAACCAATTGGTTCGGTCATGAAGGCACGATTTTGCGCTTCGTCTTCTGGCATTCTATCGCGCTGGCCTGTCTGGTGGGCCTCTACGTGATGCTGCAGGCCTATGTCTGGCCGTTCACGGCCATGGTCATCCATTAAATCGCACATCGTGCACGGCAGACGGCGGGCTTAGGCCCGCCGTTTTGTTTTGGGGAGTTGCCAATCTGGCAGCCAGAGGCTAGCAAACGGGCCTCTTTTTCTTGCTTTCTCGAGGTCCCTCAATGGCGACGTTTAAACTCCTCCTGCTGGCCGGCGACGGCATTGGCCCCGAAGTCATGACTGAAGTCGTGAAAGTCGCCGATTGGATGGCGGGTGCCGGCATTGCCTTGTTCGAGACAGAAAACGGTCTCGTGGGCGGTGCTGCCTATGACGCGCATGGCAAGGCGATCAGCGAAAGCGATATGAAGCTTGCCATGGAATGTGACGCGGTCATCTTCGGCGCCGTCGGCGGCCCCAAGTGGGATGCAGTCCCCTATGACGTGCGTC
Source organism: Beijerinckiaceae bacterium (assembly GCA_947478405.1). Taxonomy (GTDB): domain Bacteria; phylum Pseudomonadota; class Alphaproteobacteria; order Rhizobiales; family Beijerinckiaceae; genus Terripilifer. The sequence goes on along the minus strand of CANJVX010000008.1, from coordinate 75,146 downwards.
CGGAAGCCGGCCTCTTGCGTCTGCGCAAGGATCTCGGCCTCTTCGCCAATCTGCGCCCTGCCATCTGCTATCCCGCACTGGCTGACGCATCGTCGCTAAAGCGCGAGATTGTCGAGGGCCTCGACATTATGATCGTGCGCGAATTGACGGGCGGCGTTTACTTCGGCGAGCCGAAAGAAATTATCGATCTTGGCAATGGCCAGAAGCGGGGCATCGATACACAAGTCTATGACACATATGAAATCGAGCGCATTGGCCGTGTGGCTTTTGAACTGGCGCGCAAGCGCAACAACAAAGTGACCTCGTCTGAAAAGCGCAATGTCATGAAGTCGGGCGTTTTGTGGCATGAAGTTACCAATGCTTTGCACAAGCGCGAATATCCCGATGTGCAGCTCGATCACATGCTCGCTGACGCTTTGGGCATGCAGCTCGTGCGCTGGCCTAAGCAGTTCGACGTGATTGTCACCGACAATCTGTTTGGTGACATGCTGTCGGATGTGGCGTCTATGCTCACCGGTTCGCTTGGCATGTTGCCGTCGGCCTCGCTCGGCGAAGCGGATAAGAACGGCAAGCGCAAAGCGATGTATGAGCCCGTGCACGGCTCGGCGCCTGATATTGCGGGCAAGGGGCTCGCCAATCCGATTGCGATGATCGCCTCATTCGGTATGGCTTTGCGCTATTCCTTCAACATGGGCGAAGCTGCCGACATGATCGACAAGGCCTGCGCGAATGTTTTGGCAACGGGCCTGCGCACAGCAGATATCAAGGGCGATGCCGCTGCGACCGTCTCTACGGTCCAGATGGGCGATGCCATTGTGGCAGAGCTGCAGAAGATCAAGTGATAGGGTACGGGTCTAATAATTGACAAGGACACCGCGCGGGTGCACTTCACCGCCCTAGTCGAGATGAGGGTAAGGTCATGGGTTTCAAAGTCGCTGTCGTGGGCGCCACGGGCAATGTAGGCCGCGAAATGCTTGCCATTCTGGCGGAACGCCAGTTCCCCGTGTCCGAAGTCGTGGCGCTGGCTTCGTCGCGCTCTGTCGGCACGGAGGTCAGCTTTGGCGACAAGGTCCTCAAGTGCAAAGTGCTTGAGAATTACGACTTTGCCGATACCGATATCGTCCTGATGTCGGCGGGTGGAGATGTATCCAAGGTCTGGTCTCCCAAAATAGCTCAGCAAGGCTGCGTCGTGATCGACAATTCATCCGTCTGGCGCATGGACCCGGATGTGCCGCTCGTCGTGCCGGAAGTGAATGCGGCGGCACTCGACGGCTTCCGCAAGAAAAACATCATCGCCAACCCCAATTGCTCCACGGCTCAGCTCGTGGTGGCTTTGAAGCCCTTGCATGACAAGTTCAGCATCAAGCGCGTCGTTGTCTCGACCTATCAATCTGTGTCGGGTGCGGGCAAAGAAGGCATGGACGAGTTGGATCGTCAGACCAAGTCGCTCTATTCGCTGGGTGGCGTGGCGGTAAAGAAATTTACCAAGCGCATCGCTTTCAATCTCATCCCGCATATCGACGTCTTTATGGAAGACGGCTTTACCAAGGAAGAGTGGAAGATGAATGTCGAGACGAAGAAAATTCTCGACCCGAAAATCAAGCTGACCGCCACTTGCGTGCGCGTGCCTGTGTTCATTGCCCATTCTGAATCGGTGAACATTGAATGCGAAAAGACGATCAGCGCTGACGCGGCGCGTGATGTGCTGCGTAATGCGCCGGGCGTGATTGTCATCGACAAGCATGAGGACGGTGGTTACGTCACCCCGCATGAAGCGGCGGGTGAAGACGCCACTTTCATCTCGCGTATTCGCGAAGACATTACGGTTGAGAACGGTCTTGCCTTCTGGTGCGTGTCTGACAACCTGCGCAAGGGTGCTGCCCTGAACGCGGTCCAGATCGCCGAGACACTGGTCAAGCGCAAGTTGATCGCGCCCAAGAAGGGCTGATCTCCGGTTCGGCATTGCGAGCGTCAGCGCGGCAACCCAGGGGCCTCACGTGAGGCCCCTGGGTTGCCGCGGCGCTTTCGGCTCCTCGCAATGACGACCTAGACGCTCGAACCGCCCCCGAAATGACCCTCTCCGGTTGACTCTTTTCCTCTCGGGGGCCTAAAAGCTCCTCATCTAGCGTCAAAACCTGACGATCTGACCCGCCGACCTGCCCCTGAGGCTGGAGGTCCACGCCCGGCAGCGCGATGCGCCCCCGGGCGCGAAAACCTTTTTGGCGGTCGTTTCATCAGGGTCTTGGCGCATCCACGAGGAACGGACCGCACATGTTCGAAGGCCTGAGCGAAAAGCTCACCGGCATTTTCGACGCGCTCACCAAGCGCGGCGTCTTGAGCGACGAGGACGTGAACAACGCCCTGCGCGAGGTGCGTCGTGCGTTGCTCGAGGCCGATGTCGCGCTGGATGTCGTAAGGTCCTTCACCGACAAGGTTCGCGACCGCGCGATTGGCGCTAATGTCGTCAAATCCGTCACGCCCGGCCAAATGGTCATCAAGATCGTCAATGACGTTCTGATCGACACATTGGGAGCCGACGCTGATCCCATCAATCTCAATGCGGCGGCACCCGTTGGGATTATGATGGTCGGTCTGCAGGGCGCCGGTAAAACCACCACGGCTGCCAAGATCGCCAAGCGTCTGCGCGACCGCGAGAAGCGTAAAGTGCTGATGGCCTCGCTCGACGTGAAGCGTCCGGCCGCGCAAGAACAGCTCGCAGTGCTCGGTCGCCAGATTGGTATCGAAACTTTGCCGATCGTTGCGGGCCAGACACCTGTGCAGATTGCGCGCCGTGCAGAAGAAGCCGCGCGCCTGCAAGGCTTTGATGTCATCATTCTCGATACGGCTGGCCGCACACATATTGATGAGCCGCTGATGGCGGAAATGGCCGAGATCAAGGCTGTTTCCAACCCGCATGAAATTTTGCTGGTGGCGGATTCGCTGACGGGTCAGGATGCCGTCAATCTCGCCAAGAATTTCAACGAGCGTGTCGGCATCACCGGCATTGTTCTGACGCGTGTCGACGGCGATGGCCGCGGCGGTGCAGCGCTGTCGATGCGCGCAGTCACGGGCAAGCCGATCAAGCTGATCGGTACGGGTGAAAAGGTTGATGATCTCGAGGAGTTTCACCCCCAACGCATCGCCAATCGTATTCTTGGCATGGGTGACATTGTCTCGCTCGTTGAAAAAGCTGCGCAGAATATTGATGCTGAAAAAGCCCAGCGCATTGCCGAGAAAATGCGCAAGGGCAAATTCGATCTCGATGATCTGTCCGAGCAATTGGCGCAGGTCGAAAAGATTGGTGGCCTTGGCGGCATCATGGGCATGCTGCCCGGCATGGCCAAGATGAAAGACCAGATTGCCGCCGCCAATCTTGATGATCGTGTCATCAAGCGCCAGCGCGCGATCATCTCGTCCATGACGCGCGACGAGCGCCGCCACCCCGATGTGCTGAAGGCCTCGCGCAAGAAGCGCATTGCAGCGGGCTCGGGCACCAAGGTGGAAGACGTCAATCGTTTGCTCAAGCAGCATCGCCAAATGGCCGACATGATGAAAGCCATGGGTGGCGCGAACAAGCGCGGCCCGTTGGGCAAAATGGCGCAGATGTTCGGGATGGGTGCTGGCATGCCAAGCCCTGAAGAAATGGCCGAAATGCAAAAGCAGATGGGCGGCCAAATGCCCACAATGCCGAAATTGCCTGATGCACCGCCTGCTGGTGCGTTTGGGCCCAAAGTTGGAACCTCTGTAATGCCGGGTCTTCCGGGTCTGGGTTCAAAAGGTCCGGGTCTTCCCGGACTAGGTGGTTTCAATCCTTTCGGGAAGAAAAAATGATCCCGAAGGAAATGACGGTGAACATGTTCGAGGTGTTCAAGAGCATCAAAGCTCAATTGGATTCCGCGAACATCTACTACGACACGAAAGCGTATCTCGACGATGCGTTTTCGTTTCTCGTGCACATGCCCGGTCAATATTGGGAAATCGATGTGCGTGAGGGCGGTTCGGTGGATGTCGAAGTCTTCAAATCCGAAGGCATGCGTGAGGATCCCTGGGCTGCGATCGAACAATTGGTCGAAGACCATAGAGAGTAAGTTGAAGTTTAAGTTCGAAAGGAAGAAAGCATGTCTCTCAAAATTCGTCTGTCGCGTGGCGGTGCCAAGAAGCGTCCCTTCTACCGTATTGTTGTTGCCGATGCGCGCATGCCGCGTGATGGCCGCTTCATCGAAAAGATCGGCACGTTCGATCCGCTGAAGGCCAAGGACGATGCAGCACGCCTCGTGCTCGATGTCGAAAAGGCCAAGGATTGGCTCGCAAAGGGCGCGCAGCCGACAGATCGTGTTGCTCGCTTGCTCGAAGGCCTCGGTGCAGTGAAGCGCGATGTGCGCAACAATCCGGAAAAGGCTCTGCCGAAGAAGAAGGCTCAGGAGCGTCTGGCTGCTGCCGCCGCTGCCGCGACCGCTGCTGACGCCGCCGCCGCTGCGGCGAAGGAAGCTGCTGCCACCGCCGCTGCTGCTCCGGCTCCTGCCGAAGAAGAAGCACCTGCTGCTGAATAAGCGGTCTTTTCCTCGTCATTGCGAGGAGCGCAAGCGACGAAGCAATCCAGTAAGCCTCACGTGTGGCTTCTGGTTTGCTTCGTTGACACTCGCAATGACGGTGAGATGGTGAGGTTTCATGCCGCAAGATCTCGTCCTTGTTGGAATCTTCGGCGCAGCGCATGGCGTGCGCGGCGAAGTGCGGCTGAAATCCTACACAGGCGATCCGCTGGCGATTGCCGATTATCCGCGCCTCACCGATGAGAGCGGCAAAACCAAATTTAAAATTGTCTCAGCCCGTCCCGTCAAAGACGACATTCTTGTCGTGCGCGTCGATGGCGTGGCTGATCGCACGGCTGCAGAAAAACTCACCAACACCTCCATCTACATGCCGCGTGCAGATTTGCCACCTGCGCATGAGGAGGAATTTTATCATGCCGATCTCATCGGCCTGCGTGTTGAGACGCGCGAGGGTGTGCTGATTGGCACTATCGCCAATGTGTTGAACTTCGGCGCGGGCGATATTCTTGATGTGCGCCCCGAGATTGGCGAAAATCTGCTTTTGCCTTTCACCAAAAAAGTCGTGCCGATTGTCGAGATCACCCTCAAGCGTGTCGTTGTCGACATGCCTGAAGAGGTGATTGTCCGCGAGGATGAGGCGGGAGAGGGCTGATGTGGCAGGCTTCCATCTTCACGCTCTATCCCGACATGTTTCCGGGCCCGCTCGGCACATCTCTTTCGGGTGAGGCGCTCAAGCGCGGTACCTGGTCGCTGGAGATACATCAGATCCGCGAGCACGGCCTTGGTCGCCACCGCGCGGTGGATGATACGACAGCAGGCGGTGGCCCAGGCATGGTCATCCGCGCCGATGTGCTGGCAGCCTCTCTCGATGCTGGCTTGGCCGCCGATGATCCCCGTCCACGCCTCCTGATGAGCCCGCGCGGGCGCCCTCTGACCCAAGAGCGGGTCCGGGCTCTTGGGGCGGGTCCGGGCGTCGCCATCGTCTGTGGCCGCTTTGAGGGCGTGGATGAGCGGGTGATCGAGGGCAGGGGGCTCGAGGAAGTCTCCATTGGCGATTACGTGCTCTCGGGCGGCGAAATCGCCTCTATGGTCCTTCTGGACGCCTGTGTGCGGCTTTTGCCGGGCGTTATGGGCAAGGAGGCCTCGGGCTCGGATGAGAGTTTTGAGGGCGGCCTGCTCGAATATCCCCATTACACGCGGCCCCGCGAATGGGAGGGGCGGGAGATCCCCGAAGTGCTGCTGTCGGGCGATCACGCCCGGATCGCCCGCTGGCGGGCAGACGAATCCCGCCGCCTGACAGCCGAGCGTCGGCCGGACCTTTTGCCTCGGGATTAAGAGTCGACAAGGCTATTTGGGGCCTGTATAGACCCCCCATCAATTAAAACAGCGTTCCGAAACGCTCGCCCAACGAGGCGAAACGGAGATACCAAAATGAACATTATTCAGCAGCTCGAAGCCGAGCAGGCTGCCAAGCTTGTCGCCGCTCGTCCCATCCCCGCTTTCCAGCCGGGAGATACTGTCATCGTCAATGTGAAGGTCAAGGAAGGCGAGCGCTCGCGCGTTCAGGCCTACGAAGGCGTTTGCATCGCTCGCAATGGCGGTGGTCTCAATGAAAGCTTCACCGTCCGCAAGATTTCCTATGGCGAAGGCGTGGAGCGCGTGTTCCCGATCCACTCGCCCAACATCGACTCGATCAAGGTTATCCGTCGCGGCAAGGTGCGTCGCGCCAAGCTGTACTACCTGCGTGATCGTCGCGGCAAGTCGGCCCGTATCGCCGAGCGTCAGGATTACAGCGAGAAGAAGGCCTAATCGGTCTCCTCGTAACGAGAATAAAAAAGCCCGGCTTCGCGCCGGGCTTTTTCTTTTTGGTGTGTTCCCGTCATTGCGAGCGAAGCGAAGCAAACCAGAATCTCCACACGTGGCTTCTGGTTTGCCGCGTCGGGCTAAAGCCCTCCTCGCAATGATGAGCACTCAGAGCGTGGGGCTCCACACAACCGGCACAAGTTTGAAATTATTCGCGCCATCCTTCTCGACATAGCCAAGGGCCGGGAAGGGGAAGTGGAAGCCGCCGACCAATGTCTTGTCGGCAGAGGCGCGATCATAGAAGCGACGGCGTGTTTCTTCGGCCTTGGCTGCATCCATATCAAACATGACATGCCAGCCCGGATTGCGCAGGAAGAGCGCGGGGATATTGGTGACATCCCCCTGCACAATCATGCGCGCATTGCCCGATTGCAGAGCAAGCGATGTGTGGCCCGGTGTGTGGCCCGGTGTTGCAAAAGGCGTGATGCCGGACGCAACTTCCTTATCCATTTCATATTGGGTCAGGCGATCACCCATATTGCCGAAGATTTTGCGCACGAGTTGGAAGGCACCCTTCATCGCGTCGGGCGCTTTGTTCATATTCTCGTCGCTCATCCAAAACGCCCATTCGGCGGCCGGAACTTTCACTTCTGCATTGGGGAAAGCGAGTGCACCATCTGCGCGGCGCAGACCCATAATATGATCGCCGTGGAAATGGGTGATGACAACAACATCGACTTGCTTGGGGTCAACGCCCGCCGCAGCCATATTAGGGAGCAGATAGCCGACTTCGCCCTTGGTATCGCCTTCACCATTGCCTGTGTCGACAAGCACAAGCTTGCCGCCTGTGTTGATGAGCATGGGATTGTAAGGCACCGTCATGCGCGCCAGCGACATGGCGGAGGCTTCGAGCGACTTGCCGACTTCTTCCTTGGCGACATTGCGCACGAAGGTCTCGGGCATGGGGAATGTGCGGGCACCATCGGTGACGATGGTGACTTCCATATCGCCGATCTTGTTGCGATAGACGCCAGCAGCCTGTTTGCCGACAATCGGGGCGGCTGCGAAAGCGGGAGCGGCAGCAAGGGCGGCACCGGCAGCCAATGTGCCGAGCGCGTCACGGCGCGTGATCTCTGTCATGGGCAATTCCTCCTTCAAAATTTTTGGAACGCTTGGTTTACGGCCAAGCTGGACGGCCGGTTTGCGTTCGCTGAAGGAAGCTCGCTGTTTTTACGGTCCGCCGCAAGTCCAGCTCCGCAAGTCCGGCTTTGGGGGAGTTCAGCTCAAAGGCCCGTTCAGCATCCAGCGATGGCCGAACGGATCACGGATCACCGCAAAACGTGTGCCCCAGAAGGAATTGGTCGGCTGCACATCGCCTTTGGCGCCCAGGCTGGTCGCTTTGGCAAAAACATCTTCCAGCTGCTGCTTGCTGTCGAACTCGAGGCTGACTGACATGGTCACTGGCTCGCCAGGGATGGGCGGGCGCGTCTGGCCATATTCCAGAAAAGCGTCTGCCAGCATGACCGAACTGCCATTGATGGTCAGTTCGCAATGCATGATCCGCATGCCATCTGGCGAGGGCATCAGCGCTTTTTGCGTTGCGCCAAAGACCGCCGTGTAAAAGGCAATCGCTCCCATGGCCGGGGAAACCGTCAGATAGGGGGCAACTTTCGGGCGCTCAAACACGGTGTTTTCCTCACAAGGTCCGGACAGACCACAAACTATCGGGAGCCGCGCGCCGCCGCCAGCGGCGATTGCGCATGCCTTTGGCCCAAAAACCTTCCCCTCGCCCCCCTTTTTCGGCTATGAGACGGCCATTAAATGAAGAGACCGCCCGCCCAAGGGGCGCTCCGGCACGATCCGAGGACGAGACGACATGGCAAAGCTGCGCACACTCTATGACAAGATCTGGGATGACCATGTTGTCGATGCTCAGCCGGACGGTGCTTCGCTCCTCTATATCGATCGCCATCTCGTCCATGAAGTGACGAGCCCGCAGGCGTTTGAAGGTCTGCGCATAGCCAAGCGCAAAGTGCGCGCACCGGAAAAGACGCTGCTCGTGGTCGATCACAATGTGCCCACAACCGCTGATGCGCGTGCGGATGTCATTGATCCCGAATCCAAGGCACAGATCGAACAGCTGGCGCAGAACGCCGCTGATTTCGGTCTCGAATATTATGATGCTTTCGACAAGCGTCAGGGCATTGTGCACATCATCGGCCCGGAGCAGGGTTTCACGCTGCCTGGCACAACGATTGTCTGTGGTGACAGCCACACATCCACGCATGGCGCTTTTGGTGCGCTTGCGCATGGCATTGGCACATCGGAAGTCGAGCATGTGCTCGCCACCCAAACGCTGATCCAGAAAAAAGCCAAGAACATGCTGGTGAAGGTCAACGGCAAGTTGCCGGCTGGCGTCACTGCGAAAGACATCATTCTCGCCATCATCGGCAAGATCGGCACAGCAGGCGGCACGGGCCACGTCATCGAATTCGCGGGCGAAGCCATTCGCGATCTGTCGATGGAAGGCCGCATGACCGTCTGCAATATGACCATTGAAGGTGGTGCACGCGCAGGTCTCATCGCGCCCGATGAAAAGACGTTCGCTTATCTGAAAGATCGCCCGAAAGCGCCCAAGGGTGCGGCTTGGGATGAAGCCGTGCGTTATTGGAAAACGCTGCACACGGATGAAGGCGCGCATTTCGATTCCGTCATCGAACTTGATGCCGCCCATCTGCCGCCCATCGTCACTTGGGGCACAAGCCCCGAAGATGTTGCCTCCATCGAAGGCCAAGTGCCACGTGTGGAAGATGGTCGCGATGATCAGCACAAGGCGAAGCTGCAGCGCTCGCTCGATTACATGGGTCTCAAGGGCGGTGAGAAGATCACCGATCTGAAGATTGACCGTGCTTTCATTGGCTCTTGCACCAACGGCCGCATCGAAGATCTGCGCGCGGCGGCAAAGGTTGTCGAAGGCAAGAAGGTCGCAGCCCATGTGAATGCGATGGTTGTGCCGGGTTCTGGTCTTGTGAAAGATCAGGCGGAAGCTGAAGGCCTCGACAAGATATTCGTGGCCGCCGGTTTTGAATGGCGTGAACCTGGCTGCTCCATGTGTCTGGCGATGAACCCAGACAAGCTGGCACCAGGCGAGCGTTGTGCATCAACCTCGAACCGCAACTTTGAAGGCCGTCAGGGTTTCAAAGGCCGCACACATCTTCTCTCGCCAGCCATGGCCGCAGCGGCGGCAATTGCGGGCCACTTTGTGGATATTCGCAAGTGGAACTGACGAGCCAATAGCGTCGTCATTGCGAGGAGCGTAGTGACGCGGCAGTCCAGAGGCCGCGCGTGAGGTCTCTGGATTGCTTCCCTCACGCTCGAAATGAGGGGTGTTTGATCAGGACCGGCCTTAGCGCCGGTCCTTTTCTTTTGGAGCCGTGCTAGAGTTTTTCCATGAGTGAAGACAGGCCAGATGCAGTTGAAATTTGGGCGCGGCGGATTGGGCGCATGCTCGGCTTTCTGTTTCTGGGATTGCTCGTACTCAATCTCGCAACGGGATGGTTTTTCTGAAAATGGATTGGAGCCACGCGAAGGCGCCCACACTTGAAGATTTTCAAATCTTGGCCGATGCGGCCTATGCCGCACTGCCGGAAGAATTCCGCGCGCTGTGCGAGGGCCTCATCATTCACATCGATGATTTCCCCGATGAGGAAACGCTCGATGATATGGAGTGCGAGAGCGAGTTCGACTTACTGGGACTGTTTCGCGGGCGCGGTCTGGCCCAGCGCGAGGCCATGATGGAGACGGGCGAGTTTCCCAATATGATCTGGCTCTACCGCCGACCCATCCTCGATTATTGGGCAGCCCATGACGAGACACTGGGCGCCATCATCACCCATGTTCTGGTGCATGAGATAGGTCACCATTTCGGCTTTTCGGACGAGGATATGGAGGCAATTGAAGCCAGCGTGATTTGAAGGCGGCTGCCTTCGAGTTCGGATTTGAGGCTGGCGCCTGAGCGCGGCCCTTGACCCGAACGGCCAGAGGCTTCATTGAAAAGCCTGATCCTGCTGCCCGTTCGGGGTGGCTTTTTGAGACAAGATGGACCCGACCGCAATGGACAAGTTCACGACACTCACTGGCGTTGCAGCGCCCCTGCCGATCACCAATATCGACACGGATATGATCATTCCAAAGCAGTATCTGAAGACCATTGCCCGCACGGGTCTGGGCTCGGGTCTGTTCTCGGAGCTGCGCTTCAAGGATGATGGTTCGGAGAACCCCGATTTCATTCTCAACAAGCCCGCTTATCGCAAGGCGACGATCCTGGTGGCGGAAGATAATTTCGGCTGTGGCTCGTCGCGCGAACATGCGCCTTGGGCGCTGCTCGATTACGGCATTCGCTGTGTTATCTCGACGAGTTTCGCTGATATTTTCTACAACAATTGCTTCCAGAACGGCATTCTGCCGGCCAAGGTCTCGAAAGAAGATCTGAAAAAGCTGATGGATGATGCCTCGCGCGGCTCCAATGCCACGCTCTCTATTGATCTGGCCAAGCAGGAAATCACCGGTCCCGATGGTGGCGTCGTGAAATTCGATATCGATGAGTCCAACAAGCATTGCTTGTTGAATGGTCTTGATGCGATCGGCTTGACGCTGGTCAAGGAAGGACAGATCACGGCTTTCGAAGAAAAGCACAACAAGCACGCTTGGGCTTGACGGTCACTCCGTCATTGAGAGCGAAGCGAAGCAACCCATGCTTCGGCCCGTGGCGTTCTGGATTGCTTCGCCTTTGGCTCGCAATAACGGCTGTCGTGCTGATGTCTTTTCCAGTGCAGGCGCAATTTTCATCATGCGTCGCTGATCTGCGCGCCCAGGCGGAATCGCAAGGCGTCCCGAATTCTCTGTTCGATAGCGTGATGCGAGGCGTTGAGCCTGATCCAAAGATTATCGAACTCTCCGAAGCACAGCCCGAATTTGTGACGCCCATCTGGGATTATCTCGCCTCACTCGTCGATGCCGAGAAAATCTCTGATGGCCGCATGATGCTGCAAAAATATGCAGCACCCTTGCGCGGGGCTGAAAAGCAATTCGGTGTCGATCATCATGTTGTGCTCGCGGTCTGGGGCGTGGAGAGCGATTACGGGCGTCTGGCGGGTCGCTATTATCTCCCGCAGTCTCTTTCAACATTGGCCTGCACGGCGCCACGTCGGCGCGACTATTTTCGAAGCGAATTTATGGCGGCTTTGAAGATTGTCGCGCGCGGTGATCTCGCGCCCGAAAAATTGCGCGGCTCTTGGGCGGGCGCTTTTGGGCACACTCAATTCATGCCCTCAACTTATTTGCGCTTAGCCGTTGATGGGGATGGCGATGGCCATTCCAATCTTGTCGATTCGATTCCAGACGCTCTTTTTTCGACCGCAAATTTTCTGCGCAATTCCGGTTGGCAGTCTGGTGCGATCTGGGGCTATGAAGTCCGTATTCCGCAAAAATATGCGGGGTCGTCTGGTCGCTCTAACAAGAAGTCGCTTGCCCAATGGAAGAAACTTGGCGTCGAGCGGATTGACGGCAAGCCATTATATGGCCCCGGTTCCGCGGGCCTTATTTTGCCTGCGGGCAATGAGGGCCCAGCCTTTCTCGTCTTCAAAAATTACGATGCGATCTTTTCCTATAATGGCGCGACCTCTTACGCGCTCGCCATCGCGCTGCTCGCCGAACGGGTGAAGGGCCATGCCGGCTTGCAAGCGCCCTGGCCAACAGATGATCCGGGCCTGTCGCGCGCTGAAAAGCGCGAGCTGCAGCGGCTTTTGATCGCGCGCGGCTATGATGTCGGTGAGCCCGATGGCGCCATTGGCGCAAAAACACGCGGCGCTATTTCCGACCTTCAGCGTCGCAATGGTCTGCCCGATGATGGTCGTCCAGGACAAAAAGTGCTCAGGCTGCTACGCGGGCGCTGATCCGCTTCACCCTGATGTGAGTGGCGTAGATCCCCTCTGGTTTTTAAAAGAGATCACGTAGGCACAGCCAACGGGTTCTTTTCACATGCACATCGGGCGAGAAATTTGGACGACGCTGGCGACATTTGTCGCCCTCAGCGGCTCCCTCGCGTCTGTGCCGGCTGGAGAGCGTCCCGCCGTCGTGGAATTGTTCACGAGCCAGGGCTGCTCCTCTTGTCCGCCCGCCGATGCACTCATGGCGCAGCTGTCCAAAGATCGAGAAGATGTGATCGTCCTGTCATTCCCAGTGGATATTTGGGATTATAATGGTTGGAAAGACACGCTTGCGCGGCCGGAATTTTCGACCCGCCAAAAACATTATTCACAAAGCCGTGGAGATCATCAGGTTTATACGCCGCAGGTGATTGTCGATGGGCAAGCGCATGGTGTCGGCAGTGATCGCGGTCAGCTCATCGCGCTGATGCAGGAGACAACATCCCTACGTCAGGCGCAAAGTGTACCGCTTTATTTACAGGAGCATGACGGATTGTTGCGTGTCGAACTTGGCGAGGGTTCTAGCGACTTGGGGCGCGGCGCGGGCGTTTGGTTGTTGCGCGTTGCCAAGAGTCTGACGGTCACTGTAGGTCGGGGCGAAAACAAAGGTCGCCAAATCACCTATACGAATGTTGTGCGCTCGACGGTGCGTATTGGATTCTGGACGGGGGTTGCAGCGCGGTTTGAAGTGCCTTTGCCCGAAGGGCGTGCAGATGATGCCGATGGTTATGTTGTGATTGTCCAGAAAAGCTGGGGCGATACGCTTGGCCCCATTCTGGCAGCAAGTAAGGGCGGCGCGCTTTAGTCAGTCTGCCTCGACAACGCCGCTTGATTCCAGGGCCCGGCGCAGCCGCGTGAAAGCGAGCCGGATGCGGGATTTGACGGTCCCTAGCGGCAGCCCCGTTTTTTCCGCGATTTCCGAATGTGACAGACTTTCAAAAAAGGCCATCTGCACCAGCGAAAGCTGTTCGCCAGGCAGCTGCATCATCGCATTGCGCAGAATATCGTCGCGTGTTTGCGAATCCAGCATCCGGTCGGCATCGACTGTCGCTTCGTCAGGGATATCGAGCGCAAAATTATCCGGATCAACGAAATCGACCCGGTCGCGTCGTAAGAGATCAATGCGGCGGTTTCTCGCGATCCTATACAGCCATGTCGCGAGCGAGGACTTGGATGGTTCGAACAGATGCGCCTTGCGCCACAGAGAGACCATCACGTCTTGCGCGACCTCCTCGGCTGCCGCGCGATCGCAGCCCAGCCGCAGCAGATAGGCATTCAGTCTCGGCGCATAATGATCGAACAGGCGTGTGAACGCTTCGCGGTCACGCGTCTCGGCCACCGCGGCAACCAGCGTGGCGTGTTCGGAGGCCAGAGACATCATCCCGATCGAAAACTTTCAGCGATCAACCCCGTCGCCCGCCCGAAGGCGTCCGGACCTGAGCTAGGTGCTCGGGGCCGAATTGGCCAGATGTTGCGGTGTGGATTTTGGGCTCGATGACCAGATCCCATTGTCCTGCGGACACGCAGGCGCGACTGTCGAATAAGTTTGACAGCGTCTGATACTGGCACGTCCGGGTTCGTTTGCGAACCACTTTTACAAAGTCGCTCTTTTTGCGGCGCGTTAACTCCTCGCAAGGGGAATTTGGCCGAATATCACCGCATCATGATTCGTACCCACCTCCCCCTACGGGCTATTGCCCGCCTCACCCTTGCCGCCGCCCTGACGGGCGGTCTAGGGACCTTCGCCCTTGCCCAGCAGGCCAAGCCAGCTGCGGGAGCCAAGCCCGCTCCGGCTGCCCCCAAGCAAGAAGCTGCGGCACCCGCCAGCGCCACCGCCAGCCCGCTCGGCCAGTCAGGTGACTGGGGCATTTATGTCGCGGGCTCGGGGCCCAACAAGCAATGCTATGCGGCCGCCAAGCCTCAGGATCGTGCGCCGGGCAATCTGCAGCGTGATGCGGCCTATTTCTTCATTTCGACCCGCCCAGCCGAAAAGGTCGCAAATGAGATTTCCATCATCATGGGCTTCCCCGTAAAGAAGGAAAAGCCCGCGCCTGAGATTCAGGTCGGCAGTGAGAAATTTCCCATGGCCTCGCTGGGGCCCCACCTCTGGGTGAAGGAGGCGGTGCGTAACAGCGCCTTGGTCGAGGCCATGCGGCGTGGTTCCAAATTGACGATCAAGGCTACTTCCATGCGTGGCAATCTGACGACCGACACTTATTCGCTGAGTGGACTTGGTGGCGCACTCGATCGCATCAAGAAGGAATGCCTCTGAACCTGTTTGCCCTTTGGTGATAACAGACTTCCCCTAACGTCGCGCGACGAAAGTGTGACCACCCAACTCCTTGTTTGCGCGCTCTCCATGGGCATAATGCAGCGCACAAATTCTGTGCAAAAACCGCAATGCCGATGCAGGGCGGTCGGGGTCTTCGGGGAGAGGGAATATGTCCGAGAAAGTTTACGGCGTCAGTGCTGATTGGGCCCGTCGCGCTTATATCGACGATGCCAAGTACAAGACGATGTACGCCCAATCCCTCGATAATCCGGAAGCTTTCTGGGGCGAGCACGGCAAGCGCATTGACTGGTTTACACCCTTCACCAAGGTCAAGAATACCAGCTTCGATCCGCACAATGTCTCGATCAAATGGTATGAAGATGGCGTTACCAATGTCGCCTATAATTGCGTTGATCGTCACCTTGAAAAACGTGGTGATCAGACCGCGATCATTTGGGAAGGTGACGACCCGAATGAATCCAAACATATCACCTATCGCGAGCTGCATGCAGAAGTTGGCAAGTTTGCAAATGTGCTGAAGGCGCATGGCGTCAACAAGGGCGACACGGTCACCATTTACATGCCGATGATTCCGGAAGCCGCTTACGCGATGCTTGCTTGCGCGCGTTTGGGTGCTGTTCACTCCATCGTCTTTGGCGGCTTCTCGCCTGACTCGCTGGCAGGTCGTATTGAAGGCTGCAATTCCAAAGTTGTCATTACGGCGGATGAAGGTCTGCGCGGTGGCCGCAAGGTTGCGCTGAAGGTCAATGCGGATGAGGCCTGCAACAAGACCGGCGACATTGTGAAATCGATGATCGTCGTCAAGCGCACCGGCGGCAAGATCGACATGAAACCGGGCCGCGACTTCTGGTATGAAGAAGAAGCGAAAAAAGTTTCGACTGAATGCGCGCCAACCCATGTGAATGCGGAAGATCCGCTGTTCATTCTCTACACATCAGGTTCGACCGGCGCGCCCAAGGGTGTCGTGCATACGACCGGTGGCTATCTCGTCTATGCTTCGATGACGCATCAATATGTCTTCGATTATCACGAGGGTGATGTTTACTGGTGCACGGCTGACGTGGGCTGGGTCACGGGCCACAGCTACATTGTCTATGGCCCGCTCGCCAATGGCGCGACGACTCTGATGTTTGAAGGCGTGCCGAATTATCCGTCCATGTCGCGCTTCTGGGAAGTGATCGACAAGCACAAGGTCAATATTTTCTACACCGCACCGACCGCGATCCGCTCGCTCATGGGCGCTGGGGAAGAGGCTGTGAAGAGAACCTCTCGCTCAAGCCTGCGTCTCTTGGGCTCGGTTGGCGAGCCGATCAATCCGGAAGCTTGGGAATGGTATTATCGCGTCGTTGGCGACAGCCGCTGCCCGATCGTCGATACATGGTGGCAGACCGAAACAGGTGGCGTGCTGATTACGCCGTTGCCCGGCGCAACAGCCTTGAAGCCAGGGTCCGCCACGCGTCCCTTTTTCGGTGTGAAGCCGGAAATTGTTGATGCCAATGGCGTCACTCAGAACGGCGCTTGCGAGGGCAATCTTGTGCTCGCCGATTCATGGCCGGGCCAGATGCGCACTGTCTATGGCGATCACGAACGCTTCGTGCAGACTTATTTTTCGACCTATCCGGGCAAATATTTCACCGGTGACGGCTGCCGCCGTGATGCGGATGGATATTACTGGATTACGGGTCGCGTCGATGACGTGATCAATGTGTCGGGTCACCGCATGGGCACAGCCGAAGTGGAAAGCGCATTGGTCGCGCATCCCAAAGTGTCGGAAGCCGCAGTCGTTGGTTATCCGCACGACATCAAGGGGCAGGGCATCTATGCCTATGTGACGTTGATGACGGGTGAGCAGCCCTCTGATGAGTTGCGCAAGGAACTCGTCAATTGGGTGCGCAAGGAAATCGGGCCGATTGCCTCGCCTGATGTCATCCAATGGGCGCCCGGTCTGCCGAAGACCCGATCAGGCAAAATCATGCGCCGTATCTTGCGCAAGATTGCCGAGAACGAATTCGGCTCGCTGGGTGATACGTCAACACTGGCTGATCCGAGCGTGGTGGATGATCTCATCGCCAATCGCGGCAAGTGAGAGCTGCGTCAGAATAAATAAAACCCCGCTCAGGCGGGGTTTTTTATGTCCGTCATTGCGAGCGAAGCGAAGCAAACCAGAAGCCTCACGCGTGGCTTCTGGATTGCTTCGTCGCTTTGCTCCTCGCAATGACGAGCGATGGGGCTTATCCCTTCTGCGCAACTTTCTCGCACCAGCTTCCGCGTGTGCCGCCGTTGTAGGGGCGTCCCAGCCCGGCAGCGATCATCATCTGTGCAACGTCGGTGTCGATCCCGTCTTTCAATTTCACGTGCACTTGGGCAACCACGCGGCCGAAATATTTGTCCGGCCCAATATCATGCAGTGTCACCGGCCCGCTTGAGAGAATCTCGCGCAGCATGTCGGTGGCTTCTGCGGCGGCTTTGCTCTCTTCAGCACATTTGCCTTTGACCTCCGGCGCATCAAAACCGCGCACGCGCACAGACGTCGTGATCTCTTGGCCAAACCAGATCGGCACACGCGCCTTGAATGTGTCGCCATCAACCACGCGCATCATGTCGCTGGCGAAAGGCCCGGGGAAGCCTGCCGACATGGGCGCGGTTTGTGCAGGGTCACGTGAGGCGCGCGTCTCAGGCGCGCGCATGCTGCCCGCATAATAGCCCGCCGCACCCGCACCACAGGCGGTGAGGATAAGCATGCTGGCAAAGCCAATGTTGCGAGTCAGGATCATAGTCTCACGACTAATCTCTGACAGCCTAAGTCTGTCAATATGATCCTACAATCAAAGCCGACAAAATTTGACGTGCTTACACGCAATCACGTGCAGCATTCAGAAGTCGCTGATGATGCCCTTCACTTCCCAATCGCCATAGCGGGCTGGGTCGAGACCGCCGCGGCCGTTGATTTCCTTCGCCAATTCTGCGCGCTCGGCATCCGCATTGCGGCGGCGCTCGTCTGCTTCCGCAAGGGCGCGCTGGGCAGCGGGTGAGAGCGCTTTCTTGGGTGCCTCAGCGGGTGCGTCTTGACTGGGTTGTGGCGTCTGGGCTTGGTCGGTCATGCCATTCATCCTCGGATGGGCTCACATATAGGGCGCGTTCCCCCATGGCGCCAGCGCCCGGATCATGTTACGCGGCGGTCGACACAGGAGAGATTTCATGGCCTTCAGGCCCAAAAGCCCACCTCAACGACAGGTGGTACCCGAGATGGTGCCGGGCTTGGCTGTTCGTCTGGCTGCCGCTGCCATCCTCGCGGAAATTGCTGGGAATGGCTCTGGGCTTGATGAACGCTTTGCGCCGGGTGCCGGGCCGCAGGCTCTTCAGGGTCTTGATGCGCGCGACCGTGGCTTGGTGCGCTCGATCGTGCTCACCTCACTGCGTCGCTTCGGGACGTTGCGACTGGCCATTGCTGCCATGCTGGACAAAGGCCTGCCGCGCAAAGTGCAAAGCCTTGAATGGACCTTGATGGTAGGTGCGGCCCAAATTCTTTTCATGGATGTGCCCGATCACGCTGCCGTTGATCTGGCCGTGCGCGCCACCCGCCAGCAGCCGCGCGATGCGGCCTTCGCGGGTCTCGTTAATGCCGTGTTGCGTAACATTGCGCGCGCGCGTGATGAATGGACCGATCTCGCAGATTCTTTTGCCGATACGCCGCAATGGCTGGCTGCGCGCTGGCGCAAGACCTATGGTGATGACAAGGCCGCTGCGATTGCGCGCGCGCATCGCAATGAGCCAACACTTGATCTAACGTTGAAGCCTGGTCTTGATCTGGAACACCTACCTGAAGGCATCATGCTGCCAACCGGTTCGTGGCGCCTGACTTCGCATGCGCCGGTAGATGAATTGGCCGGCTATGCCGAAGGCAATTGGTGGGTGCAGGATGCAGCTGCGGCCATTCCCGCGCGCCTCATCAAAGCAAAAAGTGGCGAGCGCATTGCAGATCTCTGTGCCGCGCCTGGCGGCAAGACAGCACAACTCGCCATCACCGGCGCGCAGGTTGTTGCGCTGGATCGTTCAGCCGAGCGCTTGAAGCGACTGGCTGCCAATCTGGAACGGCTAGGACTATCGGTCGAAATTCGTGTGGGCGACGCGCTCGCCTTTGAAGCGGAATTGTTTGACGCCATTTTGCTCGACGCACCCTGTTCGGCGACCGGCACGATACGTCGCCATCCTGACGTCGCCTGGACGAAGAAAGCTGGCGACATTGCCAGTCTAGCTGTCGTGCAGGCAAAAATGCTCGAACGCGCTGCGCTCTTGCTGAAAAGCGGAGGGCGCCTCGTCTACTGTACCTGTTCGCTTGAGCCTGAAGAAGGCGAGATGCAGATCGAGGCTTTTCTGCGCCGCCATCCCGATATGCGCCGCGATCCTATTCAGGCAGAGGAAATCGGCGGGCTTAGTATGTGCCTGACGCCGCAAGGCGAGCTGCGCACATTGCCCTTTTATCTGGATCAAAGCGATCCGCGGCTCTCGGGACTTGACGGATTCTTTGCTGTCAGACTGTTGAAAAGCTGAACAAATCATAGGGAAATCAACAGTGTTAATGACCCGTTAACGCTTGGAATGCTTAATGCGGGCATTCACGTCCGCTCTTTTTGGCGCGCAGATTCGGCCGCCTTTTTCCGGAAGTTTGAGGGACAATTGTCGTCAGCGTCGTCGCGCATTGCCGATCGCCTGCTCGTCACGCGCCTGGTTGCTGGGCGCGGAGCGGTCTTTGGTCTTCGCCTGTTGCGTTTGCCGCTGCGGCTCATCTCGGGCTTTGGTACTCAGACTCCCGAGCGCTTGCTAATTGCGCCCCAAGATATTCGCACAACTGATCCAACCATCGCGTCGGATATTTACTCGGGTTATTTCGTTTTTGCTGGCAAGAGCGTGAACACGCATGGCCAATCGCCATTCGAGATATTGCCGCCGTCTGATGCCTGGTTCATCGGGCTGACCAATTTCACCTGGCTGCGTCATTTGCGAGCAGCCGATAGCGCTCTGGCGCGTGCCAATGCTCGCGCGCTTGTGGGGGACTGGATCAATCTACGAGGGCGTCCATCCAACGCCCCGGATTGGAATGCCGATGTTGTAGCGCGGCGCCTCTTGTCATTTCTGTCGCAATCACCCCTCATTCTGGATGGTGCGGATCGCGATTTTTATCGCCGCTTCATGCGCTCGTTGGGTGTTCATTCTAAATATTTGCAGCGCTGCCTTTCCGATGGATTGGAGGGTGAATCGCGTTTGCTTTGCGCCATTGCCGTGGCTGAGCTCGGGCTTTGCGCGCAAGGCCTGAACACGATTGCCAAACGCGGAACAAAAATGCTTGTCGATGAGCTGAAAGCGCAGATCTTGCCGGATGGAGGGCATATCGGGCGAAACCCGCAAATTCTGGTCGACCTTTTGCTTGATCTTTTGCCCCTGCGGCAGGCCTATGCAGCACGGGGCACAAGCGCGCCACAAATGTTGCTCAATGCCATTGATCGCATGATGCCGATGCTGCGCCTCTTTCGCCACAGCGAAGGCTCTATGGCTCTGTTCAACGGGATGGGACCAACAGCGGCACATGCCGTTGCCACGGTTCTGGCCTATGACGATGCGCGCGCGGCGCCACTTTTGCATGCGCCCCATTCAGGTTATGAGCGCATCGAAGCCGGCGAAACGATCATCATTATGGATTGCGGCACGCCGCCGCCCGCCCGTTTCTCGTGTGAAGCCCATGCGGGTACACTCTCGTTTGAAATGTCCAACGGGGCCAATCGCATCTTTGTTAATTGCGGTGTCCCACTCAATCCACGCGCTGACTTGCGCGAAGTTGCACGCACAACAGCTGCCCATACAGCCCTGATCGTTGGCGACACCTCCTCCGCACGTTTTGCAACAGGCGCGGGTCTTGATCGTTGGGTTGCTGGACAAGTGATCGCGGGCCCCACCGACGTGCGGACACGCCGCGCGCAAGATGAATATGCCGTCGAGATCGAAGCGCGCCATGATGGCTATGATCGCAGCTTCGGCCTGCTGCATGAGCGACGCCTGACATTATCGGCCGATGGTCTGCGCTTTGAGGGCGAGGATAAGCTGATTGCCACTGGGCGGCGGGTGCCGGGCGCCGGGCAGGCTGAATTTGCGCTGCGCTTCCATCTCCACCCGATGGTCCGCCCGGAACGCGTTGAGGGTGGAGCGGCTGTAGTGCTGACATTGCCCGACGCCTCGCGCTGGCTGTTTGGTGCCAGCGGCCTGCCTGTCGCAGTCGAAGAAAGCATTTTCTTGGGCGGCCGCGAGGGACCACGCCAGACAGATCAGCTCGTCGTAAGCGCCAAAGTGCGCGAGACACCCGCGTTGGTGTGGACAATGGAACGTTTGGCTGACTAAGAGCCGGAATTTCAGGAACAAAAACCTAATCAGGCAGGCATCCAATGGCACGACCTCTGGCGGCCTTTCCCCCTCACGCGCCGCATGTTATCGCGCGGGCCTTCCCTTCTCTGGCCCGGGACAAGTGATTCCATGCCCACACATCTTCGTCGCGTGACGCGCGCTCTTCTTTCCGTTTCCGACAAGACCGGCCTGATTGATTTTGCCAGGGCGCTGAGCGCGCAAGGCATCGAACTCGTCTCGACAGGCGGCACGCGCAAGTCGCTCGCTGATGCGGGTCTGCCCGTGAAAGATGTCGCCGACATTACCGGCTTTCCGGAAATGATGGATGGTCGCGTGAAGACGCTGCATCCGCGTGTGCATGGCGGCCTGCTCGCCATTCGCGAAAATCCGGAACATGAGGCGGCCATGCTCGCGCATTCTATCCCTGCGATCGATCTGCTCGTCGTCAATCTCTATCCGTTTGAAGAAACGGTGGCGAAGGGCGCGGCCTATGATGATTGCATCGAAAATATCGACATTGGTGGCCCCGCAATGATCCGCGCCGCGGCCAAGAATCATGGCGATGTCGCGGTGGTTGTTGATGTGA
Source organism: Beijerinckiaceae bacterium (assembly GCA_947478405.1). Lineage (GTDB taxonomy): Bacteria > Pseudomonadota > Alphaproteobacteria > Rhizobiales > Beijerinckiaceae > Terripilifer. Next base: position 53,534 of record CANJVX010000008.1, on the reverse strand, counting down.
GTGATTATGCGCGCGTGCTTGATGTACTGTCTGCCAACAAGGGCGCAACCACGCTGACGCTGCGCAGGGCGCTGGCACAGAAAGCCTATGCGCGCACCGCAGCTTATGATGCAGCGATCTCCAACTGGTTTGCCAATGAGCTCGGCGAAGATGCGCCTGATTACCGCGCAATCGGCGGTTATCTGGCGGAAAAGATGCGCTATGGCGAAAACCCCCATCAGGCCGCGGGTTTTTATCTCACCCCCGAAAAACGCTTTGGTGTGGCGACCGCCCGTCAGGTGCAGGGCAAGCAGCTTTCCTATAATAATGTGAATGATACCGATGCCGCTTTCGAATGTGTGAGCGAGTTTGATCCGGCTCGCACAGCTGCTGTTGCCATAATTAAACACGCCAATCCGTGCGGTGTTGCCGAAGGCGCATCGCTTCTGGAAGCCTATGAGCGTGCCTTGCGCTGTGATCCTGTTTCGGCATTCGGTGGCATTGTCGCACTTAACCGAAAGCTTGACGCGCAAGCTGCTGCCGAGATCGTGAAAATTTTCACGGAAGTGATCATTGCGCCAGATGCTGATGAAGAAGCCATTGCGCTGGTGGCCTCCAAGAAGAATCTGCGCTTGCTGCTCACGGGCGGGCTACCCAACCCGCGCGCCAACGGTTTGACGTTCAAGACGGTGGCGGGCGGCCTGCTTGTGCAAGGTCGCGACAATGCAGTGGTTGACGACATGGATTTGCGCGTCGTTACCAAGCGCCAGCCGACGACCCAAGAATTGTCAGACATGCGCTTTGCATTCCGTGTCGCCAAGCATGTGAAGTCGAATGCGATTGTCTATGCCAAGAATGGCGCAACGGTTGGTGTGGGCGCAGGACAGATGAGCCGTGTAGATTCTTCTCGCATTGCTGCATGGAAAGCAGCCGAAGCTGCTAAAGCGGCGGGCCTGCCGGAAACACTCGCCAAGGGTTCGGTTGTTGCGTCTGACGCTTTCTTTCCATTCGCGGATGGTTTGCTCGCAGCGGCTGAAGCAGGCGCTACGGCGGTCATTCAGCCGGGCGGCTCTATGCGTGATGATGAAGTGATCAAAGCAGCGGATGAAGCAGGCCTGGCCATGGTATTAACCGGCCACCGTCATTTCCGGCATTAATGTGCGCTTGCACCTCGGCGTCATTGCGAGCGTCAGCTAAGCAAATCAGACAGCCTCACGTGGGGCCTCTAGTTTGCCGCGTCGCTTCGCTCCTCGCAATGACCTGAAAAGTTACGTTTCCGCCGCCAATTGCGCAGCCTGATGCTCTGTGATCAGCGGATCAATAATCTCATCGAGCGCATCGCCTGCCACCACGCGATCGAGCTTGTAGAGCGTCAGATTGATACGGTGATCTGTGATGCGACCTTGCGGAAAATTATAAGTGCGGATCCGCTCGGACCGGTCACCTGAACCCACTTGCGCCTTTCGATCAGCAGCGCGCTCGGAGTCTAGCTTCGTTCGCTGTTCGTCATAAAGCCGCGAGCGCAACAAAGACATAGCTCTCGCGCGGTTCTTGTGCTGTGAGCGCTCGTCTTGCACAAAGACAATTGTCCCTGTCGGAATATGCGTGATGCGGATCGCCGATTCTGTTTTATTGACGTGTTGTCCCCCCGCGCCTTGCGCGCGCATCGTGTCAATTTTCAAATCGGCTTCGTTAATGTGGACATCGACATCCTGCGCTTCGGGCAGGATGGCGACTGTTGCGGCAGACGTATGGATGCGTCCCTGTGTCTCGGTGGCCGGTACGCGCTGTACGCGGTGGACACCCGATTCATATTTCAATTTGGCAAAAACGCCTCGCCCCTCGACAGATGCGATGATTTCCTTATACCCGCCAGCGGTTCCCTCGCTAGCCGACATAAGCTCCATCTTCCAGCCGTGCAGTTGCGCATAGCGCTCATACATGCGGAAGAGATCACCTACAAAGAGGGCTGCCTCATCACCACCTGTGCCGGCACGCACTTCAAGAATGGCACCATGCTCATCGGCGGCATCTTTGGGCAGAAGCGCGATGCGAATGTCATGTTCAAGTTTTTGCAGTCGTTCAGTTGCGTTGGTGCGCTCATCCTCTGCCAAAGCGCGCATTTCATCATCGATCGCGGAATCTGCAATCAGACTGTCGATGCCGGTGAGATCACCGGAGGCATCACGGAACGCGCGGATGGCTTCAACCACAGGATCAAGCTCGGAGAGTTCGCGCGACAGCGCAACAAATTCCTGTCCGGTCACACCCGCGGAAAGTTTTGCAGAAATTTCCTCATGTTTGCGGAGGATGAGGTCGAGCTTGTCTTGGGGGAGCATGTGATGCCTGGCTTCAGGAGAAGAGAAGGGCAGTGCAGTTCCAGCCTCTTACCTAAAGCGGAACTCCCTTGGCTTCGGCAAAGGCGCGCAGATCCTCGCGGATTGAATTCGCACTGCCCGATGTTTTCAACTGGCTATTCACAAATTCAGTCACTTCATGCACATCGAGCCCGAGCAGCATCGCTTTCACCGGACCGATAGAGGCTGGTGACATCGAGAGATTGCGATAGCCGATGGCAATCAGCGCCATTGCATCGAGCGGTTTGCCGCCCATTTCACCGCAGAGCGTGACTGAGGTGCCGTGCCGCTTTGCGGTGTCGGTGATTGATTTCAACGCGCGCAACATCGCGGGCGAAAGTGAGTCAAAGCGTGTCGCGACGCGCTTGTTGTCGCGGTCGGCAGCAAACAGATATTGCGTCAGATCATTCGAGCCGACAGAGACAAAATCAACTCGCGGCAGAATTTCATCCAGCGCCCAAAGCACGGATGGCACCTCGATCATGATACCAAGTTTCAAGTCGCGCGGTAATTCATGTCCATGCCGCGTCAGATGCATGACTTCGCGTATCGTCAGATCTTTCGCAGCATCGAATTCGGCGCAAGTGGCGACCATTGGGAACATGATGCGCAAGTCGCGTCCCGCTCCTGCGCGCAGCATGGCACGCAATTGCGTGCGCAACAGGCCCGGGCGGTCAAGGCCAATGCGGATCGCGCGCCAGCCCAATGCCGGATTATCTTCTTCCAGCCTCGACATATAGGGCAAAATTTTATCGCCGCCGATGTCGAGCGTGCGGAACGTCACCGGCTTGTCGGGCACCGCGTCCATGACGTTTTTGTAGAGTTGAAATTGCTGTTCGCCGCGCGGGAATTGCGCGGCGACCATGAATTGCAATTCGGTTCGAAACAGGCCGATGGATTGGGCGCGTGTTTCAGCCACATGCGGCAGATCGATCAACAGGCCCGCATTCATGTGCAGACCAATATCGACGCCATCCTTCGTGCGGGAGGGGACGTCGCGCAACTTGTGATATTGCGCCTGACGGCGCGCACGCAGCCGCGCTTTTTCAGCATAGGCGGCCTGGACGTCCGCCGGTGGACGCACCTGCACGTCACCCGTCGAGCCATCGATGATGATGGGATCGCCTGTCTCGACGAGGTCGATGATATTGGTGACGTCGCCCACCATCGGTATTCCGATCGCCCGCGCAACGATGGCGACATGCGACGACGCCCCACCATCTTCCAGCACAAGGCCGCGCAATTTCTTGCGGTCGTAATCGAGCAGCGCCGCCGGGCCCATTGCGCGGGCAACGATGATCGCATTGTCGGGCAATTCATCCTGCGAGACGACAAAGCTTTCTCCCGTCAGCGCATGCAGCAGGCGATTGGCGAGGTCATCGAGATCATGCAGGCGCTCGCGCAGATAAGGATCGGTGCGGCGAGCGAGCTTTGCGCGCGCATCATTCTGCACGCGCTCCACAGCGGCTTCGGCGGTGAGGCCCGATCCAATGGCCTCGCGCAGGCGGCGCAGCCAGCCGCGATCATGGGCAAACATGCGGAATGTTTCGAGCACTTCGCGATGCTCGCCGGCACCCGCTGCATTGCCGCGGTCAATCAATAGGTCGATATTCTGGCGCATGCTCTCAAGTGCTGCATCCAGGCGGATTTCTTCGCTCGCGGGATCTTCGGCAATCAATTGCTTGATGGTGACGCGCGGCTCATGCAGCACCACATGGCCAAGTCCTAGGCCGTCGGCGACGGGCGCACCCTTAAGCGACATGTGGCGACGATTGGCAATCTCGGCGCCCGGGCGCACGATGGATTGCAGCTCGCCCGAGGCGACCATTTCCGCGAGCACCATTGCGGTGGTCTCAAGCGCTTCAACCTCTTCTTCCGAATAGGTGCGCCGCGCCTTGTTCTGGACAACAAGAACGCCCAGCGTATTGCCGCCACGCAAAATCGGCACGCCCAAGAAGGAGTGGTAAATCTCTTCGCCCGTCTCCGGCTTGTAGGAGAAGGCCGGGTGCGATTGTGCGTCCGATAGCGCCAGAGATTCCGCTGTTTCGGAAATGCGGCCGACGAGACCTTCGCCCGAGCGCATGGTCGTCAAATGCACCGCTTCGCGGTTCAGACCTTCGGTGGCGAAAAGTTCGAGGCGCCCGTCATCGCGCAGCACATAGACTGAGCAGACTTCTGCGACCATGTTGGAGGCGATATGGACGACGATCTTGTCGAGGCGCACCTGTGCGCTCACCGGTTCCGCCATGACCTCGCGGAGCCGGCGGAGCAGCAGGCGGGGTCCCCCGAGAGCGCTTCGCATCGATCTGTCCTGTCCGGCCTGACGGCCCTGGTCGGACAGGGAATCCCTGCCTCAACCTTTCAGGTTCGTATACGAACGCAAACCCCGGACCGCAAGCGCTGCCAAGGGGCTGAAGCCGGCTCCCCCGCGGCAATTTGGCCAAGGTTTGCGGAGTTTTTTCGCCTTTTGCATGAAAAACCCCCCGCCGGGCGGCCCGGACGGGGGTTTTCGGGATATTTCAGCCCGTTTTGTGCCGCTCAGGCCTTATCGAGTCCGTAGAGCGTATGGAGCGTGCGTACGGCAAGCTCGGTATATTCGGCATCAATCAGCACCGAGAACTTGATCTCGGAGGTGGTGATGGCGCGGATATTGATGCCCTTGTCCGAGAGCGCCTTGAAAGCGCGAGCCGCCACACCGGCATGCGAGCGCATGCCGATGCCGATGGCCGAGACTTTCACCACATCGGTGGCGCCAGCCAGATCCTTGTAGCCAACCTCGGCCTTGTGATCCTCGAGGATCTTCTTGGCGCGCTCGAAATCGGCGGTCGGCACGGTGAAGGTGAGGTCGGTTGTCTTGGCATCATCCGAAACGACCTGGATGATCATGTCGACATTGATATTGGCGTCCGCCAGCGGCACGAAAATGGCCGCGGCAATGCCGGGCTTATCGGCCACATCGCGCAATGTGATCTGCGCTTCATCCTTGGAATAGGCGATGCCTGAGACGACCTGCTGTTCCACAATATCCTCCTCGTCGCAGATGAGCGTGCCGGGCTTCGGATCAGAGGGATCATCGAAGGATGAGCGCACGAATGTTTTGACCTTATGGACCATGGCGACTTCGACCGAGCGCACTTGCAGCACTTTCGAGCCAAGCGAAGCCATTTCCAGCATTTCTTCAAAGACCACACGATCCAGCCGCTTGGCCTTGGGCACAATGCGCGGGTCGGTGGTGTAGACGCCATCGACGTCTGTGTAGATGTCGCAGCGATCCGCTTTAAGTGCTGCCGCAATGGCCACAGCCGATGTATCCGAGCCGCCACGCCCCAGCGTGGTGAGGCGGCCGGTCTCCACATGAATGCCCTGAAAGCCCGCAATCACGGCCACTTCGCCGCGCGCAAAGCCCTCTTCCAGACCCTTGGGGTCGATGTCTTCAATGCGGGCCGAGCCATGCGCATCCGATGTCTTGATCGGGATCTGCCAGCCCTGCCACGAGCGGGCGGGAATGCCCATATCCTGCAAGACGATTGCGAGCAGGCCGGAGGTCACCTGTTCGCCCGAGGCGACCACGGCATCATATTCGCGCGGGTCATAGAGGGCCGCACCCTCTTTGCACCAGGCGACGAGCTCATTGGTCTTGCCCGACATGGCGGAGACGACGACGGCGACATGATGGCCAGCGGCCACCTCGCGCTGCACATGGCGCGCGACATTTTTGATGCGCTCGATATTGGCGACGGAAGTGCCGCCGAATTTCATGACCAGACGGGACATAGGAGCCTAATCTAAAGAACCGATGGGATAGTGCGGGGAGGGGAAGGTTCCCCCCAGGCCGCAGGGCGCGTATAAAGGCGCGTATAGATGACGGCGGCGGGGCGCCAAGTCAATTGCTTGGCCCTGATTTCAGCCTCTTTTCGAGGCACTTCGGTTAGGCGTAACGAGGCAAAAGCAATGGTGGCCAATCGCGGCACGGTGGATGAGGCGGATGTCGCCCGTTTCGAGGCTTTGGGCGAGGACTGGTGGGCCGAAAACGGTTCCATGCGCCCGCTGCATCGCCTGAATCCGGTGCGCATTGCCTATATCCGCGACCATATCTGCCAGCATTTCCCCGCCGGCGAGACCGCCCGCCCGCGCGACGTGAAGCGCCCGAGCCCGTTGGCGGGTCTCTCGCTGCTCGATATCGGCTGCGGCGGCGGCATCCTCGCCGAGCCGCTGGCGCGTCTTGGCGCCGATGTGACGGGTATTGATCCGGCGGCAGGCAATATTGCGATTGCATCCGCGCATGCGCGCGAGACCGGCACGCAGGTGACCTATCGCGCGGTGACGGCTGAAGATTTGTTGAGCGAGGGCGCGTGCTTTGATGTCGTCACCGCGATGGAAGTGGTGGAGCATGTGACGGATGTGCAGGCTTTCGTGAAAACCTGCGCAGGATTGGTGAAGCCGAATGGCTTGCTGTTTATGGCGACCCTCAACCGCACGCTGAAGTCTTTTGCTCTGGCGATTGTGGGCGCCGAATATGTGCTGCGCTGGGTGCCCGCCGGCACGCACCAATGGGAAAAATTCGTCAAGCCCTCAGAGCTTGAAGGCGCGATGGCGGCAGGTGGGGCTGAGGTTTTTGATGTGGCGGGCGTGGTTTACAACCCGCTGCGGGACAAGTGGTCTCAGTCGCTCGATACGGATGTGAATTATATGTGTGTGGGGCTCAAGCCCTAAGACTAGATTGCTTCGCTGCGCTCGCAATGACGGGGCAGGCGTGCGGTGGGTGACCTACCCGAAAATCCCCGCCTTCTCCTCTTCCCCCAACACCATAAACTCACCCGGCGCCAAATCCTCCGGCAGCACCAGCCCGCCAATCGCTTCGCGATGCAGGCTCACTACGTGATTGCCCACTGCCGCAAACATGCGGCGCACTTGGTGGTAGCGGCCTTCTGTAATTGTCAGCATCGCTTCGCGCTCGGACACGACATCCAGCGCGGCTGGCAGAAGCGGGGTCTTTTCGCCTTCCAGCATCATCGTGCCGGCCGCAAAAATTGCCGTCTCATCGCCGCGCAAAGAGCGGTCGAGGGTCGCGCGATAGCGTTTGGCGATGTTACGCTTGGGCGAAATCACATTGTGTAGAAAGGCGCCATCGTCGGTGAGCAGCAACAGGCCCGAGGTTTCTTTGTCGAGCCGCCCTACGGTTGAAAAAGCCGGATCGCGGCGCTGCCAGCGATCGGGCAAAAGCGAATAGACGCGTGTCCCCGCTTCTTTGTGCGAACAGGTCACGCCCAGCGGCTTGTGCATCATCACCACGCAGCCGGGCAGCGGGTCGAGCTCTTCGCCATAAAAAGTCAGGCGCGCGGGCAGATCGGGGGTGAGCGCGATGCGTTCATCCACATGCGCAATGCGCGCGCCATCGAGCAGAAAGCGTCCCGCTTGCGCAAACATGGCAATCTCGCGGCGCGAGCCGTAACCCAGATTGGCGAGCAGCTTGTCGAGCCGGATGGTTGTTGGCTTGCTCACGCAATCGCCTCAAACAATTTGAAGCCGGCCTCTTCCGCCACAAGGTTCACGCGGCGGAAATGTTCTTTGAGCACATTTTCATAAGGCAGGTGGCGATTGGCCACCGCATATAGCGCGCCGCCTTTGCGCAAAGCGCCGGCCGCTGTCTTGATGAATGATTGGCCGAGTGATTTATCTTCCGCGCCGCCATCATGGAAGGGCGGGTTCATCACCACGAAATCGAGCGCTTTCAAATTGGCGTCTGTCAATCGGCGCGCATCGGCTTGCAGAAAATGCGCACGGCCATCACTGACATTGCGGCGCGAACAGGCCAGCGCACGCGCATCAAGTTCAACCAGTGTCAGCGCGCTGACTTTGGGCGAGCGCAACACAGCATGCGAGAGCACGCCCAAGCCGCTGCCCAGATCAAGGCCGCGTCCCGACAGATCAGGAAGATGGGCAACAAGCAAAGCGCTGCCCGGATCGATGCGGTTCCAGCTGAACACGCCGGGTTGCGTCCATAGGCCAAGTTCTTCGTCAAAGCGCGGCGCGCCATCGGCAATGGCTTGCGCGATTTTGTCCGGATGGCCCTTGTCGCGTGTGATGCAAATGCGGTGGTGGCGCTTTGAACTTTCTTCAAACGTGCAGCCCAAAGATTCAAGATCACCTGCAAGGCGCGAACCGCCTTTGTCCTTGGGTGCAAGTGCCACAAGGCAGGCGTCTTCTTTCAGCGCGCGCAGAGCCAGCGCGAGTGCTGCGCGACGCTCGATGGTGCCGGGCGGGGCCAGCATGACCAATGTGTCGAGGCTGCGTGGTGCTGCATCATCCAATGCAAGCGCGCCGGGGGTGAGGGGCGAGAATTGCGGCAGGCGCGAGAGATCGCCTGTGATTTCCAGCGGCGGTGCGCCATAGGCATTCAGCAGTTCGGGAAAATTCAATTGCGTTCTTCCGGCAGGTCGGGAATGGGCAGCACGGGAATGCCGTCTTCCAGCAATTCGCGCGCTTCTTCAAAGCTCGCCTTGCCGCGAATGGAGCGTGCGGGCGTCTCACCGTCGTGCATTTTGCGCGCTTCTTCGGGGAAGTTTTCGCCCACATCATCCGTATTGGCGACAATCTTTTCATGCAGCTCGCGGATCATGCCGCGCAATTGCTGCTGCTGCTCATCAAGCAGTGCAATATCTTGTACTTGTGGCGCCGAAGCCGCAGCCGCAGGCGTAGGCGTAGGCACATCATCATTGTCAGCTGCGATGGCGCGGTCTTGATCTTTGCGCGCGACATTGGGCGCCATAATCGCTTTCGACACTTTGACACTGTCGCACAGCGGGCAGGCGACAAGGCCGCGCTTCACCTGCTTGTCATAAGAGGCGCTGTCAGGAAACCAGCTTTCGAATTCATGATCCGCTTCGCAGATCAGCGCATATTTGATCATTGTGGGTCAGCCGCCATTGAGCAAAGCGTCAAGCTTGCCCGCGCGTTCCAGCGCATGCAGATCATCGCAACCGCCCACATGTGTGGTGCCGATGAAAATCTGGGGCACCGTCCAGCCACCATTCGCGCGCTTGGTCATTTCTTCCTGCTTGGTGACATCTCCGTCGACGGGTATTTCGTCAAAGGTGACATTTTTGGATTTCAGAAGCGCTTTGGCCGCCGCGCAATAGCCGCAGGTCGCTTTGGTATAGATGGTGACGCTTTGCATCGAGCTCGTCCTGATCTGTCGAGCCCCCTTATATGGTCTGTCACGCCCCGCTCACAACCCGGGCAAAGGTGAGCGCATCGACGCGGGCGGCACCCGCCTTCAACAAAGCGCGCGCACAGGCATTGAGCGTGGCGCCTGTTGTCAGCACATCATCAATGAGCACAATGCGACGCTCGACAGCCAGGCCGGCCGCCTCCGGCGTGAGGCGAAAGGCACCCTGCAGATTGCTGGCGCGCTCCTCTCGGGTGAGGCCCACTTGCGGGCGGGTGGCCTTGATGCGCTCGATCAGCCCGGTTTCGCAGGGCAGGCGGGCATGGCGGGCGACATGGCCTGCCAGCACGGCAGCCTGATTGAAGCGCCGCCGCCAAAGCCGCACGCGATGCAGTGGAACAGGGGTGATGAGGTCGGCTTCGCTAAGAATTTCAGTTCCCGCTCGGGCCATCCAGCGGCCCATGGCGGGTGCGAGATCGAGCCGGTCATTGTATTTCAGCCGCTGGGCGAGCTTGCGGGCAGGGCCATCATAGCGGGCGACGGCACGCGCGCGGGCAAAGACCGGCGGGTTCACCTCCGCTGCTGGCGAGATGAGCCCGGGGCCGAGTTCTTGGGCGAAGGGCAGGCCCAGCCGCTCGCAATAGGGCTGTTCGATAAAGGGCATGGCCCTCCAGCAGGTGGGGCAGAGCGTGCCCGCTTCATCCACAGCCGCCCGGCAGGCGAGGCAGGTGGGGGGGTAAATCCGATCCAGGACAAAAGAGACGAGCCGCATGGGAATAAGGCTAATCTCATTTCATTGTCATTGCGAGGAGGGCGTTAGCCCGACGCGGCAATCCATGGCGCCTTTCTGACGAGCTTTTGCGCTATGGATTGCCGCATCGCTGGCGCTTTTTGCAATGTCAGCGCTATAAGGCCTTGATGAATACGCCCGCACATATTGTCTTCGACCGCGCACTTTTGCGCACCCGACTGGCGCGCGCCTATGCGCAAGGTGCGGCTGGCTTTCTGGTTGATCATGTGGCGGGTGATTTTGCGGATCGTCTCTCGGCGGTCTTGCGTCCCTTTCCGCGCATTCTTGATCTCGGAACGCCGACACCAGCACTTGCCTCGCTCATGACAGCGCGTGTCCCGGAAAAACTGGTGCGCACGGCACCTGTTGCGCAAGCACTTGGTGAGGGCCTATGGACCGGCATGGTGGCGGATGAGGAAGCCCTGCCATTTTCAGAAAAGTCCTTTGATCTCGTCGTTTCTGCACTCGCATTGCAATTTGTGAATGATCTGCCGGGCGCGCTCATCCAGATCCGGCGCAGTCTTGCTCCTGATGGTCTGTTCATGGGTTGTCTGATAGGCGGTCAATCCCTGCAGGAATTAAGGCTGGCCTTTGCGGAAGCCGAAGAGGCCGTCATGGGTGGCGTCTCGCCGCGCATCGCGCCCTTTGCTGATCTGCGTGACATGGGCGGGTTGCTGCAACGCGCAGGCTTTGCGTTGCCGGTGACGGATTCCGACACGATTATCGTGCGCTATGCGTCCATGTTTGGTCTCTTGCGTGATTTGCGCGCTATGGGCGCGACCAATGCGCTTGTTGCGCGTGATCTCAGGCCCCTGCGCCGCGCGGTTCTGATGAAAGCGGCGGAGATTTACCAGTCGCGCTTTGCTGATCCTGATGGTCGTCTGCGCGCCACCTTTGAGTTTGTCTGGCTGTCTGGCTGGGCACCGCATGAAAACCAGCAAAAGCCGCTGGCGCCGGGCTCAGCCAAGATGCGACTGGCGGATGCGCTGAAGGTGCAAGAGAAGAAGCTCTAACCCGTCAGTGCTTTGCTGGTGCTCGCAATGAGGGCCCAAAACTGCTATGAGCCCGCCCATGAACGAGAGCCCCTCCATTTTTGATCCCCATGCTCGCCCCTCGCTGGTGGGCAAAACGCGTGCGCAATTGGCTGAGGCACTTGGCGCCATTGGCGTGCCCGAGCGCGAGCAGCGCATGCGGGTGGGCCAACTTTGGCATTGGATTTATTTTCAAGGCGCGACTTCGTTCGATGCCATGCTCAATGTCTCAAAAGTTTTGCGCGCCAAATTGGCCGAGCATTACACGCTGGGTCGCCCGCAAGTCGTCGCTGCGCAATTGTCGCAGGATGGCACACGCAAATGGCTGATCCGCATGCCGCCGGTGGACGCGCAGGATAAGGGCGCAGAAATTGAATGTGTCTATATTCCAGAAAGTGATCGCGGCACGCTTTGCATTTCCAGCCAAGTGGGCTGCACGCTGACCTGCACCTTCTGCCACACAGGCACACAGAAACTCGTGCGCAATTTGTCGGCGCAGGAAATTGTGCAGCAGCTCGTTGTCGCGCGCGACATGCTGGGCGATTATCCCGGCCGCACACGCCCCGATGATGATGGTCTTATTCCAGCAGGCGAAGGTGTGCGTCCCGTCTCCAACATTGTCTTCATGGGCATGGGCGAGCCGCTGTATAATTTCGATGAAGTAAATGATGCGATTGGTGTGCTGACGGATGGCGAAGGGCTATCTTTGTCCAAGCGCCGCATAACCGTCTCGACATCGGGCGTTGTGCCGCAGATTGCCCCCTTGGGTGAAGCCTCGGGCACGATGCTCGCTATTTCGTTGCACGCGACCAATGACGAGCTACGCAACAAGCTTGTGCCGCTGAACAAAAAATATCCGCTGCGCGATCTTTTGGAAGCGTGCCGCACTTATCCGGGTGCATCCAATTCGCGCCGCATCACGTTTGAATATGTGATGCTGAAGGGCGTGAATGATTCACCGACAGACGCGCGCGAATTGGTGCGCATGCTGAAGGGGATTCCGGCGAAGATCAATTTGATCCCCTTCAATCCCTGGCCTGGCGCACAATATGAATGTTCCGATTGGGAGACGATCGAGACCTTCTCCGACATTGTCTTCAATGCAGGATATGCAAGCCCGGTGCGCACGCCGCGTGGGCGTGACATTCTGGCAGCTTGCGGACAATTGAAGTCCGAGACGGAAAAGCTGCGCGCCCGTGCGCGCCTCGCATTGGATGACGAAGCTTAAGGCTTTGCGCGCGCACCGATGATGGCGAGGGCTGAAAGCCCAGCTGAAATAACAGCGTTCCACCCCGCCAGAGATAGGCCGATCATTCGGATTGCCACTTTGTCGCATTGCACGACTTGCGTCGTCTGCAATTGCGTCATGAAATCATCCATGCTGCCAGCTGATGAGCCGGTACCCGTGCAAGCGGCGGGGCCGGGCCAGAAGCCCCATTCGATGCCGGCGTGATAAGCGCCAAAAAGCGCGCTGCCTAACCACAAGAAAGCGCATGCCAAAAATAGCGCGCGTGCGAGGGATGTGCTTTTGATAACGACGAGCGCCGTTAAAGCCGCGAGCGGCATGCCTATATAATAAGCGATGCGCTGCTTCAGGCAGAGTTCGCAGGGCAGATAACCAAAGGCTTCAAAAATCCACGCGCCTGTAATGGTCGCGAGAGCGACAAGTGCGATGATGGTGGCGGCGCGTGCTGGGGTTATCCTGTCCAGCATCAGAAGAAATGTCCTGCCAGCCAGAACCCGCCGACCACAAAGACAGCGATGATCATCAGAAAAACCCCGAAATAGCGGTCGAGCAAATCTCGGATTGGTTCGCCGAATTTGTTGAGCAGTCCCGCAATCAGAAAGAAACGTGCGCCGCGTGTGATAAGCGACAGAAGAACGAAGAGCGGGAAATTATATTCAAGCAGTCCAGAGACAATCGTCACGAGTTTGTAGGGGATGGGGGTCAGTCCCTTCACCAGAATGAACAGCCAGCCCCATTGGTCATAGGCGGCCTTCACGACTTCTATGCGCGCGCCATAGCCATAGAGATTGATCAGCCATTGGCCGAGCGTGTCCCACAGCAACCAGCCGATGCCATAGCCGACAATGCCGCCCGCGACCGAGGTCAGCGTGCAGACGAGGGCATAGAAAAGCGCGCGCTGTGGCTTCGCCAGCGCCATCGGCACCAGGATCACATCGGGAGGGATCGGAAAGAAGGAACTCTCGGCAAAAGACACAGCACCCAGCGCGAAAGTTGCGCGGGGGCTTTCAGCCAGTGCCAAGGTCCAGTGGTAGAGCTTTTTGAACATGTGTCAGCGTTAACATTGCATGGGTGGCGCAAGCAAGGAGAGGTCTGGCAGCGCCTCCTCTGGATTGCTTTGCCTCCGGCTTGCAAGGATGCAGGCTCTTGCGTCCGTCAGTTACGAATGTCCTGCAAGAACCATTCGGTTGGGATTTCATGACCCAAGCCCGCGGCTTTTGCCAATTCATAGACGCGCCCCGCCACGGCATAGAATTGCGCACCTTGCAGGTTGCCGCGTTCTGAATAAGTGATCTGGCTGTCGGATGTGCGGCCCTTGGCTTTGCCTTCAACAAGATCCGACAATGTGATGCGCTTTTCAGGAATTGTTACGCCATGGGCTTTTTTGCCCTTGCGGCCATCGCCGAATTTGAAAGCATCGGGGCGCGCTTCCCATGCGATATATTCGTCATCAAGGGCCAGTTCCGGGCGGCCGCGTGGCGCGGGTGCATCGCCAAAACGCAGATAGACATCAACGCGATCAAGTGACTTCTGGTCTGGAATGCCGCTGCCGCCGATATTCACGATATGTGTGCCAGGCTCCAGCAAATCGCCGTTCAGAACGGGCACTGCAGAATCTGTCAGGCCCGCAGTAATGTCAGCACCGCGATAGATTTGCTCGGGCGCATCGCAGACTTTTACTTCAATGCCGTAAAGCGCGCGGATTTCTTCTGCAAAGGCTTCACGATTGGCTTTCGTCGGGCTGAAGATTTGCACTTTTTTAATATTGCGCACAGCGGTGAAGCTCTGCATATGCGTGCGCGCCATCCCGCCTGAACCCAGAATACCAACCACTTCGGCGTCTTTGCGCGCCATATATTTCACGCCAATGCCACCATCACCGCCAACGCGCATGTGTTGCAAATGGCCATCATTGATCAGCGCGAGTGGCTCGGCATTGTGGATGGATGTGAGCAGGATCAAGCCACAGAAGAGGCCGGGCTTCATGCAATATTTTTCCTGCGTGATCGCGCCATTATATTCTTGCTCGTAGATGATGTCGGATTTCATGCGAATGGCGAAATAGCCATCGGTCGAACCACCTTCCATCGTGCCCCATTGGTAATTCTTCTTGGGGTCTTTGGTGGGGATGCGGATGTCGATGCGCGGGCGGCAGACTGCCTCGCCCTTGGCGAGGTTCAGATAGGAGGCCTCGAGCGCGTCAATCGTGTCGCGCATGGTGAGAACTTGATGCACGGCGTCATTATTGATGATGAGTGTCATGGACGAGAGCCCCCCTGTTGTTATTTTGCCCTATGATAGGCCGCCTGCCTCGTTATTGCGAGTAGGCCGAAGGCCGACGCGCCAATCCATGGCCCGGGCTTTGGCCGATAACCGCTGCGCCATGGATTGTTTCGCTGCGCTCGCAATGACGAAGGGAAAGAGCGCCCGGGCCCCAATCCGCCCAAAATGGGCATAAAATGGGCTCCGGGCTGTCTTTTGGGTTTGACTCTTCCCCGTCCATCCCCCTATAGAACCCCTCGCTTCGGCGCGCGGTCTCACAAGGCCGCGCTTTTCGTTTGCCTTTTGGTCTCCAGGTCTTCCGGAGCGGGCTGCGGTGTCGGGGCGAAATCGCTGGTTTGCAAATCTGCAAAGAAGCCGGCCGCCATGAGGGTCAACCCTTGGGCAGAGCCGGAGATGAACACGAGGATAAAACGATGTTCGCAGTCATCAAAACCGGCGGCAAGCAGTACAAGGTTGCCGCCGAAGACAAGATTACCGTCATGACGCTTGCCGGAGCTCCCGGTGATAAAGTGACGTTTGAAGAAGTGCTCATGCTCGTCGATGGCGAGAAGATGAATGTTGGCGCCCCGACGGTCGCCGGCGCCAAGGTCAGTGCCGAGATCATCGCTCAGGCACGCGGCCCCAAGGTCATCGCCTTCAAAAAGCGTCGGCGCAAGAATTCGAAGCGCAAGCGTGGTCACCGTCAGGATCTGACCATCGTGCGCATCACCGGCATCGCCGCGAACTGATCGCGCGGACCGGTTTCAGAACGGATCTTTTTACGATATAAAAGGTCCAACTCACATTCACTCGCCCTCGGAACAAACCGCGGGGCTGCAAGGTTCGGAGCAGATCAATGGCTCACAAAAAGGCAGGCGGTTCATCCCGCAACGGCCGCGACTCAGACGGTCGTCGACTTGGCGTGAAGAAGTTCGGTGGTGAAGCTGTCATCGGCGGCAACATCATCGTGCGTCAGCGCGGCACAAAATGGCACCCCGGCAAGAATGTCGGCATGGGTGTCGATCACACGCTCTTCGCTCTCGTCGAAGGCAAGGTCCATTTCCTGAAAAAGGCGAATGGCCGAGCTTACGTAGAAGTTCTGCCGCAAGCGCAGGCAGCTGAATAAAGGTGGTGGTTTGATGAAGATCTTCCACCGACTCTCGCGAGACCCGGTGGATAGGTTCTTTAAACCTCAAGGATCGAAAGGGGCAAAAGTCCTAAGAGATCCGGACCAGTCCGATCCCCGACGAGGGGACACCTGGGGGAAGCGGGAGACCGCTTCCCTTTTTGTGTTTCTGGCGCAGAGCGCGCCGTTTCGAACTGGAGCTGTTCCATGTTTCCCGAGCTGACCCGCGACGATGTGTTCCGGATCGAGACCGCCCGCCTCTGGCTGCGCTGGCCGCGTGCCGCAGATATGCGCGATTTCGCCCGCCTCGCTTCGGACCCTGAGGTCGCGAAAGGAATCTCCTGCCTGCAAACGCCCTTTGGGGCGCGGGAGGCAGAAGATTTTGTTTTGGGCGCGCGGCGCGTCAATCTGGCAGGCGAGGGCACAGTGTTAGCCCTTTCGCCACGCAGCGACCCGTCAGCCTTTATCGGCTCGGCAGGTGTGCAGGCCAAGGGCGATGGCCGCGGTCTGGTCCTCGGCTATTGGCTCGGCCGCCCTGATTGGGGGCAGGGGCTGATGCGCGAAGCGATCGAAGCGATTGTCGACATGGCCTTCATGCTATCGGGCGCGCAGGACATCGAGGCCCGGCTCACGGAGCAAACGCCGGAGGCGGCAGGCAAGGTGCTGGCGGCTTGCGGTTTCCCGAAAGCGGGGGCTGACGGGCGTGCGCGGATTGCCCGCTCTGAATGGCTCTCGGCGCGTGCTGATGTGGCTGGACGGATCGCTCTGCCCAAGGCGGCGGCCTGAAACATGCCATCTGGCATTAACCCTTCTGGCCCGGAACCTCGTTGGTTCCGGGCGTCTCCATTGCTCCGCGCCCTTGGCTCGGATAGGTAAAAGTCATGAAATTCCTCGATCAGGCCCGCATCTATGTGCGCTCCGGCGACGGCGGCGCGGGCGCCGTGTCGTTCAGGCGCGAAAAATTCATCGAATTCGGCGGACCCGACGGCGGCGATGGCGGCCGTGGCGGGGATGTGGTCGCGATCTGCGTCGACGGGCTCAACACGCTCATCGATTATCGCTTCATACAGCATTTCAAGGCCAAAACCGGCATGCATGGCATGGGGCGCAATCGCGCGGGCGGCAAAGGGGATGATTCTGTGCTGAAAGTGCCGGTTGGCACGCAAATCTATGAAGAAGATGGCGAGACGCTCATTGCCGATATGACCGAAGTCGGTCAGCGCGTGGTTGTCGCCCGTGGCGGCAATGGCGGCTTCGGCAATCTGCATTTCACCACCTCCACCAATCGCTCGCCGCGTCGTGCCAATCCCGGTCAGACCGGTAAAGAGCTGACTATCTGGTTGCGTTTGAAACTTATTGCCGATGCCGGACTCGTTGGTCTGCCCAATGCCGGCAAGTCGACATTTCTCGCTAGTGTCTCGGCAGCTAAACCGAAGATCGCCGATTATCCGTTCACCACGCTGCATCCCAATCTGGGTGTTGTAAATTCGGATGGACGCGAATTCGTGCTCGCAGATATTCCAGGCCTGATCGAAGGCGCGCATGAAGGCTTGGGCCTTGGTGATCGCTTCCTTGGGCATGTGGAGCGTTGCCGTGTGTTGCTGCATCTGGTCGATGCAGGTTCAGACCATGCAGGCGAGGCTTACAAGACGGTGCGTCATGAATTGGAGGCCTATGAACATGGGCTCTCCGACAAGGCCGAGATTGTTGCGCTGTCAAAATGCGACACGGTGGATGAAGAGACGCTGAAAAAGCAGATGGATCGCTTGAAGCGTGCCATCCGCACGGCGGGCCCGCCGCTCGCTGACGGCAAAAAGCGCAGTACGCCGATTTTCCTCTCGGCTGCCACACGCGCCGGCGTGACAGAAGCTTTGCGCGATCTCATTCGCATCATTGATGCGGCGCGTGCCGCCGATCTATCTGGCGTTCAAGAAGCCTGGCATCCGTGAGGCCTGAGACGTGACGACCCTGCCTTCACTCAAAAACTTCCGCCGCATCGTCGTGAAAGTCGGCTCGTCGCTGCTCGTCGATCAGGCGCAGGGCGCGCTGAAGCGCGACTGGCTGGAAGCTTTGGCCGAAGATATTGCGGGCCTGCATCGTGAGGGTCGCGATGTGCTTGTCGTCTCGTCGGGCTCAATTGCGCTGGGCCGCACGGTTTTGAAATTGCCGAAAGGCTCTTTGCGTCTGGAAGAAAGTCAGGCTGCTGCAGCTGTCGGGCAAATTTCTCTGGCGCGTACTTGGTCGGAAGTGCTGGGCGCACGCGGCATTACGGCAGGGCAAATCCTGGTCACGCTGAATGACACGGAAGAGCGTCAGCGCTATCTTAACGCGCGTGAAACCATCGGCAAATTGCTCGAATTGCGCGCTGTGCCCGTGATCAATGAAAATGACACGGTCGCCACAACAGAAATCCGCTATGGCGACAATGATCGCTTGGCCGCGCGTGTCGCGACCATGGCTAGCGCCGATCTGCTCGTGCTCCTGTCTGATATTGACGGGCTTTATACGGCACCCCCGCATGAAGATCCCTCAGCCACGCTTATCCCTGTTGTGCCGCGCATCTCGGCTGAGATCGAAGCCATGGCTGGTGGGGCTGCCAGCGAAATGTCACGTGGCGGCATGCGCACCAAGATCGAAGCGGCAAAAATTGCCACAACCGGCGGCACCCATATGGTGATTGCCGATGGGCGCGTGATCAACCCGGTGAAGCGCATCGCTGATGGCGGTCGTTGCACATGGTTTCTCACACCTTCCAATCCGGTCACAGCGCGCAAAAAATGGATTGCCGGCTCGCTGGAACCGCGCGGCACGGTGCATATTGATGCGGGTGCAGCCAAGGCCCTGCTTGCCGGTGCCAGTCTCCTGCCCGCCGGTGTGGTGCGCCTTGAAGGGTCTTTTGCGCGCGGTGATTGCATCATCATTCGCGATGCGCGTGGCGCTGAGATTGGCCGAGGCTTGGTGGCCTATGATGCGCTGGAGGCAGCACGCATTGCCGGTCGCAATTCCCGCGAGATCGAAGCTATTCTGGGTGAACCGGGACAGGCCGAGATGATCCACCGTGATGATATGGCGCTCGGCAGCGAGTGACAGACGTTCCAACTTCCTTTTAGATCGATGACCATGACCAAGCCTTTTGATCCCCAAGCTACGCAAGATGTGCCCGCCCTGATGGCGGCGCTGGGACGCGATGCGCGCAAAGCCGCGCGGGCAGTGGCGCTGAGCTCGCGCGAGATGAAGGACAAGGCTTTGCTGGCGGCAGCCTCCGCTATGCGCGCGCGCGCGACAGACATCATCGTGGCCAATGCGCAAGACATGCAGGCCGCAGCAGCCGCTGGCGCCACCAAGGCGATGCTGGATCGCTTGCTGCTCGATGCAGCGCGTATTGAGGCTATGGCCAAAGGCGTCGAGGCCATAGCCGCCTTGCCAGATCCCGTTGGCAAGGTGCTGGAAGTTTTCGAGCGCCCGAATGGTCTCAAGATTGAGCGCGTGTCGACGCCGCTTGGCGTGATTGGCGTGATTTACGAAAGCCGCCCGAATGTCACGGCGGATGCTGGCGCGCTCTGCCTCAAGGCAGGTAATGCCTGCATCCTGCGCGGTGGGTCAGATTCGCTTCATTCATCCGCACTCATCCATGCCTGCCTTGTGCAGGGTTTGCGCGAAGCAGGTCTGCCGGAAGCTGCCATTTCACGTGTACCGGTGAAGGATCGCGCGGCAGTGGGCGAAATGCTGAAAGGTCTGGGCGGCGCGCTTGACGTCATTGTCCCGCGCGGTGGCAAGAGCCTTGTCGCACGCGTGCAGGACGAAGCGCGTGTGCCGGTTTTCGCCCATCTCGAAGGCATTGTGCATGTCTATATTCATGGCGCAGCCGATCTCGAAAAGGCCAAAACCATCGTTCGAAATGCCAAGCTGCGGCGCACAGGTATTTGCGGGGCCGCTGAAACTTTGCTTGTCGACAAAGCAGTCGCGACGACCCATCTCGCGCCGCTCGTCAAAATGCTGCTTGATGAAAAATGTGAAGTGCGTGGTGATGCAGCATCGTTGCAAACGGATCCTCGCGTCGTGCCCGCCACCGATGAAGACTGGAAGCTCGAATATCTCGATGCCATCATTGCTTGCCGCGTGGTGGAAGGGCTTGATGAGGCCATCGACCATATCGAGACACATGGCTCGCATCACACCGACTGCATTGTCACCGAAGACAAAGCTGCGGCCGAACGCTTCTTGAGCGAGGTCGACTCGGCCATTGTCATGCACAATGCTTCGACGCAATTTGCCGATGGCGGTGAATTTGGTTTTGGGGCTGAGATTGGCATTGCCACGGGCCGCATGCATGCGCGCGGGCCTGTGGGGCTGGCGCAATTATGCTCCTTTAAATACCGCGTGCGCGGCAATGGTCAGACACGTCCGTGACACATGACATGCCGCGACCGGCGCTCCGTCCTGCCAAACCGCCGCGTTTCATCGCGGCGCAGGGCGCGCCGCGTTTGCCGGCCCATTTGCCGCCCCATGAACAGGGCATGCGCATTGGCCTGTTTGGCGGCTCTTTCAACCCCCCGCATGAGGGACATCTGCTGGTCAGTCAGATTGCTTTGTCGAAACTACGGCTGGATCGCGTCTGGTGGATTGTTACGCCTGGCAATCCGCTGAAGGAAAATGCTGGCCTTCCGTCCTTGGCTGCGCGCATGGCCGCAGCGCGGCGCATCGGGGATCATCCGCAGATTGATGTCACCGGTTTTGAGGCCGAGATTGGCACACGCTATACCTACGACACGATTTCTTATCTGACACGGCGCTGTCCGGGCGTGGATTTCGTCTGGCTCATGGGTGCCGATAATCTCGCCCAATTCCACCACTGGCAACGCTGGCAGGAGATTGCCCATCTCGTTCCTGTGGCGGTGATCGACCGCCCGGGTTCGACCTTGAAGGCCGTCAACAGTCGGGCAGGGCACTATTTTTCACGTTTCCGCTATGGCGAGACGGAGGCGCGGCTTTTAGCTCGCGCCCGTACTCCCGCCTTTATTTTTCTGCATGGTAGGCGCTCGGACATATCCTCGACCGAGCTTCGCCGCGCGGGCGCAGGACTGTTTTCGGGCGTGTCTGCGTCGATTGGCCAACCGGCCCTCTGAAGAGAAGAGTTGAATCACATGGCGAAGTCGCCCACATTGACGAAGCGCAGCGCGCCGCGCAGCACGAAGGAGAAACAGGCTCTGGCAACCACGGTCCAAGCAGGAGCAGGCGAAAAACTGCCCCAACCGGTTCGTGTTCAGGCTGAACCCGATACCGGATTGCTCGTACGCAACATTCTCAACAGCCTCGATGATGCGAAGGCCGAGGATGTTCTCTCCATTGACCTTCACGGCAAAACGTCGATCGCCGACGCGATGATTATCGCGACCGGGCGGTCGACGACTCATGTCAACGCGATCGCTGATCGCGTCAGCAAGGGTTGCAAGGAAGGTGGCTTTAAATTGCCCCGCATTGAAGGCCTGCCCCATTGCGATTGGGTGCTGGTTGATGCAGGCGATGTCATCGTCCATCTTTTCCGCCCGGAGGTTCGCCAGTTTTATAATCTGGAGAAAATGTGGAGCGGAGATCGTCCGGCCGAACAGAAGGCTGATCGCCGCGCTTGATGGCGTGGTGATCCTCTGGCCTCTTGCGCGTCCTCCTGTCAGCCATCGGGCGGTTGAAAGCCGGCCCAGAGAGAGAAATTTGCGCGCGTTATCTTGAACGTGCTCAAGGCTCGTCGCGAAGCGTTGGCTTGACCGGGGTCGAGATGCGCGAGGCCGATGAATCGCGCGCGCGCCGTCCCGAAGATCGCAAAGCGGAAGAAGCACGCCTTCTCACAACTAACATTCCCGCCGGTGCCCGGCTCATCGTTCTGGATGAGCGCGGCAAGACCATGGGCAGCGAGGCCTTTGCGGCAGATCTGGCGAGCGCACGCGACAATGGCGCTTCCGCCTATGCTCTGCTGATCGGCGGGCCTGACGGGATCGATCCGGAGTTGCGCGCCAAAGCTTCGCTGGTTCTGGCTTTTGGTGCTATGACCTGGCCCCATCAGCTCGTGCGCATCATGGCGGCGGAGCAGATTTACCGTGCACTCACCATTTTGTCGGGCCATCCCTATCATCGCGCGTAATCGCCTCGTTGCGGCCGCGATTACCGTGCCTATGCTGGGTCCATGATTCGATCCCGTGCAAGTTCCGCTCTTCATCCAGCAGGCCTTTGGCTGCTGGCTATGAGCTTTGCTTTGGCCGTGCCCGCGCTGGCACAGACGACCGCGCGCGATCCGAAGGCAATCGAAACTGAATTGCGCGCCGCCGACGAGCGTCGTAGGGCGCTGGAGGCGGAGGCCGAAGGCATCCGTATGGATCGCACCCGGCTCAACGCCGCGCTGATCGAAACCAATTCGAAAATGCGCCAGACGCAAGCGCGCATGGCGGAGATAGAGAAGCGGCTCGATGTCGCAACCGGCAGCGAGGACGCTATCCGCAAATCGCTGGAAAGCCGCCGCGCTGTTTTGGCCGAAGTTCTGGCCGTCCTGCAGCGCATGCGCCGCGGGATCCCACCGGCCGTTCTGGCTTCGCCAGAAGATGCTTTGCGCTCGATCCGCTCGGCCATGATGCTGGGCGCTGTGCTTCCCGAATTGCGCTCCGAAGCTCAATCGCTGGCCACCGATCTCAACGAGCTGGTTGAGCTTCGTAAGAATATTGCGCTTGAAAAAGAACGCCTTGCCGCAGAGGCGCAGACCTTTGTGCGCGACAATGAAAAGCTGTCGGCTTTGGTTACTGCCCGGCAAGGCGCCCTGAAAGAGGCTGAGCAGAAACTGGCCGAACAGCGCCAGCGCCTCGCAGAACTGGCAAAACAATCGCCGGACTTCAAGGACCTCATTTCCCGCTCCGAAACAGAAATTCCGGCCGCCGGTCGTGCAGCTGAGCAGGCCAGGGCCGCAGATGCGGCACAAGTGAAGAACCAACGCGTCGCCTCTTTGCCCTTTGGCGATCCGGCGCGCCTGTCGCCCAAAATTGCGTTTGCGGATGCCAAGGGCCTGTTGTTGATTCCGGTTTTAGGAAAGATCGTCAAGACTTACGGGGTGACTGACGGAATCGGCGGGGTGGAGAAGGGGCTTTCTCTGGCCACCCGTCCGGGGTCTCCTGTTGCCTCACCAGCAGATGGCTGGGTCGCTTTCTCGGGCCCCTACCGCACTTATGGCCAACTCTTGATCATCAATGCCGGCGGTGGGTACTATGTTGTGCTCGCCGGCATGGAGCGGATCAATGTCGAGGTTGGCCAATTCGTGCTGGCTGGGGAGCCTGTGGCGACCATGGGTGACGGAACGGCTAGAACGGCACTGGCGACGGCTCTTGCTCTTGGCGCATCGCAGCCCATTCTCTATGTTGAGTTCAGAAAAGACGGAATGGCCATCGATCCGGGCCCATGGTGGGCAAAGGCCGAGATGGAAAAGGTTCGCGGATAATGCGCAAGATTTCTCTTGTCATGCTGGGCGCAGCTCTGGGCGCAACGACTGTTTTGGTCGGGGCGCAGACGCATTTCTATTTCTCGGGCACCGCCAATGCGGCGGTCTCCGACACCTACAAGAACCTCAATCTCTTTGGCGACGTTTTTGAAAAAATCCGCTCCGATTATGTCGAGAAGCCCAATGAGCAAAAGCTCATCGAAGCGGCAGTCTCGGGCATGCTCACCTCGCTCGATCCCCATTCGAGCTATATGGATGCCAAAAGCTTCCGCGACATGCAGGTGCAGACGCGCGGCGAATTTGGTGGTCTTGGCATCGAAGTCACGCAGGAAGACGGGCTTGTGAAAGTTGTCACGCCGATTGATGAAACGCCGGCCGCGCGTGCGGGCATTATGTCGGGCGATATTATTTCAGCCATCGATGGCGAGAGCGTGCAGGGCATGACGCTCAATCAGGCCGTCGACAAGATGCGCGGCGCTGTCAATACACAAGTGAAGCTGACGATCCTGCGGGGCGCCTCGCGCGACAGTCAGGAAGTCGCCATTACCCGCGCAGTGATTCAGATCCGCTCCGTGCGCTTCCGCCAGGAAGGTGATGATGTTGGCTATATCCGCATCACACAATTCAACGAGCAGACCTATGATGGCGTGAAGACCGCGATCAGCAAGTTCAATGCCGACGTACCGGGCGATAAGTTCAAGGGCTATATTCTTGATCTGCGCAACAATCCCGGCGGCCTGCTTGATCAATCGATTGCTGTGTCGAATGCCTTCCTGAGCCATGGCGAAATCGTCTCGACGCGCGGCCGCAATGCGGATGAAACCCAGCGCTACAATGCCCGCCCCGGTGACTTGTCGAAGGGCAAGCCGTTGATCGTGCTGATCAACGGCGGTTCTGCTTCGGCGTCGGAAATCGTTGCAGGTGCGCTGCAGGATCACAAGCGTGCAACGATTGTCGGCACGCGTTCCTTCGGCAAAGGCTCGGTACAGACGATCATTCCGCTTGGCCAAGCCAATGGCGCGCTGCGCCTCACCACGGCGCGTTACTATACACCGTCTGGCCGCTCGATTCAGGCCAAGGGCATAGATCCGGATATCCAGATTTTGCAGGATGTGCCTGATGAGTTGAAAGGCAAGGATGACACGAAGGGCGAAGCCTCTCTGAAGGGCCATTTGAAAAATGGCGAAGAAGAGAAGAGCGGTTCGCAAGCCTATGTGCCGCCCGACCCCAAGAACGACAAGCAATTGAAGGCCGCTCTCGACATGTTGCGCGGCACTTACACAAAGGCGCAAGCGAGCGAGCCCGCGAAGGCGGCCGAACGCACAGTCAAATAAGTTTGTGCATCTTCTGCGTATTTGTTGTCATGTCATTTTAGATTGGGCCTAGGTTTCGCCTTGATGTTCGGCACCTAGGCCCTTTGATTCATTTTAAAATATCAGGCGTCCGGCTCATTGCCGGTTTTCAAGCCGATTGAGATGTGCATGAGCGCCGACGATCTCGACAGGCCGCTAGGTTATGCCCCGCCATCACAGACGGCGCCGCGGCAATGGCGTGAGCGCGATATTCCTTTGCGTGCTGTTGCACTCTCCGGGATTGGCGTGATCGCGGTCAGTATCCTCGCTTTTATCTTTGTCACGGATCGTGTGGCGGCGCCCCTTCCCACACCGCCGCTTGCAGCTTCCGTTGATTATGCGCCGCCGCGCCGCATTTCTGTTCCGGATTTACCCGGCATCGCCTCGCAAAATATCGAAGAGGATCGTGTTGTCTCTGTCTCACCGGGTGTGCGCATCATCTCGCCGACGGTTGATCAAGACGCGGGTGTAAAAGTCATTCGGCGCAATGGCTCAGAAAGTGCAGAGCCGATTGTCATCCGTGTTCCGCAAGATATGCGCTCAGGGACCGTGCTGGCGGGGGCACCCGATTCACGTCTGATGACATCAGGTCCGCATGGTCCGCTGCCGCGCATTGGGCGCGATGGTGCGCGCCCGGCTGATGTTTATGCACGCCCTTCGGGCCTGGATGCGCGCTTGGCGCCAGGGGCGCCGCGTCTTGCGCTGGTGGTCACGGGAATGGGGATCAATCCGCAGGCCAGCGCGCAGACCGCAAAAGTGCTTCCCGGCGCGATCACATTTGCTTTTTCTCCTTATGCGCCGCGGGTGGAAGAACAGGCGGATCAGGCGCGGATTGCCGGGCATGAATTGCTCTTGCAAGTGCCGATGGAAGGTTTTGCGCCCAGCCCTGAACTTGGCGCGCGCCCGCTCATGGCCACGGCTGCGCGCGAGCGCAATCTCGATGCGCTGCATTGGCACATGAGCCGCTTTCAAGGCTATATCGGCTTAAGCCATTTTTTGGGTGGGCGTTTCATGGCCAGCCCGCAAGCGCTCATGCCCATTCTGCAAGATATTGCGGGGCGCGGCCTCGTCTTTTTTGATGATGGATCTTCGCGCCAGTCGCTCTCATCCGCGATGGCATTGGCGACGGGCGCGCCCGCCATGCGTGCTGATATCGCCATCGACACGATATCGCCTGATAGCGTCGATGCATCTCTGCGGCGGCTTGAAGCGATCGCGCGCGAGAAGGGGGCCGCCATTGGCGTTGTGCCTGCGGTGCCCGTTCATATTGACCGGATCGCGCGTTTCGCACAGGGTCTGGACGCGCGGGGAATCGCCCTCGTGCCGCTGTCGGCGTTGATCCCGGCGCCAGCGCAAACAGTTGCGCGGTAACATCCCATCATGTCGGACAAAAAATATAGGCCCTGCGTGGGTATCATGCTGATCAATGCGCAAGGGTTGGTCTTTGTCGGGCGGCGCGCCAACAAGGCTTTGCGCGAACATGTGGCGGAAGGCCATGAATGGCAGATGCCGCAAGGCGGCATTGATGAGGGCGAAGAATCTTTCCCCGCTGCGCTGCGCGAATTGGCTGAAGAGACCAATGTGACGAGCGTGGAGCGCCTCGCAGAAGCGCGCGATTGGTTTGCTTATGATCTGCCTGACGATATTGCCCAGGAAGCGTGGAAGGGCCGTTATGTTGGCCAAACACAAAAGTGGTTTGCTTTGCGCTTCACGGGGGATGATAGCGAGATCAATATTCTCTCACCCGCTGGTGGGCACAAAGCGGAATTTGATGCGTGGAAATGGGTGCCGATGCAGGATTTGCCGGCGATGATCATTCCCTTCAAGCGCCCGGTCTATGAGCGCGTGGTGGAGGAATTTTCACACCTGTCAAAACAGCCCTAGCGCGAGACAATGCGCAACGGGCGCAGGCGCGCACGCTTGGCGCCCTTTTGTGCTTTCGGCAATTTCTCAGCGATTCCATAGAGTGCTTCGCGGCGCGACATTTCGCGATAAACATCTTCAGGATGAATGTCACATTCCGCCCAGATCACCGCGAGATTGTAGAGCAGGTCGGCGCTTTCCAGCACAACGCGGTCGCGGCGCATATGCACGGCATCAAGGCCGACTTCCACGGCTTCCTCGGCGAGTTTCTTCGCCATTTTTTCGATGCCGGCGTGGAAGAGCTTGGATGTTTTCGAGCTGGCGGGATCCTGCGCGCGAGCGGCGAGGATTGCCTGATAGAGCCTGTGCAGCGAATCGTCCATGATCCAAAGCTATCTCATCTTTCTGATAAAAAGATGAAAGCCCAAGAGGGAACAAGCGGGAAGTGGTGCCCCTAGCCGGAATCGAACCAGCACTCCTTGCGGAATCCGATTTTGAGTCGGACGCGTCTACCAGTTCCGCCATAGGGGCAACGCCGCGCTGATGTACGGAATAAACCGACCCGGTGCAAGAGCGGCCATGGATTCGCGCCTTCGGAACTGAGGCTCAAGCCTTTCCGCGCTTGTCGCGGTGCCACCAGCATGTTATTGCCCCGCGCAACCATACGGAGGGCGGCCAGGCCCCTTCCGGCGACCGCGGAGAGGTGGCTGAGTGGTTGAAAGCACCGCACTCGAAATGCGGCATAGGTGAAAGCCTATCGGGGGTTCAAATCCCTCCCTCTCCGCCATTTTTCATTCATAAAATAAAAGGGGCGGAGCTGCTCAATCTCTGCAAGCCTGTGCCAATTCAGGACATTTACCCCTTCGGCACGCGTGGCATTTTTGCAACGCAATATGACACTCTGTGGATTGAGGGCTGAATTGCTTATCGATTAGGCACGCTGCCAACCTTTCAGTCTTGTCTTTGACGTCTGAGCGTCACAATTTCTGACCATCATTTCTAGTAACAAGGGCAATCAGAATATGCGCTCCAAGCTCCTCCTCTCCGCTGCCGTGGCTCTCGCCGCTGTGACCTCCGCTTCTGCCGCCGATCTCGGCAAGGGCAAGAAGGCGCCTCCTGCTCCCGTCGTTGTCTCCCCTTGGGAATGGACCGTCGGTGGCGGTTTGAATTCGAATTACCTGTTCCGCGGCATTAGCCAGTCTGACAACAAGCCGAGCGCCAACACCAACGCCGAGCTGCGTTACAATTTCAATGACACCTATGCCGCCTATCTTGGAACGGCAGGTTCGTCTGTGAAGCTGACCCGTTATTACGACAGCCCCTCGCTGGAATGGGATGCTATGGGCGGCGTTCGCGGCACATTTGGCGCCTTTGGCATTGACCTTGGCGCTGTTGCTTATGTTTATCCGAGCTTCACCAAGAACACGGTTTTGCCGACCAGCACGACTTGGTTCGAAGGCTATGTGAAGACTACATATGCTGTGACCGATGCTTTCACGCTTGGTGTCAACGGCTTCATTACGCCTAGCTACGTTCATACCGGCGCCAAGGCCCAGTACATCTCCGGGACAGCCGCCTACAAGATCGGCGATGCGACGATCTCCGGTGAGGTCGGCCGCCAGTTCCTGGGTAAGGCAGATGCCACGCACGGCTCTACCAATTATGCCGATTACACCTATTACAACGTCGGCGCTGGCTATACCTACAAGATCGCTACTCTTGACCTGCGCTACCACAATACAAGCCTGAGCAAGTCAAAATGCTCTGACATCACCGGCCCGACCAACTCCAGCTCGGGATCGCTGTCGACTTATTGCGGCGCCGCAGTTGTTGGCACGCTCTCCTTCGCTCTGACCAACAAGGACGTGAAGTAATCTTCACGGACCTCTAGGGTCTTACAAAATCAGGCGCCGGTGGCTTAGCCCCGGCGCCTTTTTCTTAATTAAGATTCTGAAACTAAAAGGTTTTCAGGTCGGCACGACACTTGCTGCGCGCGTGGGATGGATTATGCGCTGCGCCTTGTCTCCCTGCTGAACGCTGCCGGTTCTCAACGGGCCGACATGGCGCGTCAGCTCGTGTCTGGCATGGACCGCAATGGCAGCGCCTCTGTCGATGGCGCCGAATTCCAGCACATGTTCGCCACGCTTCTGGCCGACCCGACCCGCATGCCCGAAGCAACGGGCTCGGTGGCGACTGTGCACAAGACGATCTTTGCTGAGACGCTTTATCCGTCCTTCTCCCGCAATCACGCGATTGCGGCCTATATGGCCCATGAGGCCATGGATGCGCTCGACCAGAATGGCGATGGCGTCGCAAATATGGCTGAGATTGGCGGCAGCTGGACACCGCCCACAGCGGCCGCGCGCGCTGATGTGCTGCTCGCAAAATATGACACCGCAGGCAAGGGCTATGTTGAACTGGCCGATATCAAGGCCGCCTGGATTGCCGATCCGTCACTGGGCGATGCCAACAAGGCGCAGCAGGCAATTGATGCCTTCGACCAGAATGGGGATGGCAAGGTCACGCGCGCTGAGCTGACGGCCGGATATCAAACGATGGATCACGCCGACGCCCTCCTGAATGTCTTCGATCCGCAAAAGACAGGCGCAATCGATATAGCGGCGGCTGCAAATGTCACAGCGCCTGATGATGCGCAAGCGCAGGCGCATTTTGCGGCTTGGGATTCGGACAAGGACGGCAAGCTGACGCGTCAGGAGCTGATTGTCGGGATCGAAGCGTTTGATGCTGCGGCCCAGCAGCCACCTCCTCCCCCGCCACCACCGATCACGCCCACTGACCCCGCGCTTCTGGCCGCCACTTTGCTCGCGCAATATGACACCAATTCCAGTGGCGGCATTTCGAGTGCGGAATTCGAAGCGCATGCGCAGGTGGCAGACGCCGCTGCGACCTTCGCGGCTTGGGACACTACGGCCGATGGCGAGCTCACTCTGGAGGAGTTGCAAAAGGGGATAGCTCAGGTGCAGCAGGCCCAAAGCATCATCCAGCAATATGATACAGCCGGAAAAGGCTGGTTCGACGTGGCTGATCTCGCGGCTGCGATCGATCCGGCGACGGTCGATGATGTCACCGCGCGTGCGCAGCAGATCATGGCATTCTGGGATTCCAATAGTGACGGCAAGGTAGGTGTTGATGAAGTCATTCTGGGAATTGAATCGGGTGGCTATGTTGGCGGCCAGCAATTGAACACAGGGGCAGATCCGGCGGCCTGATCCTGATCAAGGCGCGGGTGCGTCTTCCTTGGCTAATGTTACGCATAAGCTGAAGGAGGAGAGGATGGCTCAGGAAACGTCCATAAATCAGGAACGCATCTTGTTTGCCCATGTCGTGGAGAATGGGCCTGTCGTCTACGCGCAATGGGCCTCGGACTTTCAGGCTTTTCGCAATCAGGTTCTCGTCGAGCTTGAAAAACTGAAGATGCCCGATGAATGGCTGGTGCGCTCTTCTCTTGCAGCAGGCCGCGCTTGGGAAGTGCAAAACCCTTGCCCGATCACTTATGCCGAAATCGAGTTTTTGCGACAGGAAGCAGCTGCGGCTTTAGGGCTTGAGGTTTAGGTGCCGCAGAATGTTTGTGTGACGCGCTCTTCGGGATGTGCGGGCAGCATGTAATCGGCAAATTCCGGCTGATCCTCAAACGGGTTTTCCAGTACGCGATTGAGTGTGTGGAAGGGTGTGAGATCATCTTTGATGGCCGCGGCTATGGCTTCTTCAACACGATGGTTGCGCGGAATGAACGCGGGGTTGGTGCGCCGCATGGCGCTTGCGCGCGTTGGCCCATCGCCGCCTTCTTGCGCTAGGCGGGCGCGCCAGTTTTCAGAAAAGCCTGCAAAAGCTGATGGATCTTTGAACAAGGTCGCGACATCCGCATCGGCGGTTGCTTCTTCTGCTGCTGCACACAGGCGGCGGAAGGTGAGCGTGAAGTCAGCTTCATTGGCACCCATCCGCTCGAATAGATCAACGGCGAGTGCGGAATCCTCTTCCTTAGCTTCATTCAAACCAAGCTTGCGGCGCAGGCCATCGAGATAGGCTTCCTGAAAATGAGGCCGGAAGACAGCAAGTGCAGCATTGGCGCGCTCGGGCGCTTCCGCCTCATTGCTGAAGAGCATCATCAGACATTCCGCCAGACGCGTCAGATTCCAAACAGCGATGGAGGGCTGGTTGGCATAGGCATAGCGCCCCTGCCGGTCGATGAATGAAAAGACCGTCTTGGGATCGTAAGCTTCCATGAAGGCGCAGGGGCCGTAATCGATGGTCTCGCCCGAGATCGTCATATTGTCTGTGTTCATGACGCCGTGGATGAAGCCAACCAGCAACCATTGCGCAATAAGCCGGGCTTGCCGTGCGACAATTGCTTCCAGAAGTTTTTCATATTTGTCGGCTTCGTCTGCAAGATCGGGATAATGCCGGGCGATGACATAATCAGCGAGCGCCTGAAGGGAAACGCGCTCGCCGCGTGAGGCGAAGTATTCGAATGTGCCGACACGAATATGGCTTGCGGCCACGCGCGTGAGAACAGCGCCGGGCAGAACCTCATCCCGCAAGACAAATTCGCCCGTTGCCACTGCCGCCAGAGCGCGCGTTGTTGGAATGTGCAGCCGGTGCATGGCTTCGCTGACAATATATTCGCGCAGCACAGGCCCGAGCGCCGCGCGCCCGTCACCGCGTCGCGAGAAGGGCGTTGGACCAGAGCCCTTTAATTGAATGTCGCGCCGCGCGCCCGCGGGCGTGACGATCTCACCAAGCAGAATGGCGCGGCCGTCCCCCAATTGCGGATTGAAATGCCCGAATTGATGGCCCGAATAGGCCATGGCAATCGGCTCTGCCATGGGGGGCAGGCGATTGCCTGCGAGCATCTCAATGGCCTCGGGCGTTGAGAGCGCGCGCGGATCAAACCCGAGGTCTGTCGCGAATTTTTCATTGAGCGCGAGAAGGCGCGGGGCAGCGACCGGCGTGGGCAGGGCGCGGGCATGAAAATCATCTGGCAGTCGGGCGTAGCTATTGTCGAAGGTAAAGAGCATAGCGGCGAGACTATCCTGTTTGCGGCCCCGAGGCGAGGCGCAACCGCACCCCACGCCTGAGGTGCGGGGCTAGACGCAGCCCCCTATTGCTGCACAATGCTCCCCATCGAGAGCCCGCCAAGGGCCAGACACAAAGGGAGGGGAAACATGCGCTTTTTTGTGCGTGCATTGGCCTGTGCGGCCACATTCATCATGGCAGATGCCGTAGCGCAGGCGCAGGACGCGGCATCCTTCTTCAAGGGCAAGAATGTCACGATTGTAGCGGGCTCGGCATCAGGCGGTGGCGTGGATATTTATGCACGTCTGCTGGGGCGCCATTTCCACAAACATATACCCGGTGCCCCCGCCATTATTGTGCAGAATATGCCAGGCGCTGGCTCGCTGGCGGCGGCGCGACACCTCTATTCGCTGGCGCCCAAGGATGGAACCTCTATGGCGGTGGTTCTCTCGACGGCGCTGTTCGACCCGCTGATGGCGGGTCAGGATCTTTCTTCTTACGATCCGCGCAAATTCATCTTTCTGGGCAATGCCAATGCCGACACATCCGTCTGCATCATGCGCAAGGATGCGTCGGTGCAATCCTATGCAGACCTCTTCGACAAAGAGCTTGTCGTGGGTGGCACTGGCCCGGGCTCGGCACTGGTCGATTATCCCGTCATGGAAAAGCATATTCTTGGCGTGAAGGTGAAGCTGATTGCTGGCTACAAAGGCTCGAATGAAGTGAGCCTCGCCATCCAGCGCAATGAGGTGCAGGGCATTTGCGGCCTCTTGTGGTCAAGCGCAAAGCAACAATATCCCGACATGCTGAAGCCCGAGAGCGCGGTGAAAGTTCTTGTGCAACAGGACACGCAGAGCCTGCCCGTGCTGAAGGCGGCGGGAGTGCCGCTGTCGATGGATTATGCCAAGACGCCGCAGCAGAAGCAGGCCATGGAAGTATTCCTGCAGCAGGGCTCTATCAGTCGCCCCTTCTTCCTGCCGCCAGGTGTTCCGGCTGATCGTGTGGCTGCCTTGCGAAAGGCTTTTATGGATGTGCTCGTTGATCCTGAGCTTGTTGCAGAGGCGACCAAATCAAACCTCGATGTCGCACCCCAAACTGGTGATGATGTGCAGAAGCTGATCAGTAAGCTCTACGCAGCACCGCCGGAACTCATCGCCTTCTTGCGTCAAGGCATGAGCGCGCCCTGACCACGCAGTAAGGGCGGTGCGTGGGGTGACACGCGCCGCCGCTTCGCGCTACAGGTGGCGCTCAAGAAAAAACAAAGAGGGCAGGACCATTGTTCGGGCGCAAACAGGATCATGATATTGACGTCGGCCTGATTGTAGCGCTTTTCCTGCATTGTCTTTTGTTGCAGGCATTGTTGCCTCTGGTGCGTGGTGGCACCACTTATCGCGGTATTGAGCTGGATCTCCCCATTGTCTGGATCGGCTTGATCGGCGCGAGTTTCTCGCTTCTGCCAATCGCGCTCGCCATTCCGCTCGGCAAAATTATGGATCGTGGCCATGATGCGCGCGCCGCACAGCTGGGCGCAATTTTCATGCTGGCAGGCTCGCTCGTACTCTGGTTTGCACCAGATACACAATGGCATTTGTTGTGCGCGAATGTTCTGCTCGGCATAGGTCATTTGCTCGCCATGGCCGCACATCAGGTCATTTCCGTGCGCTCGGCGGGGCTCAAGAGCCGTGAGACCGTTCTCAGTCTTTACATGTTCGGTCTGGCAGCCGGGCAGGCAATTGGCCCGATCATCATGGCATTGGCAGCGGGTGACGCGCGCGTGGCGCCCACAGGCATGCTCTTCTTTTTGGGTGTCATCGTCGCAGCGATCAATGTGGGTGTTGGTTTTACCATTCGCCGCGCGCCACCCAAGCCGCCGCGGTCTGAAAATGAAGAGCGTCTCGGCGTTCTTGAAATTCTCCGGTTGAAAGGCTTGCCCGCAATTATCTTCGCGTCCGTCATCACGGTGACGACTTTTGATGTGCTTATCATTTACATGCCGTTGCTGGGCACGGAGCGACATATTGAGGCGAGCCATGTCGGTTGGTTGCTGACGGTGCGCGCGGCAGGCGCGATGGCCTCGCGCTTGGCCTATGTGTCGCTGTTCAGACTTTTCGGCCGCGTGCCCCTCACATTGATGAGCCTGCTTCTGGGAGCTGTGGGGCTCATCATGCTCGCTTTGCCGTTACCGCTCTGGTTGCTGTATGTCGGCGCTGTTGCATCTGGTTACGGCCTAGGCATTTCCTCCACGCTGGCTTTCTCCGGCATGGTTCAGCTTGCCCCTGCCAATGTGCGCGCTACAGCGCTTTCCATGCGCCTCACCGGCAACCGCATTGGTCAGGTTGCCTTTCCGTCAGCTGCTAGCCTTTTTGCGGCTGTGGCTGGTGTTGGCGGGGTGTTCACGATTATCGCTGTATCGCTTGTTATTGCGGTGGTGTGGGTGCGCCAGAGTTGGCCCGCGGATAAGACGGGCTGAGCTGGTGCATTGATGCCCGCGAATTTGAGCCTCACGTAAATTTTTTTGATCCCGATTCCGCGCGCGACGGCGGAGACTTAGCATTCGCGTGAATCCCGTTGTCTATTTTGTGGTTTGAGCTGACCTTGGTCCGTGCAGAATGCGCGTGTAGATTAACCAAGTTGATTTGCAAAATATGTTTTCAGCTTGGATTTTACATGAGTCTTTACGAGGCGGATTGGCAGGAAAAACGAACCGGCGAGCGGCATCGCACGCTCATGACGGGTCGCGTTTATTTCCGCAGCGGCCGCTCGTCGCTTGATTGTCAGGTGCGCAATATTTCCCTCTCCGGCGCTTGTCTGAAGGGACCGGGCGTGACGGATTTGCCCGATCATTTCCGGCTCGAAATTCCTGCGCGCGACCGGATCTATGATTGCCAGATCCGGTGGCGGCTCAATGATACGATTGGCATTCAGTTCAGATCACCTGATGCCACCTCGCATCGCGCCGATGTGTCGGCCATGGAGCGGATCGCGGTGCTGGAATATGAAAACAAGAGCTTGCGACAGAGAATCAAGGAGCTGAGCGAGCGTCTGGCCGAATTTGGTGTCTCGACCGAGAGTCTTTGAGCTTATTGTCGGGCGCGCTCAGGCGCTCTATCCTGCAATGATGCAAAAAGGCTCTCTGCGCTTCTGCGCCAACATTTCCATGCTCTTTACCGAAGAGCTTTTTGCTGATCGCATCGCGGCGGCGGCCAAAGCAGGCTTTAGTGCGGTTGAATGTCAGTTTCCCTATGAGGTGCCCGCGCGCGATTTGCGCAAGCGGCTTGATGAGGCGGGCCTTGTGATGACCGGCATCAATTCGCCGCCCGGTGGGCCCGGTGAATTCGGTTTTGCGGCATTGCCCGCGCGGAGGGCTGATTTTCGTGAGTCACTCGCCAAGGCGCTAGACTATGCGCATGTTCTGGGCACGGGAAACATTCATTGCTTGTCAGGTGTGTTGAATGGCGTACCATTTGCCGACGCGCGCGCGTGTTTCATCGATAATATGGCCTTCGCTTGCGAAGAGGCGGAGCGCGCCAATGTCACGCTGCTGGTTGAGCCTCTCAATCCCTATGATCGACCAGATTATTTTCTGACCGGTTCGGATTTGGCGGCCGATCTCATCGGCCATATCAACCGGCCTGAATTGAAAATCATGTTCGACATCTACCATGTGCAGATTCTCGAAGGTGATCTCTTGCATCGCATCGGCCGTCACTGGCCCTTGATCGGGCATTTCCAATTGGCGTCCGTGCCGCGTCGGCATGAGCCTGACGAAGGCGAGATCAATTATGCTGCCGTGCTTAAGGAGATAGCCGCGCGTGGCTGGCAGGGGTGGATCGGGTGCGAATATCGCCCGCGTACATCAACTCTGGCCGGACTTGGCTGGATTGAGACGCTAGCCCCGTGACCATTCTTGATCGCGCGGCTTTCATCCGAACCCACACGCGGCTCTCACCTGTTCCTCACGCGCCCGAAATTTCGCTGTTTCTTGCTGATGAAGCAACCGAGCTTTGGCAAAAGACAGAAGATGAACTGGGCGAGATCGGCTTGCCGCCGCCCTTCTGGGCTTTTGCTTGGGCAGGCGGGCAAGCTTTGGCGCGCTATATTCTTGATCATCCTGATCTTGTTGCTGGCAAGCATGTGCTCGACTTCGCGTCTGGCTCTGGCCTTGTCGCCATTGCGGCGGCCAAAGCGGGCGCCGTGCGCGTGGAAGCCTGCGACATTGATGCTTTTTCTGCCGAAGCCATCGCCGTCAATGCGCAAGAAAATATGGTGCGCGTCGAGGTTTTCTGTGGTGACTTGATCGGGCTCGACAAGGGATGGGATGTCGTGCTCGCAGGCGATGTGTCCTATGAGCGCGACATGGCGGCGCGTGTCACCGATTGGCTCGATGACTTACGCCAACGCGGTGCGCTTGTCTTGATGGGCGATCCGGGCCGGTCCTATCTCGCGAAGGGCCGGCTATTTGCTTTGGAAACTTATCGCGTATCCGTCACACGCGCGCTCGAAGATTGCGAAATCAAACAGACCAGCGTCTGGCAATTTCGTTAGGCAGCTGTCCAGCCACCATCCATTGAATAATTAGAGCCTGTCATTTGCGAGGCGGCATCCGAGCACAGGAAAATAGCGAAAGCGGCGACCTGATCAACCGTGACAAATTGCTTCGTCGGCTGCGCCGTCAAGAGCACATCATTGATGACCTGCTCTTTGGTGAGATTGCGTGCCTTCATCGTGTCGGGAATTTGCTTTTCCACCAGCGGTGTCCAGACATAGCCTGGCGAAATGCAATTCACCGTAATGCCGAAAGTCGCAAGTTCAAGGCCTGCTGTTTTGGTGAAGCCGGCGACGCCATGCTTGGCCGAAACATAGGCTGACTTGAAAGGCGAGGCGACGAGCGAATGGGCGGAGGCCGTATTGATAATACGGCCCCATTTGCGCGTCTTCATGCCGGGGATAGCGGCGCGGCTCGCATGAAAGACGGACGAGAGATTGATCGCGATGATCTGGTCCCATTTGTCGATCGGAAAATTTTCAATCGGCGAGACATGCTGGATCCCCGCATTGTTGACGAGAATGTCGAGCGTGCCAAAAGCGCTTTCGGCTTCACTGACCATAGCCGCAATCTGATCGGGCTTGGACATGTCAGCGCCGCTGTAGCGCGCCTTCACGCCGAAATCCTTTTCGATCGCCGCTCGTGTGGCTTCAATCTCACCTGCATCGCCAAAGCCGTTGAGCGTGACATTGACGCCCTCAGTGGCGAGCGCGCGGGCAATGGCCAGGCCGATGCCGCTGGTCGAGCCGGTGATGAGGGCATTGCGGGTTTTCAGGCTCATGGAAAAAGCTCCAGACGGGCAGGAAGATAATTGGACTGGAGGTTAGTGCGCCGCAGCAATTTTGGCGAGTGGGCTGTTGGTCTGGTTCTCGGTACTTGGTCTGGTCCTGCGATAGGGCCTATAATGGCCCCATGCACGATCAACACGATCATAGCCATTGCGCCCATGCGCCGGTCGCCATTGGCCTCACGCCCGCCCGCCAGCTCGTTCTCGACAAGCTGTGTGCGGCGGGTCGGCCTGTGGGGGCCTATGAGATGATCGATCTTGTGGCAGAGGCGACGGGTAAGCGACCGGCTCCGGTTGCCATCTATCGCTCGCTCGATTTTTTGCAGGAGAACGGTCTCGTCCACCGTCTGGCGACCCGCAATGCTTATGTCGCCTGCGGCCATCGGCATGAATCCTCAGCGCGCGTTGCTTTTCTCATTTGCGAGGCCTGCGGCAAGGTGAGCGAGGTGTCGTCGCCCCAGGTTGATGCGCAATTGGGCGCGCTGGCCGCCGCAACCGGCTTTGCGCCCAAGGCTCAGGTCATTGAAGTGACGGGCCGCTGCAAGGATTGCGCACCCGCGTGAAGCCCTGGTCATTCGCAACGGCGCTTGGCTTTGGCGCGATCCTGCTGTGGTCGGGTCTACCGCTGTTGACGGCAGCCAGCAGTACCATGCCACCCTTTCAGATGACGGCTGTGACATTTGCCATAGGTGGGTTTTGCGGACTGATCGTGCTGGCTGTGCGTGGTGAGCTCAAGCAATTGCAGCAAGACTGGCGTGCCTGGTTGGTGGGTGCCGGCGGGTTATTTCTCTATCACGCGCTTTACTTTGCAGCTTTGCGCTCAGCCCCGCCTGCGGAAGCCAGCCTCGTCAATCATCTCTGGCCGTTGCTGATTGTGCTCTTCTCAGCACTTCTGCCTGGTGAGCGGCTGGCCGCACGCCATGTCATCGGCGTGCTGGTGTCTTTTACTGGTTTGCTCGCGCTTTTCTGGGGCAAGGACATATCCGTGTCTGCTTTGCAAAGCGGCCATGTTTTGGCACTCGCTGCGGCTTTCACCTGGGCGGCTTATTCGCTTCTGTCACGCAGGCTCACCTATGTGCCAAGTGGCTCTGTCGCAGGCTTTTGTTTGGCAACCGCTGCGATGGCGGCGTTGATGCATTTTGCCAGTGAAGAGACTGTCTGGCCGCAGGGGACAGTCGAATGGAGCGCTCTTCTGGCTTTGGGGTTAGGCCCGGTGGGAGCAGCTTTTTTCCTCTGGGATCATGGCGTGAAACATGGCGACCATCTGGCTTGTGCTGGCCGGTTTTACCGAACCCAGTCTCGCGCTAGGCTTGGCCTGTGTGATGATCGTTGGCGGCGCCTTTATCGCGTCCCGCACTCAGGGATGAAAGTCGCATTGCCCCGCGCGTGTAAGAAATTCGTGATCCCCGATACTCCCAAGCGCTGACGCAAAGAAAAAGCCCGGCACAAAGGCCGGGCTTTTTCTCGTCCGCCGATTGGGCAGAGATCAATCCTTCGACTTCACCTTAAGGATCTGGCGACCGCGATACATGCCGGTCTTGAGATCAACATGGTGGGGGCGGCGCAGCTCTCCCGAATCCTTGTCTTCGACATAGGTCGGCTGAGCCAGGGCGTCGGCCGAGCGGCGGAAGCCGCGCTTCATCGGGGAGGTCTTTCGCTTCGGAACTGCCATTGTGGTCTCCATGGGGGCCACGCATAGGGCGGCCACTCGAATTCAAGGCGCGTTCCATACACGGGATTGGGGGCTCTGGCTAGGGTCCCGCCCCCGATTTGCCCCGAGGGTGGCAATTTCTTGGGGTGGGGCCGGTGGCGGGGTGTCTGACAGGAGGAGGGGTTGCAATTCTGGCCCACCGCGCGTTTCTTGGCCGCTCTAGAGACGAAAGGGAACCCCATTGAGCGCCGGATTTGAGACTAGGCTCACAACCATAGCCGATTTGGTGGAAGCGGCTCTGGAGGCTCTCCTGTCGCCTCAGGTGCGCTCGGGCGAAGTCCGCCGCCCTGCGCGCCTTCTGGCCGCCATGCGCCATGCCGCACTGGGCGGAGGCAAGCGTCTGCGTCCCTTCCTTGTGATCGAGACGGCAGCCCTCTTTGGCGTCAAGCCCGAGACCGCCATGCGGGCCGCTTGCGCCCTTGAAATGATCCATTGCTATTCATTGGTCCACGATGACCTGCCTGCTATGGATGATGATGATCTGCGGCGCGGGCGCCTGACCGTGCACAAGGCCTATGACGAGGCGACCGCCATTCTGGCCGGCGATAGCCTGCTCACCTATGCCTTCGAGGTCATGGCCGATCCCGCCACACATGATGATCCTTTTCTGCGTGCAGAGCTTGTGCGGCTCCTGGCTCTGGCCTCCGGCCTTGGCGGCATGGCTGGCGGGCAGGCACTCGATCTTGAGGCTGAGCGCGCCGAAACGCCGCTGAACTTCGATGAAATTCTGCAAATGCAGTCGATGAAGACCGGCGCGCTGCTGGCCCATGCAGTGGAGGCGGGCGCGGTTCTGGGCCGCGCCAGTGCTACCCAAATGAATCACCTCTTGCGCTTTGGCCAAAAGATTGGCGCGGCCTTTCAGGTGGCCGATGACATTCTCGATGCGAAAAGCGATGCAGCAACTCTTGGCAAACGCGCGGGCAAGGATGCCGAGCGCAACAAGGCGACAATGATTTCCATTCTGGGCATGGACGCTGCCGAGCAGCGCCGCGATCAGCTGGTCGATGAAGCCATTGCGCAATTGCACGCTCTCGATCTGGGTGCGCGCACAGATGTGTTGATAGAAGCCGCGCGTTTCGTTGCGGGGCGCCAATCATGAACGAACGTACAGAACGCGGCGCATTTTTGCGGCATGTGCACGCGCTCGTCCTGAAGAACCATATCACGCGGCCTTTCGTCCTGCGCCCGCGTTTGCTGATTGGTATTTTTGCTGGATTGTTGATCGGCCTTGCCAGTCCGCTGGATTGGCAGATGGCCACGCGTCTATTGCTGGCGTGGAATGGCGGCGTGTTGATTTATATCGGTCTGACTTTCCGCATGATGGAGCGCGATGATTTGGAGCGTTTCCACCAACGCGCCGCAGTGCAAGATGAAGGTGGTTTTGTGATTCTGGCACTATCGATTGTGGCGGCGCTGTTTTCGATCGCTGCCATTGTTGCGCAATTAGCCGCTACAAAAGACATGCAGGGCCTCGACAAGGTTTTTCACATCAGCCTGGCTGGGACGACCATTCTGACGGGCTGGACATTCATCCATCTCACCTTTGCGCTTCATTATGCGCATGAATATGCCTCTGAGCGGCGCAATCGCCCCGATCAGCCAGAACGGCTGCGCGGCGGGCTCGACTTCCCCGACACGCTGACGCCTGATTATAGCGATTTTCTCTATTTCTCATTCATCATCGGCGTGGCGAGTCAGACTGCCGATATTGCGATCTGCTCACCGGGTATGCGCCGCATCGCACTAGTACATGGCATTGTGTCGTTCTTTTACAATACGACAGTGCTGGCCTTGACAATCAATATTGCGGCTGGGTTGATTTAATCACTCAGCCGCATTCGCCTTGCCATATTTCTTCTCAATATAATCGATCACGATCTGGCGAAACTCGTTGGCAATATTGGCTCCACGCAATGTCATAGCCTTTTCGCCATCGATGAAGATGGGCGCCGCGGGTGTCTCGCCAGTGCCGGGAAGCGAAATGCCGATGTCGGCATGTTTGCTTTCGCCCGGTCCATTCACAATGCAGCCCATCACTGCAACATTGAGATTTTCAACGCCCGGATAAGCCTTGCGCCATGAGGGCATTTCATCGCGGATGAAAGTCTGGATGTCGCGCGCGAGTTCTTGGAACACCGTCGATGTTGTCCGGCCGCAGCCGGGGCAGGCGGCCACCAGCGGTACGAAAGTGCGGAAACCCATCGTCTGCAAGAGCTCTTGCGCGACCGTCACTTCCAGTGTGCGGTCCCCGCCCGGTTCTGGCGTGAGCGAGACGCGGATCGTGTCGCCAATGCCATCTTGCAGCAAAATACCCATGGCGGCAGACGAGGCGACAATGCCTTTCGAGCCCATGCCGGCCTCTGTGAGGCCCAGATGAATGGCGTAATCAGAGCGTGCCGCCAGCATGCGATAGACGGCAATCAAATCCTGCACAGCCGAGACTTTGGCCGAGAGAATGATACGGTTTTTCGGCAAGCCGATTTCCACCGCGCGTTCAGCCGAATAAAGCGCCGAGCGCACCATGGCCTCGCGTGTCACAGCACGCGCATCAACGGGCTTAGCGCTTTTGGCATTTTCATCCATCAGCGCGGTGAGCAATTCTTGGTCGAGCGAGCCCCAGTTCGCACCAATGCGCACGGCCTTGTCGTGTTTGATCGCCATTTCAACGATGGCGCTGAATTGGCGATCCTTCTTGTCCTTGAAGCCGACATTGCCGGGATTGATGCGATATTTGTCGAGTGCTTCCGCGCAGGCCGGATGATCAGCCAGAAGCTTGTGGCCGATATAATGGAAGTCTCCCACCAGCGGGGCATGCACGCCCATCTTGTCGAGTTTCTCGCGGATGTGCGGGACAGCGCGTGCCGCCTCATCGCGGTCCACCGTGATGCGCACGATCTCTGAGCCCGCGCGCGCGAGTGCCGCCACTTGCGCGACCGTTCCATCAATATCGGCTGTGTCTGTATTGGTCATGGATTGAACCACCACCGGTGCGCCCCCGCCCACCGTCACCGCACCCTTGCCCGTGCCGATCTGCACGGGCACCGTTTTATGCCGGGTCGTGGGTTCAGCGCGGATGAGTAATGAGGGGTCGATGGTCAGGTCTTGCATGGGTCAGGCTCTTGGGCGGCAATCCGGTTGACACTTGTGCGGGGTCGCATCTTTTCCGTCAAGATAATGGCCTCAATCCTCGGCAAAAGCGAGATCGGGCACCAGAACACGGCGGAGCGGGATTTCGCGCCTGTGGTTGGCGTCCAGCGCATCATAATGGCGCTCGATCAGGTCAATGAACTGGACCCCGTCCACGAGCTTCAGATTGCCCTTGCTGCGGGAGAAGTCGAGGGCTGCCTGGGTGAAGCCCCCGGTCGTTATGAAGACGCCCACATCACGCTCGTGCACCATGGCATAAAAGGCCTTGACCACATCAGCGGCTATATTGCTCTCCTGTGCCTTCACCTGAATTTTGATGATCGGCGGCTCAATGCCCAATTCATCCTTGTGGGCAATGACATCAATCCCCTCATCACGCATGCCGCGTGTGGCATGGGATTGATAGCCCATGGCGCGGAAGAGGTCGGCGACGAATGGCTCCAGCGGATAGCCTTTCAGATCGGTCCGCAATTTGCGTGCGATAAAGTCGCGCGTGGTTTCGCTGACATCGCGCGCAGCCGCTTCTTCTAGATCTTCTTCTTCCACCAGCACGCCGTTTTCATTGCTCGCGGCGGCGAATTTGCGCAAAAACTCGGCGGCAAAGCTTTTCACTTCAAACAAAGTGAGGGTCGAGCCAATCTCATAAAGCGCACCTTGCGAGAAAACATCGCGGCTCAATTTGGTCAGCCATTGCACGCCGCGCCGATGTGCAAATTCACTCGAGCGGTCGCGATCAAACACATAGGGCCCAGTCACTTCGCCCCAATGCAAAGTGCGATCAGCCTTGCGTGGATAGATGACGTAATCGCCAATCCGCATTTCATGTACGAAGCGAAAGAGCTGGTTGGCCTGTGTTGGTGCTGTTGGCGTATGGGGCGTGCTGACG
The DNA here is from genome assembly GCA_947478405.1 of Beijerinckiaceae bacterium. GTDB lineage: Bacteria > Pseudomonadota > Alphaproteobacteria > Rhizobiales > Beijerinckiaceae > Terripilifer. Next base: position 10,775 of record CANJVX010000008.1, on the reverse strand, counting down.
GCGTCACGAAATGCGCCGCGCGAAGCAGGCAGTCGGCTCACATCGCCTCCGCTCTCGGCAAAGCTGATAGCAATCTGGCTGAGATCGAGAAAAATATGGTCGGCTTGGCCAAACGAGCCCGCCCTGACGGCCCAAATCCGTCGTTTTTCCATTGAAATGACTCCGCATCAAAAAAAGCCGCGCATCCAAACGATGCGCGGCTCATTATGGGCGGTATTCTCTAAAGGTAGTTGCGGCTTTTTAAGCCATATATTGTCCGCCATTGGCTGAAAGCGTGGAGCCCGTGATGAAACCCGCATTGTCGGCGACCAGAAAGAGCACCGCGCGGGCGATCTCTTCGGGCTCGCCGAGGCGCCCGACGGGAATCTGCGGCACGATGCGCTTGGCCAGCACTTCGGGGTCAATAGCGCGGACCATTTCCGTGCCGATATAGCCCGGGCAGATGGAATTGACCGTGATGCCCTTATTGGCGTTTTCCTGCGCAAGTGCCTTCACAAAGCCAATTTCTCCAGCCTTGGCAGCCGAATAATTGGTTTGTCCGACTTGGCCCTTCTGTCCGTTGATCGACGAGATGCAGACGATGCGGCCGAAATTGCGGTTGCGCATGCCCTCGATTACGGGGCGGCACATGTTGAACAGCGAGTTGAGATTGGTGTTGATCACCGCTGTCCATTGTTCTGGCGTCATCTTATGGAAGAAGCCATCGCGCGTGATGCCGGCGTTGTTGACGAGCACATCCACGGGGCCAACATCTGCTTCGACTTTGGCAAGCCCCGCCGCGCACGCCTCATAATTCGATACATCCCATTTGAAGACCGGAATGCCGGTTTCTTTCTGGAATTTTGTAGCCGCTTCATCATTGCCTGCGTAATTTGCAGCAACTTTGTAGCCATCAGCCTTGAGTGCTTTGGAAATGGCCGCGCCGATTCCGCGCGTTCCTCCGGTGACAACCGCAACCCTTGACATGGTATGCTCCTCTCCCCTGCGGGATCGCCTCTCGGCGCCCGGATAATGACAGCGTTTCTCTCAATAGGGCGGCGCGCCTCGTGTCACGGGCGCGCCTCTCCGGATCGTTTAGCGTTCGACAGTCAGCGCAATACCCATGCCGCCGCCGATGCACAAAGTGGCAAGGCCTTTCTTGGCGTTGCGACGCTGCATTTCAAACAGCAATGTCGTGAACACACGTGCGCCCGAGGCGCCAATCGGATGACCAATGGCAATCGCGCCGCCATTCACATTCACAATGTCGGTGTTCCAGCCCATGTCCTTGTTGACCGCAATGGCTTGCGCCGCAAAGGCTTCATTGGCTTCGACGAGATCAAGATCTGCGACTTTCCAGCCAGCCTTTTCCAAGGCCTTGCGCGAAGCGGGGATCGGGCCCGAGCCCATGATCGCCGGATCAACACCAGCGGTCGCCCAAGAGGCAATGCGCGCCAGCGGCGTGAGACCGCGCTTGGCAGCTTCTGTGGCGGTCATTAGCACAATGGCGGCGGCGCCATCATTGATGCCTGAAGCATTGCCCGCGGTGATCGTGCCATCCTTCGAGAAGGCCGGTTTCAGCTTGGCGAGTGCATCAATTGTGGTGCCGGCGCGGATATATTCGTCGTCGGACACGATGATGTCGCCCTTGCGGGTCTGGACGGTGAAAGGAATGATTTCATCCTTGAAGCGTCCGGCCTTCTGCGCGGCTTCCGCCTTGTTCTGCGAGGCGCAGGCAAAGGCGTCTTGTTCATCGCGCGTGATCTGCCATTTGGTGGCAATATTCTCAGCCGTTGTACCCATGTGATAGCCGTGGAAGGCATCGAACAGGCCGTCCTTCAACATCGTGTCGACGAATTTCACATCACCCATCTTGGTGCCGCCACGCATATAGGCGGAATGATGGGACGTGGACATGCTTTCCTGCCCGCCCGCCACGATAATATCGGCATCGCCATTGGAGATCTGCTGCAGACCCAGCGCCACTGCGCGCAGGCCTGAGCCGCAGAGCTGGTTCAGCTGCCAGGCGGTCTTTTCTTGCGGGATGCCGGCCTTCATGGCGGCCTGACGGGCCGGGTTCTGGCCCTGACCCGCTGTCAGGATCTGGCCCATAATCACTTCGTCGACGTCGCCGGGGGCGATATTCGCCCGCTCAAGCGCACCCTTGATGGCCGCGGCACCCAAATCATGGGCGGCAACTGTCGCAAAGGCCCCGCTAAATGAACCAACCGCCGTGCGGGCGGCGCTGACGATCACAATGTCCGACGCCATAATAAGCTCCTTAAATTGATGCGGCCCCGCCAGTTCCGGCTCAGCTCCGGGGCGGGGCACCATGCTTTTGCAGGTGCACAATGAGAAGCATTTCCACCTCGCTCGGGCAAGCACCTCTGCTGCCCCATTGATGAGCAAATGGTCTGCCTACGAAATGCCTAGGTCTTGGGCCGCCCCTGTCCACCCCTTGAGCAGAAAAGACTTTCGCGCAACGCAGCATTGTGACTATCGTAGTGGGTCTCGTCGGACTGGAGGTCCGGTACCGGGGCTGCAGGGGAGGTAGGCGCCAGCCCGCCTTAGGGAAAAATGACCAACGAAAAAACGCCCATCACCATCAAGAAATATGCAAACCGGCGTTTGTACAATACCGGGACCAGCACCTATGTGACGCTTGAAGATCTCGCGGTCATGGTCAAGAACGGCGATGATTTCGTCGTCTATGATGCCAAGTCGGGGGAGGACATTACTCGCCCTGTGCTGGCCCAGATCATTTTCGAACAGGAAGGCAAAGACGGCCAAAGCCTCTTGCCGATCACGTTTCTGCGCCAGGTGATCCGCTTTTATGGCGACAGCATGCAGATGCTGCTCCCCAGCTATCTCGAACATTCGATTGGTAATTTCACCAGTCAGCAGCAGAAGTTCCGCGACCAGATGCAGACCGCTATGGGCGGCAAGGTCATTCCGGGCGCTGAATTGTTTGGTGCGATGGAAGAGCAGGCCCGCAACAACATGACCATGTTCTCGCAGGCCTTCACCATGTTCAATCCTTTCGCAGCCGCAGCTGCGGGCACAGCCGCGCAGGGAGGCGACAAAACTGCGGCCGCCTCATCTAGGGCAACCGCCCCTGAAGGTGATATCGACTTGCTGAAGAAACAGCTTGCCGACATGCAGGCCAAAATTGATGGTCTTGCGCGCAAGTAAAATGAAAGCCGCTCCTGGGAGCGGCTTTTTTATTTCAACGCGGTGTCGGTCGCCAATTGGGTGGCGCCAGTTCAAAGGCGGCGAAATCGAAGGCGGGTGCCACTGTGCATCCAACAAGGGTCCATGCGCCAAGACTTGTTGCTGTTTGCCAGTGGCCGGCGGGCACGACGATTTGAGGCATTTGTCCGGCCATCACATCAGCGCCCAAATGCGTCGCGCTCGCATCATGTCCATTGGGTGACTGCGTAAGCACCAGCGGCGCACCTGCGTAATAATGCCAGATCTCGGCCGCATCGACACGATGCCATTCCGACACATCGCCTGCGCCGAGCAGGAAATAGATCAGCGATGAGACGGAACGACCGTTCGCATCTGTGCGGGAATCGCGAAAGGTCTCGCGATAAAAGCCACCTTCAGGATGGGGCTGCAATGCGAGCCGCTTGATGAGAACATCAGCGGTGAGGTTTCCATGCTGGTAAAAATGCGCCATGTATTTCAGGCCTTGTTCTTGCGTTCGCGCAGATCGACGAAAACCTGCACATTGCCCGCACGCAGGAAAGGGTTTGTCCTCAATTCTTGCGCCAGTGTCACAGGCAAAGTGAAAGCGCCTTGCTTGCGTAAAGCATCGACATCTTTCATGCGCGCTTGCAGTGCGGCATTATCCGGCTCGGCGGTTAGCGCGAATTGGCCGTTGGCCTGCGTATATTCATGTCCGCACCACAGCCGAGTTTCGGGTGGCAAGGCAGCGAGTTTTTTCAGCGAGTGCCACATCTGGTCCATTGTACCTTCAAACACACGCCCGCAGCCCAGCGAGAACAGAGTGTCTCCGGCAAAGAGCAAATGATTTTTGGCGAAGTGATAGGCGATATGGCCGAGCGTATGGCCTGGCGTTTCTATCACGTCACCGATCAACGTTCCTATATGCACTGGGTCCCCCTCGCGTAGATGCGCATCGGCTTTGCCAGTGACAGGCTCGATGCGGCCCGCCTCTTGCGCGGGAATGGCGAGCTTGGCGTGCGGGAACCGTGCGCGCAGCTCGGGCACGCCATCAATATGGTCCCCATGGCGATGGGTGATGAGAATGTCGGTAAGAGCCCAGCCTTTATGCGCCAGCGCGGCGAGATAGGGGGCGGCGTCTGGCACATCCACGGCGGCGGTGGCGCCACTGGCGCTGTCATGCAGGAGGAGGCCGAAATTGTCGCTCCGGCACAGGAATTGGTGGACCTCAGCGCTCATCTTGCAAACCTCGCGTTTCGCGCGGGGACGCTAGCCAAGCCACGGGCAGGGGTCAAATGTGTCAGGCCTTGGCGCACGCGCTGCTCTCGTGTCAGATAGGGCGCATGGCATTGGACGTCGTCGATCTTCGCTCTTTTTACGCTTCGCCCCTGGGCCAAGTGGCGCGCCGCCGCGTGTCGCAGATTGTGCGTGAGCGCTGGTCCAATTGCGTTGGGCTGTCGGTGGTTGGCGTGGGGTATGCCATCCCCTTTCTCGACATGCTGCATGATGAAGCTATGCGCACGCTCGCTTTTATGCCCGCTGAACAAGGTGTGGTGAATTGGCCGGTGCAAGGCCGCTCGGCTTCCGCGTTGGTTGATACAAGCATGTTGCCCTTGCCCGATTCCTGCATGGATCGTGTGCTTGTCGTGCATGCATTGGAGACGCTCGATCACCCGCGCGATGTTCTGTCTGAAATCTGGCGGATTCTCACGCCCGGTGGGCGCATGATTGTGATTGCGCCCAATCGGCGGGGCTTGTGGGCCCGTGTCGACACGACTCCCTTTGGGCAAGGCCAGCCCTTTTCGAAAACCCAGCTTCGTGAATTGATGCGCGACACTTTGTTCTCGCCCGTGCATTGGGCGGAGGCGCTCTATATGCCGCCCTTCGCACGGCAATATCTGTTGGCGGCAGAGCCAGCTTTCGAAGCCATCGGGTCGCGTCTCGGGCTTCCTGGTGCGGGCTTGCATCTCGTCGAAGCCACCAAACAATTATATCGGCCTGTGGCTGTTCGTCGTCCGCGCCGCCGCCTCCCCAAGCTTGAGCCCGTGCTTGCGCCCGCACCCATTCGCCCCATGTCGCGCGATCTCTAGCCCGGGATCTTCAGTCCGAAAGAATGGGCCAGAAACAAGCCTCCATGCATGAGGCCCGGGCTGTCAATGCCGTGTCCGATGCCCGACGACAAATGCCATTGGCAGGGAATATTGGCGGCTCCCAATGCATCGGAGGAGACAAACAGAGCTTCAGGTGAAATCACGTCGTCACGGTCGCCGTGTATGAGCAGGATTGGCGGCGGCGGTGACGTTACCTCTGCCAAATGTTCGGGCCCAACCAGCACGCCAGAAAAGCCGAGGATGGCGGCAGGTGCCGTGGCGCGGCGCAGGCCGACATGCAGCGCCATCATTGTGCCTTGGCTGAAACCCACGAGCGAAAGACGCGAGCCATCGAGGCCATTGCGGGCCAGCTCTGCATCAAGAAAGGCATCCAGTGAAGGCCGCGCTGCCGTCACACCACGCCAGCGCTCATCGGGGTCGCGCATGGTCAACGGGAACCATTGGCGTCCCTGCGGCGATTGCATGCAGCGATCGGGCGCATGGGGCGAAACAAAGGCGGTGTCTGGCAGCAGATCTTGCCATTGCTGCGCAATATCGATGAGGTCGTTGCCATCCGCGCCATAGCCGTGCAGGAAGACAATGAGCTGCTTCGCCTTGCCGCTGCGTGGATTGAGGCGGGGTCCGTCCATGGTCTGGGCCAAAACTTGCTCCTTTGGGGCGTCGGGTTCCGGCAAGCCTTGCCCGTTTGACTGTCTTTCCGTCAAGCCTCACGGCTGATGGAATTGGTGACGCGACGTTTTGCTGGCCAGCGCGTTGGAACGGGTAGAGTGGGGCAGGAGGGTTGGCCAGAGCATGACTGCGCATCGCCAGATAGGCCCGGTGGCTTTGGGGGCGCTTGTCCCCAAGGACGATCTGCGCCCGGTCTATCGCTTTGCGCCCTCACCCAATGGCTTTCTCCACATCGGACATGCTTATTCCGCTCTGCGCAATTTTGACATGGCCCGACGGGCCGACGGGCGCTTTCTCCTGCGCATCGAGGATGTTGACGTCGATCGCTGCCGTCTGGCCTATGAGCAGGCCATTTATGAGGATCTCGAATGGCTTGGCATTTCATGGTCAGAGCCAGCGCTCCGCCAGTCCGAACATTTTTCGATCTATGCGCAGGCTGTTGAGGCTTTGCAGGAGCGTGGCTTGCTTTATCCCTGCTTTTGCTCGCGGCTGGAGATTTCACGCGCAGTGTCTGGCATGCGCGATTGGCCCCGTGATCCCGATGGCGGGCCACTCTATCCCGGTACCTGCCGGAACCTTTCTGAAGAGGAGCGTGCGCGCCGTCTCGCCTCCGGACAACATGCCGCGTTACGCCTCGATATGGCGCAAGCTGTGGGTCAGGGCGGGCGATTGCTGGGTTGGAGTGAATATGGCGAGGGCGACAATGTCCGCGATGTTCACGCCAAGCCTTCTCTGTGGGGAGATTGCGTTCTCGCGCGTAAAGATGTGCCAACCAGCTATCATATCTCAGTCGTCGTCGATGATGCGCGGCAAGGCGTGAGCGATGTTGTGCGCGGCAAGGATTTGTTCGATGCAACCAGCCTTCACAGATTGTTGCAGGAACTTTTTGATCTTCCCGCACCGCGTTATCATCACCATGATCTCTTGCGCGATCCTGCGGGGCAGAAACTCTCAAAGAGCACGCGTGCCAAATCTTTGCGCGCCTTGCGCGAAGAAGGTGTAACCGCGCAGGATGTGCGCAAGCGTCTGGGTTTTAGCTAACGAGCTTGTTGACGCGCAACGCCGCGGCAAATGCCAGCCCCAGCATGGTGAGTGTAAATGCCACGACTGCAGGCCAATGGCCGGTAGCAAAGAACCAGCCACCGATCCACCCCGCCAGACTCGACCCCAGATAATAGCTGAGATGATAGAGCGAAGAAGCATGCCCTTTCGCGTCTTTGGCCAGAAGCCCGATGGTTGAACTGGCAATGGAATGGGAGAGAAAAAAGCCGAAGGCCAGAACGACAATGCCCAGAATCATGATGGGCAAGGGTGCGGCGAGCGTCAGCATAATGCCGCCCATCATGCACGCAAGACCGGCGGGCAGAACGCGGCGGTGCCCGAAACGCTCAACCAATAGGCCTGCAAAAGAGGATGAGGCAATTCCAAAAATATAGACAAGAAAGATCAGGCCGATCGCGCCCTGGCTCAGCCCATAGGGCGGCTCGATCAGACGGAAGCTGATGTAATTGAAGATGGTGATGAAAGACCCCATGCCGGTGAAGGCAATGAGATAGACCAAGGGCAGGCCGCGCGACGTCAGGTGGCTTTTGAATGCGCGCACGTGAAACGCGAAGCCGGTCTGCGCGGGGCGTGCAAAATGGCGCGAGCGCGGCAAGAGCAGAATGAAGCCGAGGGCTGCAGCCAGACATATGCAACCTGCTATGCCCATGGCCCATTGCCAGCCGAAATGATCTGCCAAAATTCCCGTACCGACGCGCCCGCACATGCCGCCAAAGGCTGTGCCCGCCACATAAAGTCCCATCGTGTGGGCCATGGAACGCGGTTCCATCTCTTCCGCCAGCCATGTCATGGCAATGGCTGGCACACCGCCAAGTAGAAAGCCGGTAATTGTGCGCAAAAGTAGGAGCGTGTGCCAATCGGACGTTATCGCTGCAGCAAGCGTCGCCAGTGCGGCGAGTATCATCGACACAAACATCAGTCCGCGTCGGCCAACGCCTTCCGAGAGAATGGCGGCAAGCAGGATGGCGAGTGCGAGAGATGCGGTGGAGAGCGACAAAGCGAGCGAGCTTTGTGCGGGGGTAACATTAAATGCGCTGGCAAAGATAGGCAGCAATGGTTGGACGGTGTAGAGAATCGCGAAAGTCGCAAAGCCTGCCAGGAAGAGCGCAAAACTTGCCTTGCGAAATTGCGGTGTTCCGCGCGCTATGCCTTTAGAGCCATCGTTGCCGTTCAACGTTGGACACCTGCGCGCGATGCAACCCGCGTGGCATTGGGAGCCTTGGCGATCAGGCCATCAATCCGGTCGCGTTCTTTTTTGAAAGAAGCGAGCATGCGGCTATCAAGCTCGCGCGTGCGCGCGAGCTTCACGCGCAGCGGGTCAACGAAATGACCATTGACGATGACTTCGTAATGCAGATGCGGGCCGGTTGCGAGGCCGGTCATACCAAGATAGCCAACGACTTGCCCTTGGCGCACGCGTGCACCTTCGTTCATGCCGCGCGCAAAGCCTGACATGTGGTTGTAGGTCGTCACATAGCCGTTGGGATGCTGGATCTCGATGCGGTTGCCATAGCCGGATTCGCGGCCCGATTTGATGATCACGCCATTGCCGGCTGCAAAGATGGGCGTGCCAATGGGCGCTGACCAATCGACGCCCGTATGCATGCGGGTATAGCGCAGGATCGGATGGCGACGCATGCCAAAGGTGGAGCGCTGCTCACCATTGGAAATTGGTTTACGAATAAGAAACTTGCGTGTCGAGCGCCCGTTCTCGTCATAATAATCGAGGGCATTATCGTCGGGCGTCACGTAGCGATAATAGCGATAGGTCTCGTTGCGTGTTGTGATCGACGCATACAACAATTCATTGCGTTCGGCATCATCGCCGTCTTCGTAAAATGCTTCAAAGGAATCGCCCGCCGCGACCGGGCGCTGGAAATCAATGTCATTGGCAAAGATGCGCACGAGATCGCCGATGAGAGGCTTGGGCATTTCCTGTTTCAGCGCAGTTTCATAGAGCGAATTATACAGGCGCATGCCGCCCGTATCTTCGTCTTCATCATCCTCATCGTCGGCGGCTGCTGATTTCTTCGTAGCCTTGCCGCCATCATCGAGCCGAGCAACGGCGACATAAGCGCCCGTATCATTGGCGGCGATGGTCGCTGCTGGGGAATCGTCGACATAGATCGATAGGCGGGCCACCTGGCCGATGCGACCTGTGCCATCGAGATCATCGAAGAGCACTTTCACGACCTGCCCTTCAGTCAGCCCCCGCGCATTGGCGCCCAGCGCCGCAGCAATACGCTGGATCTGGTCGCGCATGACGCCGGCATTGCGCAGGGCATCTTCCAGCGTTTCATTCTTGCGGATGACAATGAGGCGCTCTTCATTCTGGCCCTGGACAGCGAGCGGCGAGCGCGGCACGTCCGTGACATTTTCAGGTACCATACGCACTTCAATGGAAGAGAAGGGCGCCATGATCTGTGTGCCGCCGGCTCCATAGGTGAGCCCGCCGGCTGGGTCGAGGGTCGCGCGGCTGGTGCGCATCAGCAGGAGTTGGGGTGGCAAGGCCAGAGGGCGCTGTCCTGCCGAGACGGTCGAATTGCGCACATGCTCCTGAACTTGGGCCTGGATTTCGTCAAGGCTCAGGGAGGGGCCACCCTCGGGCAGCGCAAGGCCTGCAATATCCTTTGTGGTGAAGGCGATTTCGGCTTCGTCACGGATCAGGAGGAGGTCGGCGGGTGCCGCAGCCGCGCCATTTTCATTGCGGGCGTCCGAGAGCAGGCGCAGCGGGTTGAAGCCTGGCACGTCGTCCGAAAAGCCCACGCTCGAGACCACGAGATTGGTGGCCACGCGGGTAAAGCCTTTGACCCGGACGACCTCGCGGTCACCCACAGCAATGGTGGTTGGTGTCTTAAAGCTTTGTTTTCCGGCCGCAATGTCGACCCGTTTGACCAGCCGGTCGCCTTTGCCGGGGTTCACAAAGCCATCGGTCGAGGTCTCGCGGCGCTGGGGGCCGGCGGCCACCGGGCTCTCTGCAAAGCGGCTTTCGCGGTCGAAGGCGGCGTAAATGGCGGCGCCAATGAGGGCCATGCCCGCAAATCCGGTCAGCACAGTGCCCAAAAGCCAGCGCAAAGAGACGCGTCGCCTCTCAAGGGCCGAATGTTCGGCGCCATCCGCCTCGATAGGGGGTGCCAGCCCGAGGTCTGGGGCCTCGGCGCGCCGGTCCCGACGGCGGGTGAATGTGAAACGGCGAGGCGCCATACGTCCTAAAAACCTCTGGCTGGTGCTGGTCAAACCGGCTGGATGGGTTGGCCCAGCAAGGGCAGACCATGCCCATACCGCCCGCCTGCGTCAATCACGGGGTGGTCAAAGACTATTGGACCAGATTGAAATGTCGAACATGGCCAAAGGAAGGCGGATACCTATAGCGTCGTTCACCACATGCCGGAGACGGCTATTCCATCGGCACTTTTTGCAACGCAAAAGTTTTTTGAACTTTTTGCGAAACCGCGGTTGACACAAGAAGGCGACCCCAACTATATACGCCCACCGGCGACGGCGTTGCCTCTTTGGCAGCGGTTCTGTGGCGCTTGTCTTCTCGCTTTGACTTTGTTCATGGCATCCTGGCCAAAAGCCAGGCAGAAGACGTTGTGTCGCTGAAAAGACGTTGCCACGCTGTTTGACATGTAAATCGGAAGAAAGAGAAACGTGGACGGCGGTGTCCTTGCGAGATCTGTACTGTGAAGTGCAGGTCGAAAAGAGACTATCGACGGTCACGTTTTCTGAACACCATTCGCTTTGAGCAACCGTGAGGTTGCTCTT
>CANJVX010000007.1 GCA_947478405.1 Beijerinckiaceae bacterium | reverse complement strand
TGAAGTCGACGACAAAACTGTCCGTATCATCGGAGAAAAAGCCTCGCTGGTCGACGTCATCGCGGGACGCCAGACACACGCGGGAAATGTTCGTGGTTTTGTACGTAAATGGCGCTCCCTAGGGGAATCGAACCCCTGTTTTCGCCGTGAGAGGGCGACGTCCTAGACCGCTAGACGAAGGGAGCGCGGACCGCGCCTAGCACGGGTGGGCGTTCTATAGCGCCCGTCCCACGCCCCGGCAAGGATAATCGCCCCGCGCGCTTTAGCCTCTCCAATGAAGCATTTTGCCCCTCGTCGCCCCTTGTCGACGGGCCTTGGTCCCCCAGTTAAAGATGATGTTTCATGATCGCACCCCCGCGCGCCATCGCCCGCCTGCACCTGAGCCGCTTCGCAAGCCGCTTGGCACCATCCCCCTGCTCTTGGCCATGCGGCGCAACCCGCTCGGGACCTGGACGCGCGCGCATTATGACGAGCTGATCCTCCACGGACAGAGCATCATTGGCGAAATCTGCGTCGTCAGTGATCCTGTCGGTATTCGGCAGGTGCTCGTCGACAATGTCGCCAATTATCGCAAAGACGATCTGCAACAGCGTCTGCTTGGGCCCGGCCTTGCTGACGGACTGCTATTGGCCGAAGACGAAATGTGGCGGCGCCAGCGCCGTCTGCTGGCCCATTTGTTCACGCCGCGCGTGGTGGCCGCCTATAAGCCCGCCATGGTGGAATCGGCACATTGGCTTGTTGATCGCTGGCAGCGGCAGCGCGAAGGGCGCGTTATCGATATCGCGCGCGACCTGTCGCGCGTCACGCTGAATGTGCTTGAGCGTACCATTTTCCCCGAAGGCCTCGGCCGTGATCCGGCGGAATTCATCCATGCTGTGACGGACTATTTCGAAACAGCGGGGCGCGTCGACCCGCTGGATCTCTTGCGCTTACCCGATTGGCTCCCCCGCCTTGGCCGTGCGCGCTCCAAGCCAGCCCTCGATTTTTTTGCAGAAGCAGTGAACGCGATCATCGCCAAAAGGCGCGCCTCATTAGATGCAGGGACGGTTACAACAGAGCGGCCCGATCTGCTCTCGGCGCTTCTGTCTGCAGCTGATCCAGAAACCGGTGCGGGGCTTTCCGAAAGAGAAATTCAAGCCAATATTCTCACCTTCATTGGCGCAGGTCACGAAACAACAGCCAATGCGCTGACTTGGACACTCTATTTGCTTGGCACGCATCCCCATTGGCGCGCCCAGGCTGAGGCGGAAGCTGATGGGCTTCTGAGGCAGACAAGTGGCGCACCCTCGCCAGAGGAAGCACCCATCATCCGCGCTGTTCTTGAAGAAGCCATGCGGCTCTATCCACCCGCCGCGACACTCACGCGCGATGCCATAGAGGCTGATGTGATTTGTGGCCAGAGGATTCGCGCGGGGACGCGTGTGGTGATCTCGCCATGGCTGGTGCATAGGCATCATAAACTTTGGACAGATGCCGATCTCTTCGACCCGTCACGCTTCCTGCCAGGTGCGCGTGAGAAGATCGATCGCTTCGCCTTTCTGCCTTTTGGCGGGGGCCCTCGCATCTGCATCGGCATGGGCTTTGCGATGCAGGAAGCGGTCATCCTTCTGGCTCACGTACTGAAGAATTTCCGGCTCGATCCATCAGAAGGACTAGCGCCAAAGCCCGTTCAACGTGTGACTTTACGCCCAGATGGCGGCATGCCCATGGCGCTGCGCCGTCGGCAATGATGGCGGCTTCTGATTTGATGGATGCAAAGACAAAAGGAAAACGCGGTCGCGGATATGTTCCGCGACCGCGCTTGAAACATGTTCGATGCTGTAAAGATCAGAAGGGATTCCAGGTCGATGCCGGGGTGAACTTCAGATAGCCCATATTAATGCCCAGTCGCGCGCCCACACCCGCGCGGATCGGCACGATGATCACGTCATCTGCTGTCAGCGCTGTAAAACCAAAGCCCGCGACAAAATAGGCGGAGCCATCAATGCCGCCGAAACGGCGGAAGATCGCTTCGGAAGAGGGCAAATTATAAACGAGCATCATCGTACGCGCGCCATCAACTCCGGCATCAAAACCGACTGATGGGCCCTGCCAGAAAATTTTCTGCTGGCCGGCATTACGCGTATACATCTGGCCCTCGCCAAAGCGGGCGCCTGCGATGAATGCGCCCGAGGCTTCCTGACCCAGAATATAGGCATTGGGCTGGCCCCAGCGCTTGGTGGCTTCTTCCACGACTTGTGCAAGGCCGCGTGACATGGATCCAAAAAAGCGATGGCCGTTTTCGGTTAACTCACCCGTGGTGAAGCGCTGGGGCGGGCCTTGCTGCGCAAGCGCGCTGGGCACGCTCAGCCCAGCGGCAGCAAAAGCGGCGCCACCCATCAGCAATTCACGGCGGGATTTTTCGATTTTCGTCATGACGTCCTCTCACCGACCATCGGCCGAAGCTGAACCATAGTCCGGCTTGGCCATGTCAAAATAAGGGCAAACCTCTCGACGATCACACTAAACCGCTATGGTTAAAGTTATCTTGCCGAGAGCGTAGCTATCAGGCGAGGCGCGACAACTGAATGCGGTCGCCAAAGGCCACAAAATTAGGCGAGGCAAAGCCCTTTTCGGCATAGCCGTACTGTAGAGGTGCGCCATCGAGCAGCGTCACTATGCCTCCGGCCGCGCGCAGCACAGCGTCTCCGGCGGCGATGTCCCATTCCATTGTCGGCCCGATGCGCGGATAGACGTCAGCACGCCCCTCTGCAATGAGGCAGAATTTCATCGCGGACCCCGCCGGGCGCACATCGTCGGCGCCTAAACGCCGCATGAGAGCTTGGGTTTCGTCATTCAGATGCGAGCGACTGACGGCGGCTACCGGCGCACGCCCCTCAAGAGGGCGCACATGGATTTGTCGCATAGCCCCCAACGGAGGCATTTGCGCGCCCGGTGCCACGTCGCAGGTGTAAGCAGCATTCCCTGCCGAGAGCCATAACCGGCCGAAGGCGGGCGCATAAAGCGCGCCCAGCACAGGATCACCATCGCGAATGAGTGCAATATTGACCGTGAACTCACCATTGCGATTGGCAAATTCACGCGTGCCATCGAGCGGATCGACAAGTAGAAATTCGCGCTTCAACGCAGGGACGCGACCTTGCGACACGGATTCTTCTGCCACGACCGGCACATCCGGGCAGACCTTGGCTAATTCATTCAGAATAAGTTCTTCAGACCGCTCATCTGCCTCGCAGACCGGGCTCGCATCGGATTTCATCCGCATCCGGAAATCGCGACGATAGACGTCCATAATCAACGCCCCCGCAGAAACTGCGGCTTGCGCAAAGGCCAAGACCAGCTGGGCTTCGGCCGAATCGGATCTAGGCGTCTCCATCCGGCGTACCTGCGCCCAAATAGCCCTGCCCCTCAAGGGAAATATGGGCCAAGACGTTCCAAACCACAGGCGACCGAGCTAAGACGGCTTCAGACCAGCGTGAAGGGTCTAATTGATTCGGGTTTATGCTGCACTGCCCCTAAGATTCGCCTCGGCGTTTTTGTCACGCCATCACATGTCTTTCGAATGGATGTCGATATGTCTGTCGTCTCGCTTGATGCTCTCGACCTTGCAGCCCTGCTCTGTTCGCGTGTCTGCCATGATGTGATTTCGCCGGTCGGCGCCATTGTGAACGGGCTCGAAGTTCTCGACGACGAGAAGGATGAGGAGATGCGCCAATTCGCCGTCGACCTCATCAAGCGCTCCGCAAATACAGCCTCTGCCCGCCTGCAATTCTGCCGCCTTGCCTTTGGTGCGGCAGGCTCAGCTGGCGCATCGATTGATACGGGTGACGCGGAAAAGGTCGTGCGCGGCTTGATGGAAGACGACAAGACCAAAATCAGCTGGAATGTGCCGCGCGTGCTGATGCCCAAAAACAAGGTGAAGCTCGTCCTGAACCTATGCCTCATTGCGCAGGCAGCTATTCCACGCGGGGGCGAAATACAGGTCACGATCACCGGCGATGATGGCGTCTCCATGCATGTTGCCGCCAGAGGCCTGAATGCCAAACTGGCGCATCATGTGCCAGCCCTTCTGGCCGGCTCGCCGGAGAATGGCAGCGTCGACGCCCATGGCATCCAGCCGTTTTATACAGGCCTTGTGGCACGCGAGAGCAGCATGCATGTCAGCGTTGAAGCGTCAGCTGAAGCGGTTGTGATCGCGGCAATTGCTTGGGCTTGAGTGCGCTTCCTTGACACGGGGCGGGTAGCGCCAAAATGTAGCTGAAGCTACTTTTTACAGGAGAGAGTACGTTGATGCCCAAAGAGCCTGCCCATATTCCCCCTCGGGCGCAGGCCGATCATGCGCTGGGCGCGATGCCGGCACGCAGCCTTGGCGAGCATCACGCCAGCGTGCCGGTGCCGGAGGGAGCCTCCGTACTGCGTAATATGTTGGCCTTTGCCGGGCCGGGCTATCTCGTCTCCGTTGGCTATATGGATCCGGGCAATTGGGCGACCTCGATCGCGGGCGGCGCGCAATTTGGCTATACGCTTTTAAGCGTCATTCTGCTCTCCAATCTAATGGCCATTGTGCTGCAGGCTTTGGCTGCGCGACTGGGCATTGCCACAGGCCTTGATCTCGCACAGGCCTGTCGCACGCATTATCCGCGCCCGATCAATTTCATTCTCTTTCTCGCCTGCGAACTGGCCATTATCGCCTGCGATCTGGCGGAAGTGATTGGAACAGCAGTCGCGCTAAAACTGCTCTTTGGCATTCCACTCATGATCGGCTGTATCATCACCGCGCTTGATGCGGTGCTCGTGCTTTGGCTGATGGAAAAGGGGTTCCGCTGGCTGGAAGCCTTTGTCGTCGTGCTCATCCTCACGATCATGGGCTGCTTTATTTATGAGATGGCCATTGCCGCGCCAGCGGCGGCGGAAATCGGCGCGGCCCTGAAGCAATCGGGCGACATCGTCTCCAATCAAGCCATGCTCTACATCGCCATCGGCATTATTGGCGCGACGGTCATGCCGCATAATCTCTATCTCCATTCTTCAATCGTGCAGACACGCGCCTATGAGCGCAGCGAGACGGGGCGACGCAGCGCCATTCGCTATGCAACGCTCGATTCCACCTTGGCGCTGATGCTCGCACTTTTTGTCAATGGCGCGATTCTCGTTCTGGCGGCCACCGTTTTTTATAAAACCGGCCGCACTGATGTGATGGAAATTGAGCAGGCCTATGAATTGCTCAGCCCTGCGCTTGGCGTTTCGCTTGCGGCCACTCTATTTGGTGTCGCGCTCCTGGCATCGGGCCTCAATTCAACCGTAACGGCGACACTGGCTGGCCAGATTATCGTGGAAGGTTTTCTTCATCTGACTCTGAGGCCTTGGATGCAGCGATTGCTGACGCGCGGACTGGCCATTATTCCGGTGTTGATTGTGGCCATTCTTTATGGCGACCAAGGCACGGCCAAACTTCTTGTTCTGAGTCAGGTTATCTTGTCGATGCAATTGCCCTTTGCCGTGGTGCCGCTGGTGCAATTTGTCTCAAGCCGCAAGATCATGGGCACGTTCGTTATCTCGCGTGGCCTTGCAGGCCTCGCTTGGCTCATCACCGCGCTGATCATCGGGCTGAATGTGAAGCTGCTGGCGGATACGTTTTTGCTTTAATCAACCCATCCGTCGTTGCGAACAATAACGGATCAGGTATCGCCATAAAAAAAGCCCCGCAAAAGCGGGGCTTTTCTGATTCTTTCTGGAACCCTCAGGCTGAGACGCGTTCTTCGATCTCATTGGGTTCGCGCAGCACATAGCCACGACCCCAGACAGTCTCAATGTAATTGCGACCTTGGCTCGCATTCGCAAGCTTTTTGCGCAACTTACAGATGAAGACATCGATGATTTTCAGTTCCGGCTCATCCATGCCACCATAAAGGTGGTTAAGGAACATTTCCTTGGTGAGCGTCGTGCCCTTGCGCAGCGAGAGCAGCTCGAGCATCTGGTATTCCTTGCCCGTCAGATGAACCCGCGAGCCCGCAACTTCAACCGTCTTCTGATCGAGATTGACGACGAGATCGCTAGTCGTGATGACCGACTGGGCATGACCCTTGGAGCGGCGCACGATCGCATGGATGCGCGCGACCATTTCATCTTTGTGGAATGGCTTGGTGAGATAATCGTCCGCGCCGAAGCCCAGACCCTTCACCTTGTCTTCAATGCCAGCAAGGCCTGACAGAATGAGGATCGGCGTCTTCACTTTCGCGACACGCAGACTACGAAGAACCTCGTAACCCGACATATCAGGAAGATTCAGATCCAGCAGGATGATGTCGTAATCATACAGCTTGCCGAGATCGATGCCCTCTTCGCCGAGGTCAGTCGTATAGACGTTGAAATTCTCGGACTTGAGCATCAGCTCGATGCTCTGCGCCGTGGCGCTGTCGTCTTCGATCAATAATACCCGCATGTGAGGTCCCCACCTTTGCCCCTCTCTGGACGCGATCGGCGCCACCCAGAAAAAAGCGCGGTTCAAAAATCCCGGCTCATCAACATTAACGAGAGATGGTTAACAAACAGTGATTCCGGCGTTCAAG
Source organism: Beijerinckiaceae bacterium (assembly GCA_947478405.1). Lineage (GTDB taxonomy): Bacteria > Pseudomonadota > Alphaproteobacteria > Rhizobiales > Beijerinckiaceae > Terripilifer. The sequence continues at coordinate 85,498 of CANJVX010000007.1, read as the reverse complement.
CGCTCAGGTTCCGCCGTGCAATTTGCACCCAAGAATCTGATTAAGCTTGAACATCAACCGCTGACCGCTGTTCAGGAACCAGTTTAACGCCGACCGCTAAACCTCTCGTCCGACTCAAAACCCCGACACTCGCCGCCAGCAAATCGCTTTTGGCGTCAGACCAGACTGTTAACCAATAGGGTTAACAGACCGTTACGCGCGGGGTGCCAGACGAGCCCGAATCACCCACATGACTGGAATAGCATGCGAATCCATGCCTCCGGCAGTCATCTCACGGCTTTTTTTATGCTTTCGGTACGTCACGGTAAGGAAAGAGCAACTTTGAGCCGTCATAATCCCCTGGTCTCGCGGAAAGTCTCGCGTCGGCCGCCCTCAAAGCACCGACGCATTTGAAGTCTATGCGTCTCGGAGTCTCGAGTGATGAAATCGCGGGATACACTGGTTAGGTTGAAGCGCTTCCAGGCGGAAGAGAAACGCCGGCGAGTCCTCCAGATTGAAACCATGATCGCGGAGTTCTCGCGCATGGCTGGCGATCTCGATCGCGAGATCGCGGCAGAGGAGCAGCGCTCGGGCGTCGCCGATCCGACACATTTTGCCTATTCAACCTATGCCCGCGCCGCGCGCACGCGTCGGGACAACCTTCACCTTTCAGCCGAAGACCTGCGCAGCCAGCTCGATGCGGCCAAAGCGCGCTATGATGAGGCCGCTGAGGAACTCACCAAGGTCCAGTCCATAGATCTACGTGACAAGAATGTTGATGTCGTGCGCGAGCGAGCCGATATGCCGGTCCGGGCCGTCCGCTTTTAAAAGAAAAGCCCCTCTTGACCTGATGGCCAGCCGACACGTTCGGCTGGCTTTCTTTTTTGTTATCAGGCGCTCCTTGCACTCCTGCGCCCTGCATGGCACGGATGAGACCGTCGCCTCCGCAATCAGCAGGACGAGCCCAAGATCTGATGAAGCGCATTCTTGATTTTTTCTGGCCCGTTATCGGGCTCGTCGCCGTGGTGTGGTCCGTCAAGCTTCTGTTCGAGAAGCTCGCCGATGAAGCCGCAACCGATGAGAAGGTTCGCGCCCTCCTCGAAGCAGGCGGTCTGTGGAGCGACATCAAGACGATTGCTGCCGTCATCGGCAATAAGCTGGGCGCCATTCCCGCACATGGCTATTTTCTGGCGGGCGCTTCCACACTCGTCGCCTATGCGGCACTCGCTTGGTATGACCGGATTGCCCTCATCCACCTCAAACGCGAGCGCGGCATTTCCTGGATATATATTTCTGCCTGCTCATTCGTCACTTATGCGCTCTCGCATAATATTGGTGCCTCCGTCTTTTCCGGCGGCATGGTGCGCTATCGCGCTTATTCGGCAAAAGGCCTTAGCGCCACCGAGATCGCAATCCTCATCCTGCTCTGCTCTTACACGTTTGCGTTCGGCACGATTCTTCTTTTGGCTTTCGTGCTGATTGGTGAGCCGCAGATCCTGACGCCACTTACATCACTCTCGGCACATTTCAGCATCACCGAACATGCGGCGCGCATCATCGGCTTTGCGCTGTTGGGCTTTGTTGCGCTTTATACGATTGGCTCATGGTTGCAGCTACCGCCCTTGCGTTTTCGTTCTTTCGAACTTGTCTATCCGCGCCTTCCCGTGGTCGCACGCCAATATATTGCGGCCCCGCTTGAGCTGATGGGCGCTGCTGGCATTATTTATTTTGCTTTGCCCGAACAGGGTAACCCAGGCTTCTTCATTGTGCTGGGCGCGTTTCTTCTGTCTTTCTCGGCGGGCTTGCTGTCACAGGTTCCAGGCGGCGTGGGCGTGATGGAAGCGGTGTTTCTGGCCATCATGCCCGGCATGCCAGCCACAGCGGTTTTTGCCGCCCTGCTTGTCTGGCGCCTGTTCTATCTGATCTTGCCAATGGCCTTGTCCGTTCCGGTGATCTTGCTGTTCGAGCGCGCGCAGCTGAGCAAGGCATTGCATCAGGAACGCAAAACGCCGACCCCCTAAAAGACCGGCGCCGGCAGAGTTCCAGACTCAATCTGCTCGCGATTACTGTCGATATTGCTGGATACGCGTGGTGCGCAACCCCGCCAGACCATGCTGGTCAATTGACATCTGCCAGCTCAAAAACTCGTCCACCGTCAGCGTATAGCGGCTGCAGGCTTCTTCGAGCGACAAGAGGCCGCCACGCACGGCCGCCACGACCTCTGCCTTGCGGCGGATGACCCAACGCTTGGTGTCCATGGGCGGCAGATCTGCGACGGTCAAAGGCGAGCCGTCTGGGCCGATCACATATTTCACCCGGGGACGATGAAGTTCCGTCATTTCTCAAACTCACTACGCGAGCACACTAACTATGGAGGGGAGAATAGCCCCGTGGTTTTTAAGATTTACCTAAACTGAGCACGTCTTTTTCGGGGTCTAACTATCGGATTTATTTCCAAATCCTTGCTTGAGGGCCCATTCCGTACCCATCTGGCACACTTATGGCGGCAAGCCCTCGTCGCCCTCGCCTCGGCCCCAGTTTGATCCAGTCGGTTGCATTTTTGCGCCGCCAATGGTTGATCATCGGTCCATGAACCCTTTGCTTGAGCAAGACACCGCCTTGACGCGCCCGGCCTTGACCCGCTCGGACATGATCCGCTTGGACATGACGCCGGGTGTGAATTCGCTTGGCATACCCAAGGCCCCGGCGGAGACACGCGTGGTCGTAGCGATGTCGGGCGGCGTGGATTCTTCTGTCGTCGCCGCATTGCTGAAGGGCGAAGGCTACGACGTGCTGGGCGTCACGCTGCAGCTCTATGATCATGGTGAGGCGATCCATCGCAAAGGTGCCTGTTGCGCGGGGCAGGACATTCAAGATGCGCGCGATGTCGCAGCACGTCTGGGCATTCCCCATTACGTTCTCGATTATGAGAGCCGCTTCAAAGACAAGGTGATGGATTCTTTTGCCAAGTCTTATGTGGCAGGCGAAACACCCATCCCGTGCGTGGCCTGTAACCAACACATCAAATTCGCCGACCTCTTCGACACAGCGCGTGATCTCGGCGCAGATGTTCTGGCGACCGGCCATTACATTTCATCCGCAGAGGATGAGGAGGGCGAGCGCGCACTCTATCGCGCGATAGATGCTGATCGTGACCAGAGCTATTTCCTCTTCGCCACAACACGCGATCAACTGAAGCTGTTGCGCTTCCCGTTGGGTGATCTGCCAAAGCCAGAAGTGCGCAAGCTGGCACATGAATTCGGCCTCGCTGTTGCTGAAAAAGCCGACAGCCAAGACATTTGTTTCGTGCCATCGGGAAAATATACCGATGTGATCGAGCGCCTCATTCCCGGCGCTGCGGAGCCGGGCGACATTGTGCATCTCGACGGGCGTGTTCTGGGCACCCATGACGGTGTGATCCATTATACAATCGGTCAACGAAAAGGCCTGAAGCTGGGCTCGAACACGGCCGGCAAGGGTGATCCGCTTTACGTGGTGAAGCTCGATTCCCACCAGCGCCGCGTTGTGGTTGGCCCGCGCAGCGCGCTGGCGACGCGTTTCGTCATGCTGCGCGATGTCAATTGGATTGGCCCGAGCCGCATCGAAGATCTGCCGGAAAACGGCTTGGAAGTTGCTGTGCGCTTGCGCTCCACGCGGCCGCCCGGCTCGGCCATTTTGCGTCGCATCAATGGCGAGGTTCAGGTTGAGCTGGCGGCCGACGAAGAGGGCGTCTCGCCGGGACAGGCCTGCGTCTTTTATGAAGATTCCAACCCGCGCGCACGAGTGCTGGGCGGCGGTTTCATCAAGCCCAATCTCTAAATGACCGACAAGAGCAACGCTGTGACCCACGCCGATGTGGAAAGCGCCTACGCGCGCTGGGCGCCGGTCTATGATCTCGTTTTCAATGCCTGCATGAAACCCGGACGAATAGCGGGCGCGGCTGCCATCAATGCGCTAGCGCAAGATCGTGAGATCGCCTTGCTCGATGTTGGCGTCGGCACAGGGCTCGAATTGCCGATGTTCGCACGTCATGCGCGCATCACCGGCATTGATCTCTCCGAGCCCATGCTAGCAATGGCACGCAAGCGTGTGGCAGAGCAAAATCTCACCCATGTCGAAGCGCTGACGGCTATGGATGCCATGGAGCTGACATTTGCCGATGAAAGTTTTGACGCGGTGATAGCCCCTTATGTGCTCACCGTTGTGCCCGATGCGCATCGCACGCTGGATGAAATGGCGCGCGTTGTGAAAAAGGGCGGCGAAATCGTGCTGGTCAATCACATCGGCGCTGAAAAAGGGCTGATGGCCATACTCGAAAACTGGCTCGGACGGCGCGCCGCAGCACTCGGGTGGCGGCCTGAATTTCCATGGTCGATTGTGGGCGACTGGCTGGCCACAAGGCCCGATCTTGCGTTGCTCGAACGGCGCCAATTGCCCCCCCTTAACCTCTTCACCCTGATCCGGTTGAAACGGCTCTGAAGCGGGCTTTTCCGGGCCCTGCTGCTTGACTTGAGGCCGCCCGCCACTCTATATCGCGGGCTTCCGGAGCGCCCTTATGGGACTCGCGGGGCGGGGTAGCTCAGTTGGTTAGAGCAGCGGAATCATAATCCGCGTGTCGGGGGTTCGAATCCCTCCTCCGCTACCAAAATCCAGTCGGAGAGCATGAGAATTTGGGATACAGGGCTTGCCTTGACTATTAATGCATTGGTGCGTCCTTCACCTGCTTGTATAAAAATCACAAGAGACTCTGGAGGAGATCGCCCATGACCATTTGTCGCCTCGCCGTTGCGGGCTTTGCATTCATTACCCTTGTGGCGCCCGTAGCAGCCCAGACCTATCCTGATCGCCCGATCACCATGATTGTGCCCTTTGCCGCCGGTGGTGCATCCGATGTGATTGCGCGCATCATTGGTGAGCGCATGGGCCAGGCGCTCGGCCAGACGATTGTGAATGAAAATGTGGCGGGTGCCGGTGGCGTGATCGCGCTCAATCGCGTGGCGGTCGCAAAGCCGGACGGCTATATGATCCTCATTGGCAATACGGGCACCAATGCGGCCTCTTATGTGCTGACACCGGACGTCAAATTTACCCCTGACTCTTTCCTGCCAGTTGGCTTGATTGCCAAAACCGCACCTGTTTTGGCGGTGAAGAAAGACTTCCCCGCCAAGACGCTCGCGGAATTCGTGGCTTATGCCAAAGCCAATCCGGGCAAAATCAATCTGGCGCACGCAGGCGTCGGCTCGTCGAATTATCTCATCTGCAAAAATTTCATCGCAGCTGCCAAAGTGGAAGTCACGCTTGTGAGCTATCGCGGCGCAGGCCCTGCGCTGAATGATCTCTTGGGCGGGCATGTGGATGGTGTGTGTGACAATGCGGCTTCCATCGCGCCCTCCATTCAAGCCGACCGCGTGCAAGGACTGGCGGTGGCCGCCGCCAAGCGTCTTGAAATTCTGCCCGATCTGAAAACCTCTGCCGAAGGCGGTCTGCCTGACTTTTTGGCGGAAGGATGGAATGCGATTTTCACACCCGCCAACACGCCCAATGATGTGACAGCCCGTTTGAATGGCGCGCTGCGCAGCTCCATTGCCGATCCGGCTGTGCGCAAACGCTTCAATGATTTGGGCTCGACACCTGCCGATGATGGCGAGATGACGGGGGCGCATGTGCGCAAAGTGGTGGAAGCCGATATTGCGCGCTACAAAATCACGCTGGCTGTAAAAGATTAAAATCAATGAGAGGGCGCGCGATCAGCGCGCCCTGCTTGCTCTTCAGCTGGCCTCGCTCCATGGCGCGGCGCTACCTGCAAATAGCGACACAAGACGCCCCTGCCCATCGACTTCAATCTCCTCGGCCATGCGTGCGGGCCGCTCGACATAAGTGACGCGCTCTTCATTGGGCGGCAGGCGATAAAAAGCGGGGCCATTGAGAGAAGCGAACGCTTCAAACTTGTCGAGTGCATTCTCCTCCGCAAAGACCTGCAAATAGGACGCGACCGCAACGGGCGCTGAAAAGACGCCCGCGCAACCGCAATCGGCTTCCTTCAAATGACGCAAATGCGGGGCCGTGTCTGTGCCCAGAAAATAGCAAGACTCGCCGCCCGTTGCCGCCTTGCGCAAAGCCTGACGATGACGCTCGCGCTTCAAGATCGGCAAGCAATACATGTGCGGGCGCAAACCGCCCTGGAACAGCGCATTGCGATTATAAAGCAGATGCTGCGGCGTGATGGTGGCGCCCATACGCCCCTGATGCGCGCGCACAAGATCAGCGCCTTCCTGTGTGGTGATATGCTCCATCACGACGCGCAGGCTGGACAGTCGATGCAAAAGCGGATCGAGAATCTCTTCGGCAAAACGCGCCTCGCGATCAAAAATATCAACCTCCGCGCGCGTCACTTCACCGTGGGTGAGCAAGGGCATGCCAGCTTCCGCCATAGCTTCCAGCACCGGCATGATGTGGTCGACAGAGGTCACGCCATGGGCAGAATTGGTGGTCGCATGCGCGGGGTAAAGTTTCGCGGCCGTGAATACGCCCGACTTAAATCCACTGATGAGGTCTTGTGGATCGGTATGATCTGTCAAATAGCAGGTCATCAGCGGCGTGAAGGAAACACCCTGGGGCACGCAAGCCAGAATGCGCTGGCGATAGTCTTGCGCCATGGCCGCTGTTGTCACCGGCGGGGTGAGATTGGGCATGACAATGGCCCGGCCAAACGCCCGCGCCGTGTAAGGCACAACAGTGCTCATCATCACGCTATCGCGGAAATGCACATGCCAATCATCAGGGCGGCGGAAGGTCAGCGAACGCATAGGCGAAAATCCTGAAAAAGCTTGGAATAGTCCCGATATAACAACAAGGCGGCTTTTTCAAATTTGAACTGCGGCATCCACCACTGTGAGTGCCGTCATATTCACAACGCGCCGCACTGAACTTGTCGGCGTCATAATGTTCACCGGCCGCGCTGCCCCGAGCAGAATCGGCCCCACAGTGACGCCTTCACCAGCGACGATTTTCAAAATGTTATAAGTAATGTTGGCTGCATCAATATTGGGCATGACCAGCAAATTCGCCTCAGCCGTCAGGCGCCCACCGGGAAACACACCATCGAGAATGCGCTTGGACAAAGCTGCATCGCCATGCATTTCACCTTCGGCTTCGATTTCGGGCGCCGTCAATTCGAGAATACCAAGAGCTGCACGCATCTTGCGAGCGGATGCTGAGTCCGACGAACCAAAACTTGAATGAGAGAGAAAAGCCACGCGCGGCGACAAGCCGAAGCGGCTGACTTCTTCGGCCGCCATTTGTGCGATCTCGGCCAGCTGCGCGGCGGTTGGCTCATGATTGATATAAGTGTCGGTGATGAAGAGCGTGTGCTTGGGTAGCATGAGCACATTCATGGCCGCCAAAGTCGACACACCGCGCTTCATGCCGATGATATTGGTGACATGCTCCAGATGGCCCGCGAAGGGACCATAGGTGCCGCAAATCATGCCATCACCCATACCCCAGCGCAGCGCCATGGCCGCCAGCAAGGTAGGGTTGGTGCGTAGAAGCGCTGCCGCGCCATTGATCGTGGCGCCGTTGCGGCGGTTCTGCTGATAATATTCTTCTGCTGCACGGCCGATCAGAGCCTCATCATCCAGATTGATGATCTCGATATCGCGACCCTCTTCCAGGCGCATATTATGATCGGCAATGAGCTTCAGGATTTCACTGCTACGACCGATCAGAACAGGACGCGCAAGCTTCTCGTTCACGACAATCTGTGCGGCGCGCAGAATGCGGATGTCTTCACCCTCGGCATAGATGATCTTCTTGCGCGCCAGCGCCGCAGCCTCGAACACCGGCTTCATAATATTGCCGGAGCGATAGACGAAACCTTCCATATCGCGACGATAGGCTTCGAGATCGGCGAGGGGGCGCAAGGCCACACCCGTTTTCATCGCGGCTTCCGCCACAGCCGGCGCGACAGCGCTGATGAGGCGCGGATCGAAAGGCTTGGGGATCAGATAATCTTCACCAAAGCGGCTTTCATTCGCCCCATAAGCCGCACTCACCACATCCGATTGTTCGGCATGGGCAAGCTCGGCAATGGCGCGCACAGCAGCGAGCTTCATCTCTTCATTGATGGTTGTCGCACCCACATCCAGCGCGCCACGGAAAATGAAGGGGAAGCAGAGAACATTGTTCACTTGGTTGGGATAGTCCGAGCGGCCCGTTGCAATGATCGCATCAGGGCGCGCGGCGCGCGCGTCTTCAGGCATAATTTCCGGATCAGGATTAGCCATGGCCAAGATCAGCGGACGAGTGCCCATGCGCTTGACCATATCGGGCTTCAGCACATTGCCGGCCGACAGGCCTAAGAAAATATCCGCACCATCGATAATATCGCCCAGCGTCCGCGCAGAGGTTTTCTGCATATAGCGGCGATTTTCTTCGTTGATGCCCTCGTTGCGCTCCGTATGGATCACTCCATAAAGATCGGAGACAAAAATATTCTCCTTGCGCACGCCGAGACCCACGAGCAGATCGAGACAAGCGAGCGCGGCCGCGCCAGCGCCCGAGCAGACGAGTTTCACATCAGGCAATTTCTTGCCGACCAGTTCCATGGCATTAAAAACAGCAGCGCCAACGACAATCGCTGTGCCATGCTGGTCATCATGAAACACGGGAATCTTCATTCGCTCGCGCAATTTGCGCTCGATCACGAAACATTCTGGTGCTTTGATATCTTCAAGATTAATGCCGCCGAAAGTCGGTTCCATCGCGGCAATCATGTCGATCAGCTTGTCGGGATCGTTCTCTGCCAGCTCGATATCGAAGACATCGATATTGGCGAACTTCTTGAACAGGCAGGCCTTGCCTTCCATCACCGGCTTGCCCGCGAGCGGGCCTATATTGCCAAGGCCAAGAACCGCTGTGCCGTTAGTGACGACTGCGACAAGATTACCCCGCGCGGTAAGATTGAGCGCCTCATCCGGATTCTGCGCGATGGCAAGACAGGCTGCTGCCACGCCCGGCGAATACGCGAGTGCAAGATCATGCTGATTGCTCATGCTCTTGGTCGGCACAACCGAGATTTTCCCCGGCGTGGGGAAGGTGTGATACGCGAGCGCGGCCTTAGCGAGCTGTTCGTCCATTTTTCAATCAGCCTTCAGATCAGTGCAAAACGCGGCGCAACATGCGCTCTTGCGGTGCGCTTCGTCAGGCCAGGCGACGCAATGGCAACGCCGATACGCGCCTTCACGATTGCTCTCGAAATGCCCATCCGAAACGCGATTCCCTTATTTGCAACAAGCACGGCCAAGATAACCGATCACGCGGCCGTGAGTCGCGGTAATTCTGACCATCTGCGCAGCTGCACCAAGGCGTGTGACCAGCTCAAGCGCATGAACAGACGGACTGAATTGACGAAGGCGAGTACTGCGCCCTGACACGCAGCCTGCGCGGCTGGCGATTACCAAACACTTAAATCATTTAAATCAATGGTTTAAAACAAAACACCCCGCCTTTCGGCGGGGTATTTGAACGTCTTGAAACCAGAGTGTGCTCAGGAGGCGTATAACAGGCGGGCGCGAATGGTGCCTTCGACCGCTTTCATTTCCTCAAGCACGGCCTCGGCATCGCTATCGCAACCCTCGGCTTCCATGACGACGTAACCGAGATCGCCTTCTGTCTGCAGATATTGCGCCGCAATATTCACACCGTGACGCGAGAAGACCTCGTTCAAACGGTTCATCACGCCTGGCACATTGCGATGTACGTGGATGAAACGCGTGCCCTTGGCGCGCGAGGGTAATTGCACTTGCGGGAAATTGACCGCGCCGACCGTCGAGCCGGAATCGGAATATTCCAGCAGCTTGCGGGCGACTTCGGCGCCGATGCGCTCCTGCGCTTCTTCTGTTGAACCACCGATATGGGGCGTCAGAATGACATTGGGCAGCCCCTGAATCGGCGTGACAAATTTTTCCAAATTCGAGGCGGGTTCAATCGGGAAAACGTCAACCGCCGCACCTGCCAGATGGCCGCTCTTCAAAGCTGCCGCCAAAGCATCGAGATCGACCACTGTGCCACGCGCATTGTTGATGAAATACGCTCCCGTCTTCATCTGCGCGAATTGCTCCGCACCCATCATGTTGAAGGTCGACGCATTTTCAGGAACGTGCAACGAGACCACATCGGCTAATCGCAAAAGCTCCTTCAGGCTTTCGGCGGGCTCCGTATTGCCATGGCGCAGCTTGTCCATGACATCGAAGTAAATCACGCGCATGCCCATTGCTTCTGCAAGGGTCGAAAGCTGGCTGCCAATATTGCCGTAGCCGATAATGCCAAGCGTCTTGCCGCGCACTTCGATCGAGCCATTGGCTGACTTGTCCCAGCCACCCTCATGTGCAGACACAGAGCGCGGGAAGATGCGGCGAAACAGCATGACGATTTCGCCAATGACTAGCTCGGCTACCGAGCGCGTATTGGAGAAAGGTGCATTAAAGACAGGAATGCCGCGCCGATGCGCCGCATCAAGATCGACCTGATTGGTGCCCACCGAAAAACAACCGACTGCGATCAGCTTCTCAGCCTTGGCAAAGACCTCTTCGGTCAGCTGCGTGCGCGAGCGAATGCCGATGATGTGGGTATTGCGGATCGCTTCATCGAGCTCGGCGCCGTCCAGCGCCTTCATCAGGCGGGTCGTGCTCGAATAGCCCGAACCCATGATGAGCTCGACCGCACTATCATTGATCCCCTCGAGCAAGAGGATGCGAATCTTATCTTTAGAGAGCGAAAGCTGCTGATTAATGCCCTGCATGGCCCTCATGACCCCATTGAGCGTGTCCGAAACTGCCTTCTAACCCGTATTTCGATTGACGCAACCTCGAAGCGCGTGTCATAGACTGCCCCAGCCTCCTTCGAGGCGCTTTGCGCTCCAGCCGCGTCCGGCATGACGGGAATGATTTCCCCCTGCCAGCTGTCGAGTGCAGGGGTCTTCTCCCCAATAGATGGCCCGAGGAACGCGGGGCTGTCCCCTGAAAATCGAGCCACCCAACCGGCCTTCTCGCCGGCTTAGGCGCGCTCACGCCTTTGAAAGATTGAAACTTTGACACAATTTTCGGATCTCGGCCTCGCCGAGACCATCCTTCGCGCTTTGAACGACGAAGGCTATTCCACCCCCACCCCCATCCAAGCCAAGGCCATCCCGCTTCTGTTGCAGGGCCACGACCTCCTCGGGATCGCCCAGACCGGCACCGGCAAGACCGCCGCCTTCGCTCTGCCGATTATCCAGAAGCTCCAGGCCGAAACCACACGCCCAGCGCCAACCACGGCTCGTGTGCTGGTGCTTGCGCCCACGCGCGAACTCGTCGCCCAGATTGCGGATAGTTTCCGCACCTATGGCCGCCATGCGCGCATCCGCGTCACCTCCATCGTGGGCGGTGTCGGACATAATCCGCAGGTGGAAGCCATGTCACGCGGCGTCGACGTCCTGGTGGCAACACCCGGCCGCCTGCTCGACCATATGGCGGGTGGCACGGTGAAGCTCTCGGCCACGCAATTTGTGGTGCTGGACGAAGCCGACCACATGCTCGATCTCGGTTTTGTTGTGCCGATCCGCAAGATCATCTCGCGCCTGCCCAAGAAGCGTCAGAGCCTTTTCTTCTCGGCCACCATGCCGCGCGAAATCGCGACACTTGCCAATGAACTCCTCACCGATCCGGTGGAAGTGACCGTGGCTCCTGTGGCGACGACGGCCGAACGCGTCGTGCAATCGGCCTATCTGATCGACATGAAAGACAAGCGCGACCTTTTGGTCGAATTGCTGCGTGTCAAGGATTTTTCACGCACCATCGTCTTCACCCGCACCAAACGCGGCGCTGACAAAGTGGCGCAATATCTGGCCGAAAACAAAATCCCGGCCGCCGCCATTCATGGCAACAAGAGCCAGGGCGCGCGCCAGCGTGCACTGGCCGAATTCAAGGACGGCCGCACAGGCGTTCTGGTTGCCACCGATATTGCCGCCCGCGGCATTGACGTTGATCAGGTCTCGCATGTCATAAATTATGAATTGCCGGACGTCGCGGAATCCTATGTGCATCGCATCGGCCGCACGGCACGCGCGGGACATGAAGGCATTGCCATTTCTTTCTGCGCCAATGATGAACGCCATCTCTTGCGCCAGATTGAAAAACTGACACGCCAGGTTATACCCCTGACGGATCGACGCAGCGCGCAAGGCAAGGCTGAAGAAGGCACAACGCAGCCGGCCGCTCTGCAAGTGCGTCGCAGCTCCGGTCGGCCTCAGCAATCGCAAAAGCAAGGCGAACGCCCGCGCAATCCGCAGGCACCGCAAAGGCCTCAGGGCCAGAAGCGCTTTTCCGGCGGACCCAACCGCGAACGTCGCGAACAGCGCCCGAACTAAATAAAGCACCGTCGTTGCGTGCCACAAAAGCGCAATGACGGAGCACTCAAACACGAAACTTTCCACCGTCATTGCAAGGAACGAAGCAATTCAGCGGCCTCACGTGAGGCTTCCGGATTGCTTCGCTTTGCTCGCAATGACGGCTTTATTCGTTTGCCATTTGCGCCACATCGAAGAGCAGCGATTTAATCGTCACCGGAACCATATTTGACGGCAGACGAATGCGGCCAATATCCACGAAATCAAAGTCGCGCAAAGTGATTCCGTCGATCACCAGCAGGGGCGACACAACCTTGATCTCGTCGCGTAAAATATGTCCGAGCGTGAGCGCCGCATCGCCTTCAAGCATCAGATAAAGCGGCAAACCAGCGGCAATGCGATCAGCCAGCCCTTGCGCAATGCCATCAGCCAAAGCGCGCAACCGCCCATATTCCGGCGCCCCACGCCAGCGAAAGGCGAGCGCAAAATCTGTCATCAAATCTGCAAGCCCAAAAGCTTTGCGATGATCACGAATGGCATACGCAATCTGTGGCGCGTCGAGATCGCCAGTTAAATTAACGGGCGGCATCAGCACAGGCAGATTGCGGCGTGGCAACAAACCTGCCGGATGGGTGATGAAACTTGTCTGCCCACTCATCTGCACGGAAAATTCGGACGCTCCAAGTGCGGTCGCGCGAATACATTCGCCGGCCTCTTCCAGCGGCGCGCTGATCCGCTTCGCATCAATCAGACGACGAATGGCAAGGCCGAGCCTGCGCCCCATATCGGAAAAATCGCGCGCCTCGCAGCCATAAACATATTCCGCCACACCACCGGAAAACATCAGCGCATCCGCTGTCTGCGCGGGCAAAGGATCCGTGAGCCACAAAGTGCTTTCGGCCTGCGGATGTTCCAGCGCCGCAAACAAAGCCTCGGCCATAAGGTCAGCGATGCAATCGGCCTGTGCCAGATCGACTTTTTCACCTATCTGCCAATCAAGCCCCGCGCGCGACAGAAAGATGTGCGCGCTTTCATCGCAGCGGATCAAAACATCGTCTCGGTTCCAACACATTTGCCGCCCGCCAATGGCAAGCGCGGCACTCGCTTCAATGCGTCCCTCTATAATGCGCGTGAGTTTTGTCGTGCCACCACCAATATCAATATTGAGAATGGCTGCGCTTTTTTCCATGGATCGGCGCACAGCACCCGAACCATAAGCAGCCAGCATGGCCTCCATGCGATGACCGGCCGTGGCTGTGACGAGCTCGCCGAGATCTTGAGCCAAAAGATCGGCAATGCTACGCGCATTTTCGCGCGCCATAGCTGCACCGGTGAGAATGACCACGCCTGTTTCAATATCGTCAGGTGTAATGCCCGCCGCCACAAAAGCGCGATCAATGAGAGCGCGCAGGCGCTCGGCATCAATTTCATGCGCATTTTTAAAAGGCGTCAGCGAAACGGGGGAGAGATAAAGCGTCTGGCGCTGCGCCGCATGACGGCGCATGGCGAGCGGCTCGCCAGGCCCGCGCATCAACAGGCGCGAGAAAGCGATCTGTGTGCCTGATGAGCCAATATCGACACCCATGCTGACGAGCGGCACACTTTCCAAAGCGCGCGCGCCCTCCCCCAACATATTGGGGCCACCCTCATGATCATGGTCATGATCGGCATTCTCATCATGCACATGTCCAGCATCCGCACCCAAGAGATGGTCGCGGATGGAATGTTGTAACTGAGACTGAAGGGGTTTTTCGGGGGATCTGTTCATCTGCAATCCAGAAACCGCCGAGCCGTCTTAATTGCTTCGCTTGCGCTCGCAATGACGGCTGGAAAAAGAGCGGGCGGCCAAAGCCGCCCGCGTCATTCTTACTTCTTGCCGCGCAGATAGTGGCGCACGAGGTCGGCGGTGAGAACCACCTTGGCATCATAATCGGGTGAATCCTCGAATTGCTCGAGCGTGTTCAGGCCGATTTGCTTGAAGATGCGGTTTGTGCAGGAAATGAAGCGTGCGGGCTTGCTGGGATCAGCATTGAAATGCTGATGCACCGTATTCGGCGGGATGTAGATCACATCGCCCGATTCCCATTCAAAACGCTGCACTTGGGGATTGATGACCCATTCAAAGACATCGCCGATCTCGCAATCAGAATCCTGATGCAGATCATAGCCTTTGCCTTCGATCACATAGACGCATTCCTCCGCCAGATGGCGGTGCTTGCCAGAGCGCGAGCCCGGCGGAATGATCTGCATGTAAGCGTCGACCGTTTCCATGCGGGTGTTCATGTTCTCATTGATGAGATGCTTCAGGAGACCCTGACGCGACATTTCCCACGGCATGTCATCGGGACGGACGATCTTCTTGCGGCGCGAATTGCGGGAATTCGCATCCTGGGAATCGTCCAGAAGACGCTGATAGAGGCGCTCGTTGGCATTGCCACCGAGCCAGGAACTGGTTTCGTCCCATGCCATATCAATAGCCTCCCTTGGGATGATTATTGTCCTGTTCTGCTTCACGCACTTCGAAACCTTCCGAATATTCGGAATGCTCGACCGAGCGCGACTTGACCTGCTTCTGGAACAGCATGTTCAGGAAGAGATACATGGGCTTCGTCTTGATGACGATGGCGCGGGCCGGCTTGGTGGTGGACGCATTGAAATGCTGGTGCACGCAATTGTTGTGCACGATGGCGACATCGCCAGCTTTCCAGTCATAACGGATGCCGTCATGTATCTCGTAGCCTTCACCATCGAGAATATAGAAGGCGGCTTCATTCACATGACCATGCTGCTGCGAGCTTGCGCCTGGCGCATATTCTTCCAGATGGAAGTGGAAGGTCTGTGTGATGCCGTCTTTGGGCTCGACATAATGGCGGCTGAAGCATTGCGGGCCATCCACAAACGGAATGTCCTTCGCCTTGCGGACGCGCGGCACTGAGCGCAGACGGTCGAGTTCGTCCTGAAGCTTGTATTCACCCTGAATGGAGCGCACGAAAATGCGGTCCTTCTTGGAATGATAATGTGTCGCGAGTTTTTCTTCTGCCGACATATTCGCCGAATTGTGACCGAGGTCGGCAGCTGCCGTGCCCTTTGTCACTCGTTGATCTGTCATGTTTCTCTCCCCAAGAATGGTGGGTCGCGCCACTGGCGGCGCCGGCCGGCCGCGGAGTTAGCCTCCGCCTTTCGACTAAGGATCGAATAAGCCTTTTGCCGCCCCTACGCAATCTTGCCCTGCGGGATTTGGGCGGAACTTCAGGAGCCCGGATAGCGCCACGCCAATTCGCCAGAGGCGATGCGGGCGGCCACCAAGGGCAGGAGCGCGGCTTCGAGCTCTTTGCGGCGGGCGGCGGGCAGGTTGGCGCGCGCAATCAGCACGAGACTGCGGCTGACGGCAGGCTGGCTCAGGCGGCGCGCGGCAAGCTGACCGGAGCGGATTTCCTCATAAAAGAGGCCGAGCGGCACGATGGAGCAGCGCCCGTGGCGCACCAGCAATTCGCGCTTCACCGTGACGGCTTCCGCTTCGATCAGATCGAGGTTCATCCCGCGATCGCGTGCGGCTTGCTCGATGAGGCGGCGACCCGCCTGAAAGGAGCCATCCAGCACCAACGGCAATTTGGCCAATCCGGCAAAGTCCATGTCCCCGCCTTGGCCCACCAGACCCGGCGGGCCGACGAGATAAAGATCTTCACTGTAAAGAGGGATAGCACCAAGCCGCTCTACGCCCTGCGGGTCGTAGCAAAGGGCGGCATCAAGCTCGCCCCCCAGAACAAGGCGCGCCAATTCGTCGGAAAGGCCCTCGCGCAGCGCGATTTTGGGCCCCCTGCCCAATGCGGATGCGGCAACCAGCTCAGGCGCAATGGCGCGGCCGGGGGTCGGTGTAACGCCCAGCGACAAAACCGGCGCCGGAGCCATCCGCATTTTGCCCAGAGCCGCCTCGGCGGCCTCCACCTCGGCCATAATCTTGCGGGCATGCTCAACCAACACTGCTCCCGCCTTGGTGGTGCGGATGCCGCGCGAATGGCGCTCCAGCAGCGGAGTGCCATAGCGATCTTCGAGTTGTTTCACCTGATAGCCAAGCGCTGGCTGAGAGACGTGAAGCCCCCGGGCCGCGGCTGTAAACGAGCCCGCCTCGGCCACAGCCAAAAAATATCTGAGCTGGCGCAAATCCATGGGTCGCTATAAAAACTATTTATAGCTTCTGTTCAAGCTCTGTATTGGCAAAAAGCACGCGTCACCCGTAACGCTTGCTCACAACACGGGAGGTTTCCATGCGTTACATTGATGCGTTCAACCATTTCTTCCCCCAGGCTCTCTGGGACAAGATGATGAATTCCGAAGGTGCTGCCAAAGACATTGGCAAGCGCATGCGCGGCATTCCCTGCATTTACGACATCAATGAGCGCCTGAAATGCGTGGACATGTTCCGCAAGGATCATGATTACAAGCAGGTGATCTCGCTCGGCATGCCGCCGCTGGAATCGCTAGGCACACCCGAACAGGTCGAAGAATTTGCCCGCCTCGGCAATGATGGCATGGCCGAACTCGTGCACAAGCACCCCGACCAGTTCTGCGGTTTCTTGGCCTCATTGCCGATGAACTCGGACAATGCCTGGAAAGAAGCCGAGCGCGCGTTCCAGCTCGGCGCCAATGCGATCCAGCTGCACACCAACATCAATGGTGATCCGCTCGATCATCCAAAATATTTCCCGATCTTCGAACTCGCCGCCAAGCACGGCAAGCCGATCTTCCTGCATCCCTCGCGCGCTGCGGGCGATCTGGCCGATTACAAGAACGAGTCGAAATCCAAGTATGAAATCTGGTGGACCTTCGGCTGGCCCTACGAAACCTCCGCAGCCATGGCACGTCTCGTGTTCTCGGGCATGATGGATAAGCTCCCCGAGCTGAAAGTTCTCGCACATCACTTGGGCGCGATGGTTCCTTACTTTGAAGGCCGCGTGGGTCCGGGTTGGGATCAGCTGGGCAAGCGCACGTCGGATGAAGATTATTCTGTCGTGCTCGCAGGCTTGAAGAAGCGCCCCTTCGATTACTTCAAGGATTTCTATGCCGACACTGCGGTGTTCGGCTCGAAGCCTGCAACAGAATGTGGTCTGGCTTTCTATGGCGAAGACAAGGTTCTGTTTGCCTCTGACTCGCCGTTCGACCCCGAGAAGGGCCCGGGCTATATCCGTGACACGATCAAGGTACTGGCCTCGATCGACATGTCAGACACGATGCGCGAGAAGATCTATTACAAGAACGCCCAGAAACTGCTCGGCATCAAATAAAATCAAAAGCCGAAGCAGCAAACTGAAAAACCCGCCGGGCAACCGGCGGGTTTTTTCATGATGGGCGCCCGTCATTACGAGGAGGCCGCAGGCCGACGCGGGACTCCATAGCGCCTATCTTTTGACATTAGCGCCGTGGATTGCCGCGTCGCTTTCGCCCCTCGCAATGACGAGCACAAAAAAAGGCACTCCCAAGAGCGCCTTTTTCAATGCATGTAAAAAACCTCAGCGCTTGGCAGGGCCCAATTCTTTCAAAGCGGCCTGGATGAAGCTTTCATCCAGAACCTGTTCGACGGTGATCTTGCCCGTCACATCGCCCTGCTCTTTGAAGAAAACCAAGTCCTTCTTCAAGCTTTCGACATTTAGCTTGCCGTCCGGATCGGTGCCATGAACGATCATCGCGCGCAAAGTCGCTTCATCCTTGATGACCGAATATTTGGCGAGGATCTTCACCATTTCATCGGCACCGGGACCCGCAATGCGACCATTCACAATCGACGCATTGAATTCACGCACCGCGCGCAAATAGGCTTTCATGAAACGCTTGGCGACTTCAGGGCGCTTTTCAGTAAAGTCACCTGACATGAGGATCGTTGCGGTCTGGGCATTGGGATAGAATTCGTCATTGCCCTTGAAGCGAACAGCCGCGCCCAATTCCACGATCTTGGAAACTGTCGGCTCCGTCGAAATGCTGGCTGCAATGGCGCCATTCTGGAAAGCGACAGCATGCTGCGGGAAGCCGAGATAGACTTTCTCGACATCATTATAAGTCAGGCCGCCATTCTTCATGGCCTCGTTGAGCACGGACGCATCCGAGCCACCTGCACCGGTGATGGCAACCTTCATCCCCTTCAGATCAGCAAAGCTTTTCACCTTGCCGCTTTCGATGAGATCTTTGCGCACCATGAACGCCTGAAAACCAGCGCCTTTTACATTATGCGCCTTGTCGGCGACGATCTTGATTTTGATGCCGCGATCTACCGCGTTGTAGAGACCGGCAGACGCTGCGCCGCCACCCACATCAAGCTGGCCGGCGCCCAAGGGCGCCACCATTTTCGCACCTGTATCGAAGGAGACAAATTCTGCCTCAATGCCTTCGGCCTTGTAATAGCCCTTGGCATCAGCAATGAAGAGTGCGGCATCGCTCGAGGCGTTGACGACAGCGACAGAAACTTTGTCGGCGGCTTGAGCAATGCCCGATGCCAGCAGCGCTGCAAACAGAGCAGCTTTAGCGGAATGTTTCATCTTTCCTCTCCTGTTGTTATGCGCCGTCATTGCGAGGAGCGTTGGCTCCGAAGCAACCCAGAGGCTTTGCGTGAGACTTCTGGTTTGCTTCGCTTCGCTCGCAATGACGGAGGGGTCCTTAAAGCGTCGGATCCGTGCGCGAGAAGCCCGGACCCATGTCCCAGCTCTGCGAACGATAGGGACGGTTGACCTCGCGGCACCAGTTTTCCCAACCGCGTTCCCACGTAAAGCCCGCGCGGCCCTTGGTGTTCGCGGCGACTTCCGTCTCGTGCATATATTCGACTTCGCCCATCTGCAGAGCCTTGATCAGCATCTCGGCGTTGATTTCCATATAGACGGCGGTGAAAACGGATTCACGGATCGAACGGCCAACCACAACCGAACCATGGCCGCGCATCAGCGACACCGTGCGATGACCAAGCGTTTTGGCGAGGTCGCGACCCATGTCCATATTGGTGACGAGCAGATTGGTGTCATAGCCAAATTTGTGGCCGATATCCCAGTTGGGAATGTCGGTGCCAATAGGCGCGCACATATGCATGATCGGGCGCATCTTGCGGCCCGTGACGGTGAAGGGCACGACGTTCGGGCTGTGATTGTGCACGACGCACATTACATCGGGTCGCGCTTCCAGAATAGCACCATGGATGAAACGTTCCGAATAGGGCTTACCAACTTCTTGCCCGACAATCGCGCCATCGAGCTTGAATTCCATAATGTCGCTCTCGACCGTGCAGGCGGGAGCACGCGCGCGCGACATCAGAAAATGGTTCGGATTTTCGGGGTGGCGAACGGAAATGTGGCCGAAGGAATCGACGACATGGTGATGGGCGAGAATATGGTTCGCCGTGACGAGTTCTTCCTTCAATTGACCCAGATCGGTCATGGCATATTCCTCCGCTGCTTGCGTCAGTCTTGAATGTCTGCGGCCCCGGTTATTGTCAGGGTCCGTCCCTTGTTTCCATACAGGTTTCATTTGGCGCTGGCCAGAATTACCAAGGCCTGCCGCGCGAAATGGGGCGAAGTTTTTCAGCCCACTGCGCGAAGGCCCGCTGCCAGGGGTGCCTCGGCACCCATCTCGGCGCGGTCGCGGGCAATGGTGCGGGTGACAATGCGGGCACATAGCATCACACGTCCCGCAATCTGCGCCAGCCGCTCGTCCGACAAATGATCCTCGCCGATCGTCAGGCTCAGCGAGCCCAGCACATTGCTGCGCCGGTCGAAGATGGGCGCGGCAACGCCCGTCACGCCCCGTGTCACCTGGCTTTCTGTCTTGTCGAACCCCGCCTGCCGCATAGCCCGCAAAGCCGCACGCATATCGTTGAGTGAGGCACCGAGGCCTGCCACCTGCACGGCTTGCGGATCAGCCTCGTAAATCTTGCGCACCTGCGCAGACGGCAAATGCGCAAGAATGATGCGCGAGGCCGCGCCTTGTACAAGTGGACGCGCCAGCCCGCGCTCGTAATTGGACTGAAACAATTCCGTGCCCTGTTCTTGATGCACACAGAGCACGCGGTTGCGATAACGCCGGCACAGCAATGCAATGCCGGGAATATCGCTGACCAGCTCGGCCATCACCGGCCGACTGGCCGAAATCAGAGGGTCGCGCTCGCGCATGGCATAATCAAGTTCGGCCACGCGGGGCCCAAGCGTATAGCCTACCTCTGGAAGCGAAGTCAGCAGGCCCGTGTCGGTCAGCACTTTCAGATAGCGGTAAAGGGTCGAGCGCGTATAGCCGAGGCGCGCCTGCATATCCTCAAGCGTCCATTCGAGCCGATCACCCTCGAACAGATCGAGAATGACGATCATGCGCTCCAGAGAATTCACGTCCCGCCCGCCTTCTTGAATGTTTACGCGCCCATTAGAGCGTCATTGGCGCAAAAGGCCAACCCCTGCCGCATAATGCGCTGCAGCTTGGCCCGCCACAAAGCCGGTCGCAAAACAGGCCTGCAGCAGATAACCCCCCGTAGGGGCTTCCCAATCGAGCATTTCACCGCAGACAAAAAGCCCCGGCGCTTGGCGCAGCATGAGGCCCGCATCAACTTCATCAAATGCAATTCCGCCGGCTGACGAGATAGCGCGCGCAATCGGGCGCACACGCTCCAATCGGAGCGGAAGATGTTTGATCAGATGCGCCAGAGCCTGCGCCTCGTCTGGCAGATCGCGCTGCGCTTCGCGCAAGAGTGCAGCCTCCACCGGCGACAAGCCTGCCGCCTTGCGCAGGAAAGACGACATCGACTGACCATTTCGCGGGCGTGCAAGACGGCGCGCCAGTTCGGCCTCTTCGACATCGGGATGTAAATCGAGATGCAGCATCGCAAAGCCAGCTTGAGCAATCTCATCGCGCAAGGGGGCTGACAGCGCATAAATCGCACCGCCCTCAACACCCGTTTGCGCAATCATCGCTTCACCGCGCACATGACGCTCGCCCATTGCAAAGCCGATATTCTTCAACGGCGCGCCAGCAAAGCGTGAGATGAAATGCTCTGACCAATTCACATCAAACCCACAATTGGCGGGCTTGAACGGATGCACGACAATGCCGCGCGCTGAAAACCATTCGCACCAGCGCGCGTCCGATCCCAGCTTGGGCCAGGATGCGCCACCCAATGCAAAAACATGCACATCGAAATGCTTTGTCACACGCAACTGCTGAGCATCAAGAAGAATGGGCAAGCCACGCTCATCAAAGCCCGCAAAAGAATGGCGCGCGAACAAACGCACACCCAGATCATCCAGTCGGCGCAAAAGCGCACGCAACAGAGGCGAGGCTTTGAAGCTTTTAGGGAAGACACGCCCGCTGGACCCCGCAAAAGTAGGCTCTCCCAAATCTTCACTCCAAGTGCGCAGCATGTCGGGCGTGAAAGCCTCGATCATCGGGTGCAGTTGCGGAGCACTGGTGCCATAGCGCGTCATGAAAGTTTCAAGCGGCTCGGTATGGGTCAGATTGAGCCCGCCACGACCCGCCAGCAGAAATTTACGCGCAGGCGAGGGCATGCGGTCGAAAATGGTCACCGCCAGCCCGGCGCGCGCCATTTCCTGCGCGGCCATCAGGCCTGCGGGGCCCGCCCCGATCACGGCAGCTGTTTTCGACGCGGAAGACGGCACGGGCAGGCCCAATCTGCAAAAAAAAGATGTCTGACCTTTAGTTGCAAACCGCCGGACGTGCTATGGGCTTGTCCTATGAACCAGCACGCCAAACGCCGCTATCAGGCTGGCATTACCGCGGAAGCCGAACGGGCTGAGCGGTTGCGCCCCAAAGAGCCCAAGCTCCCCACCGCTCCGCTTGCGACACCGCAAGAGGGCACACTGACCTATGAGATCACCGAAGAGGAAGCGGGCCAGCGGCTCGACCGCGCTTTGGCTGCGCGCGCCGAAACAGAAAGTCTCGCGCTCTCGCGCACACGCATCCGCGCTCTGATCGAAGAAGGCCAAGTGCGCGTGGCTGGCAAAAGCATCAGCGATGCCGGCACCAAAGTAAAAGCCGGACAGATCATCGAAATTGATGTTCCCGCGGCTGCTCCCGCTGAACCGCAGGCTGAAAACATTCCACTCGATGTTGTCTTCGAAGACGAGCATCTCATCATCATCAACAAGCCGGCCGGCCTCGTCGTGCATCCGGCAAGTGGCCATGAAACGGGCACTTTGGTGAATGCGCTCATCGCCCATTGCGGCGACAGCCTGTCAGGCATTGGTGGCGTACGACGCCCGGGCATCGTGCATCGCATCGACAAAGACACGTCCGGATTGCTCGTCGTCGCCAAGACCGATGCCGCCCATCAGGGCTTGTCGAATCTCTTTGCAGATCACGGCCGGACACTCTCGCTGACGCGCGCCTATCGGGCCTTTGTCTGGGGCAGGATGGATCGCCGCGCGGGGCACATCAACGCACCCATCGCGCGCCATCCGCACAATCGCGAGAAAATGGCCGTGTCCCATCATGAGAGTGCGCGTGAAGCGATCACCCATTGGGATGCGCAGGAAATTTTTGGCACCGGCCCCGGTGCCGTGACGTTGGTGGGCTGCGAACTGGAGACCGGACGCACGCACCAGATCCGCGTCCACATGGCCCATATCGGCCATCCCCTGCTGGCAGATGCCGTCTATGGAGCGGGCTTCAAAACCAAGGCCGCCCATCTGGGAGAGGCCACCAAGGCGGTTCTCGCAAAACTTGGCTCGCGGCAGGCGCTCCATGCGGCCCGGCTGGGCTTCGAGCATCCGGTGACGGGCGAAGAGCTGATGTTCGAAAGCCCCCTTCCCGCCGATCTGACGGCGCTGATCGAGGCTTTGCGGGCAGATTGTGCGCCCTGACGCCTTTGTGAAAGAAAATTAATACAGGCGTCCAGACCCGCCACGTCTTGGAGGCGGTCTGCATGTTTTCCTCTAACCAATTAGAATTAAAGGAACATTTTGCGCTCTACGGGGTTGGGGAAGGCATCTGAAGGCGAATGGCTCAAAACCTCAGGGCATGTCGACCGCCCCCTTTTAGCCATGGTTGAGCAAAACTATATTGATCACCGAGCCGCGCGCGATCTTTGCTGTTGGCCGGTCCGGGCCTGCCCTTCCGGGGGCCCGAAAAGGAGGAATGAATGGCTGCGACGCTTCCGATGATTTCCGCTGAGAGTGGGCTCTCCCGCTATCTCGCAGAGATTCGGCGTTTCCCGATGCTGGCGCCGGAAGAGGAATATATGTTGGCGCGCAGCTGGCGCGAACATGGCGACCGTGATGCCGCGCACAGACTGGTTACCTCGCATCTGCGTCTGGTTGCCAAAATTGCCATGGGCTATCGCGGCTACGGCCTGCCGATTGGCGAAGTCATTTCCGAAGGCAATGTGGGCCTCATGCAAGCGGTGAAGCGCTTCGAGCCCGAGAAGGGCTTCCGTCTGGCGACCTATGCCATGTGGTGGATCCGCGCCTCCATTCAGGAATATATCCTGCGCTCGTGGTCGCTTGTGAAAATGGGGACGACAGCGAACCAGAAGAAACTCTTCTTCAACCTGCGCAAGGCGAAGAGCCAGATCTCCGCGCTGGAAGAAGGTGATCTGCGTCCCGATCAGGTGAAGCATATCGCCACGCGTCTCGGCGTCACCGAACAGGATGTGGTGGATATGAACCGCCGCATGGCGGGTGATGCCTCGCTCAATGCACCTTTGCGCTCGGAAGGCGAGGGCGGCGGCGAATGGCAGGATTGGCTGGTGGATACATCCAACAGTCAGGAAAACATCCTTGTCGAGCAGGAAGAGACCGACAATCGCATGGCAGCCTTGCGCTCGGCCATGTCGGTTCTGAATGATCGCGAACGCCGCATCTTTCAGGCACGCCGTCTGCAAGATGATCCTGTCACGCTGGAACAACTCTCGGAAGAGTTCAGCATTTCGCGCGAACGCGTGCGCCAGATCGAAGTGCGGGCATTTGAAAAAGTCCAGGCCGCAGTCAAAGCGGGCATTGCTCAACTGGAATCTAATTCTACACCAATCAAGCAGATTGAAGCGCGCCCTTAACAACCGCCATCATTGCGGGCATCAGCTTGCACCATCCCGAAAGCATCACGTGCGACATCCGGATTGCCGCGTCGGGCCTTCAGATCGTCACTTCCAGGCGTCAAACGCTTCCTTGATGATGCGCTCGCCCGCCGACCCCTTTTCGAAGGTGATCTTGGCAATGCGCTGATCTGTCAAAAGCATCGGCACGTCGAACCAGCCGCGATTGCGGATCAGCTCGATGTTGCGCGTCTCCGCAGGCCCGCCACGTGCCAAACCCACCAGAAAGAAATTGCGCAGGATAGGCGTCGGGACACCTGCCAGAGGATCACCCGAAGGCGTATCTTCGCTGCGCAATTGCGGTGTCTGAATTTGCGCAATCCCGGGCACCACACTGCCGTCGGCGGGCGTGAATCGTAATTCAATCGTGTGGGATGCCGGCAGGGTTTCATCCGTGTTTTTCTGGAAGAGCATGACGGCTTTTAATTTTGCATCCGGAAGATCGATTTCTGCACGCACGCCTACAGCCAGCGGCTGTCCAGGACCACGACTTACATTATCGAGACGCCAGACTACATTGCCCACGAATGTTTTCACGCGCTGGGGATCGTCGGGTGCATCGAGAAGCAATGCTGCGCGCTGGGCCACGGGCACGGCCTGCGTGCCTGATTGCGGCAGCACCTGCGGGGCCTGACCCAGCTGGGTCTGCGATGCAGAAGGACGAACAATCTGTTTGGCACCGCCACCAATGCGCTCGACGATCTTGTCGCCCTGCGCAGCGTCCGCTGGCGCCTCCACACCGGGGGCGGGCCGCAGCTTGGCGATCTCGTCGGGATTGTCGCGGTTCTTCCAGCCCAGATAGGCAATGGCCGCCACAATCATCAAAACAGGCCCCCCAATCAGCAACGGGCGAAGATTGCGTGTTTTCTCGGACGCCGGCAGCGGGGCCGCAGGATGGGAAGGGCCTCGATTGCCGTCCTCATCATCAGCGCGTCCTGCGGGCGTCACCGTCGCCGCCTGATCGGCAACCGCGGCGGCTTCAGCCCGAGGCCCATATTTGCGCAAGATCGGCTCAGGTGCAGCCATGTCCGATGCTTGCGGCTCGGCACCTGTCACAATGGTTGGCGCCTCGACGGTCTCAGCATGAGGCTCAGCGGGTGATGCCAGCGGATCAAGCTGTTCGACTGGCTCAGGCGCGGGCCGCTGCGCGGACAGCGGGCGCTCGCCGGGGGTTGGAAGCGTGAAAGCAACAGCTGGCTTCCCATGCTCCAGAGCGGGCGGCAGAGTGGGCGGCTTGGGCAACGTCACGGGCGTCGCCGGGCGCGAGGAGGCCGAACGGGCAAGATTGGCCAGTCGCTGGCGGGCTGCCTCGAGGGCGCCCAAGCTCTTTTCGGCGGAGGGGCGCGGTGGCAAGCCCCCTGAACCTGAGAGGGGGCGGGCGGCCGCGGCCAGGCGCGCAGGAATGTTTGATCCAGCTTCGGGGCGCTTCACCAATGGCTCGGCCAGTTTGCGGCTCTCGGGTGCCAGCCCTCCACCTATCTTGCTGTCCGGCCGCACATCGGGGGCCCGAGAGGGCGCAGGCGGGCTGGAGGACGCTTCAACGGCTGGCGCGGGCGCCTTGGCTGCAGCATCGGCCTCTGCTTCAAGCTGGGCAATAGCCTCATCCAGCATGCGGCTTTCGCGCTGGATATCGTCTTCGGCAATAGGGGGTTGGACAGCGCGCAATTGCGCAATCAGCGCTGCGCGGGCGCGGTCATAGATCGAGCGACGCGAATCCGGGCTGGAATTCGGCAGGGCCGCAACGGCCCTCGCAAGCAACGGATAATACTCAGCCATTGCACTCTTCGCCCACTCTGTACTCCTCACTCACCGACAAACACTCAATCCTGGAAAGGATTGTGCACAAGAATTGTATCATCGCGCTCGGGACTGGTGGAAAGCAAGGCCACAGGTGCCCCGATCAGCTCCTCGATACGGCGCACATATTTGATCGCTTGCGCCGGAAGATCAGCCCAAGAGCGGGCTCCCGCCGTCGTGCCTTGCCAGCCTTCAATTGTCTCATAGATCGGAACGACGCGGGCCTGAGCTGCCTGGCTCGCCGGAAGCCGGTCAATCTCCTGCCCGTCGAGCAGGTAACGGACCGCCACTTTGATCTCTTTGAAGCCGTCAAGAATATCAAGCTTGGTGAGCGCAATGCCATCAATGCCAGAGGTCTTCACCGTCTGGCGTACTAGCACAGCATCGAACCAGCCACAGCGACGTGCACGGCCCGTGACCGTCCCAAATTCACGCCCACGCTCGCCAATCGTCTGGCCGATTTCGTCGGTGAGTTCGGTGGGGAACGGACCACCGCCGACACGCGTTGTATAGGCTTTGGCAATCCCCAGCACATAGCCGATCGCGCGCGGACCCATGCCAGAGCCCGTGGCCGCATTGGCAGCTGTCGTGTTGGAGGAGGTCACGAAAGGATAGGTTCCGTGATCGACATCAAGCAGCGCGCCTTGCGCACCCTCGAAAAGAATACGCTTGCCCTGGCGGCGCATGGAATCGAGCAGATCCCAGGTTGCGTCCATGTAGGGGAGCACTTCGGGCGCGACTGCGAGAAGTTCATCGCGCACCTGTTTGGCAGTGATTTCCGGCAATCCGAGCCCGCGGCGCAGTGGATTATGGTGCGCCAGAAGGCGGGCAATCTTGTCGTCGAGCGTATCGGGCTCGGCAAGATCCATCACGCGAATGGAGCGACGACCGACCTTGTCTTCATAGGCCGGGCCAATGCCGCGCATCGTCGTGCCGATCTTGGTGCCGCCAGTCGCAGCAGATTCACGATGCGCGTCGAGCTCGCGATGCAGCGAGAGAATGAGCGGCGCATTTTCAGCGAGCTTCAAATTCTCCGGCGAAACCTCAACGCCCTGCCCGCGCAGAATGCCGATTTCTTTGATGAGGTGGTAAGGATCGACAACGACACCATTGCCGATCACCGACACTTTGCCGGGACGCACAATGCCTGAAGGCAAAAGCGAGAGCTTGTAGACCTTGCCGTCGATGACAAGCGTGTGGCCTGCATTATGGCCGCCCTGAAAACGGACAACCACATCGGCCTCGATCGACATCCAGTCGACGATCTTGCCTTTACCTTCATCGCCCCATTGGGCGCCGACGACAACCACATTCGCCATAATGATTTCGCTCTTTGAGATGACGCGTCTCGCGCCGCGCGGATTTGAGGCCGCCCACAAGCAAAACCCCGGCACAAAGGCCGGGGCTCATTGCGGGAATGGATTACCCAAAAGCACGCCCCGAAGCAAGGCAAACCGTGACGACAGGCGTGGGCAAAGCACGCCAGATATGCCCATTTTGCGCCCCCGGGCTTGCATCTCAGGCCCCCATCCGGCACTGCGGGAGGCCAAAAGGAACAACGCCCGTGGACAAGCAGACAGCCGAAACAAGTCGCGCGCCCGTCAGCGCCTGGATCATGCTCATGCTGACGGCCCTGTTCTGGGCGGGCAATGTGGTGGCATCACGCAATGCGGTCGGGGAATTGTCGCCCATGGTGCTGGTGACGATTCGCTGGGGCACAGTGACGCTGGTCATGCTGACCTTCGCGTGGAAACCCCTCATCACCGAATGGCCGCTCATCCGCAAGAATTGGGTGATGATCTCGCTGATGGGGATTTTCGGCTTCACTGGTTATCAGGCGCTCTATTTCACCGCCGCGCAATATACGAGCGGGATGCATCTGGCGATCCTGCAAGGCGTGGCACCAGCTTTCATTTTCGCAGGTGCGCGCATTTTCTACGGCACGCCGATTGGCATTGTGCGCGGCATCGGTTTGGTGATGACCATGCTGGGCGTGGCAACAGTGGCAACCCACGGCGAGCCGCTGCATCTTTTCGGCATGGATCTCAATGTCGGCGATCTGGCCATGCTCGTCGCCTCGATTTTTTATGCGGGCTATACGGTGGCCTTGCGCAGTCGGCCTGCCATTTCGGCCTTTGCGTTTTTCACAGCCCTTTCCATCGTCTCAACGATTGCATCGCTGCCACTGCTTGCTTGGGAAATGGCCGATCATGCCGCGCAATGGCCAACCCTGCGCGGCTGGGTGGTGATCAGCTATATTGTGGTCTTTCCCTCGCTTCTGGCGCAGATCTTCTTCATTCGCGGTGTGGCGGCCATTGGCCCGGGACGCGCGAGCCTTTTCTACAACCTCGTACCGACGCTGGGCGCAATCATGGCCGTCACCTTGCTTGGCGAACCCTTTGCGCCCTATCACGCAGCCGGACTCGCATTGTCACTGGGCGGCGTCGCGCTGGCAGAGTTTTTCGGCGTGAAGAAGTGACGAGCTAAAGCCGTCATTGCGAGCGAAAACGACGCAATGACGGACGTGTTAAATCTCACTCTTCGCCACTGCAAAAGCCCAATCGAGCCAGCCTGTGAGCGCTTTGACGTCGCTCGTCTCGACGGTTGCCCCACACCAAATGCGCAGACCTGAGGGCGCATCACGATAGGAATCGATGTCGTAGGCAATGCCTTCTTTGTCGAGCAGTGCCGCGATCTTCTTGGCCACCGCTGCTTGCTTATCTTCCGGCAAAGCCGTCACAGCGGGATCCACAATGCGCAAGCACACGCTCGTGTTGGAGCGGGTTTCGGGCACGCGGGCGAGAAAATCCACCCAGTCCGTTTTTGCCACCCAATCGGCAACAGCTTTCAGATTGGCATCAGCGCGGCCAATCAATCCTTCCAAACCGCCAATTGATTTCGACCATTTCAAAGCGTCGAGATAATCCTCATTGCAGAGCATGGACGGCGTATTGATCGTATCGCCAACAAAAATGCCCTCAATGATCTTGCCGCCATTGGTGAGGCGGAAAATCTTCGGCATGGGCCAAGACGGCTCATAGCTTTCCAACCGCTCAACCGCGCGCGGCGACAAGATCAGCATGCCATGGGCACCCTCACCACCGAGCACTTTTTGCCAAGAGAAAGTCACGACATCGAGCTTGGGCCAATCGAGGCGCTGGGCGAAAGCGGCCGAGGTGGCATCGCAAAGGGTCAGACCTTTGCGGTCAGCGGGAATGAAATCCCCGTTGGGCACGCGCACGCCAGACGTCGTGCCATTCCACGTGAAGACGACATCGCGGTCAAAATCAATCTTGGATAAATCGGGCAAGTCACCATAGGGCGCGTTGATGACGCGTGTGTCCTTGATCTTGAGTTGCTTCAAAACGTCAGCAACCCAGGTCTCGCCAAAACTTTCCCAGGCAACCATATCAACGCCGCGCGCGCCCAACAGCGACCACATGGCCATTTCCACCGCGCCCGTATCGGAGGCCGGCACAATGCCGATGCGGTAATCGTCCGGAACGCCCAGAATCTCGCGCGTCAGATCGATGGCTTCTTTCAGCTTCACCTTGCCAACAGGCGCGCGATGCGAGCGACCCGCGGGCACGCCCGTGAGCGCCATCGGCGTCCAGCCGGGACGCTTGGCGCAGGGGCCGGAAGAGAAGTTCGGATTGGCCGTCCGCACAGACGGCTTTTCGAGCGCTGCCATATCCCTCATCCCAAAAACAATGCGGCCCGTGCTAGGCGCGCGAAAAAGCAAGGTCAAGTAGAGTACGGCTTACTCCGCCGCAGCGGCCGCTGTCACCCGCTTCAGGGCATCGCAGACCATGTCGACAGCCTTTTCGACCTTGTCGTGATCATTGGCCTCGCCCATCACGCGGATCAGAGGCTCGGTGCCGGACGGACGAATGACCAGACGCCCCTCTTTGCCAAGGCTCGCCTCCGCAGCTTTGATCGCCGCCTTCACTTTTTCGTCGTCGAGCGGACGGCCGCCCGAGAAGCGGACATTTTTGAGAATCTGCGGATAGGGATCAAAGCGGTGGCAGATTTCGCTCACCGGCCGCTCCTGCCGCTTCACCACCGCCAGCAATTGCAACGCGGCGACCAGACCATCACCCGTCGTTGCATAGTCAGACAGAATGATGTGGCCCGATTGTTCGCCGCCAACATTATAGCCATCCTCACGCATGCGCTCGAGCACATAGCGATCACCCACCGCCGTGCGGATGAGTGAAAGGCCCAGCCCTTCAAGATGACGCTCAAGGCCGAGGTTGGACATGATGGTGGCAACAATGCCGGGCTTCGACAAAAGCCCGTCTTGGTGCCAGCTTTCAGCAATCACTGACATCAGCTGATCGCCATCCACAAGCTGGCCGCGCTCGTCCACGACAAGCACGCGATCCGCATCGCCATCGAGCGCAATGCCAATATCGGCCCGCACTTCGAGGACTTTTTCAATCAGCCGTGCGGGCGCGGTCGAGCCCACCTCATGGTTGATATTGAAGCCATCGGGCTCGACACCAATGGCAAAAACCTCGGCGCCCAATTCCCACAAGGCTTCGGGCGCGGCTTTATAACCAGCGCCATTGGCGCAATCGATCACAATGCGTAAGCCTTCCAGCGACAGGTTGCGCGGCAACGTGCGCTTGGCGAATTCGACATAGCGGGCGCGCACATCATCCACGCGCTTGGCGCGACCCAGATCGCGCGAGGCAGCCAGACGCGGGCCCAGATCGGCCTCAAGTAAGGTCTCTATCTCGCATTCGAGTTCATCCGACAATTTGTAACCATCGGGCCCGAATAGCTTGATGCCATTGTCGGCGAAGGGATTATGCGAGGCTGAAATCATTACGCCCAGATCAGCGCGCATGGAGCGCGTCAGCATGGCGACGGCGGGCGTGGGCACCGGACCCAGCAGCAACACATCCATACCAACCGAGGTAAAGCCGCTCACCAGCGCATATTCGATCATATAGCCCGACAGCCGCGTATCCTTGCCGATGACGACACGGTGGCGATGATT
Organism: Beijerinckiaceae bacterium; assembly: GCA_947478405.1. Taxonomy (GTDB): domain Bacteria; phylum Pseudomonadota; class Alphaproteobacteria; order Rhizobiales; family Beijerinckiaceae; genus Terripilifer. Next base: position 54,265 of record CANJVX010000007.1, on the reverse strand, counting down.
GCCGCGCACGAAAGCCAAGCCCGTGGCCTGGCCCACTTTCATGGCGAGTTCGGGCGTGATCAGGCCATTGGCCTTGCCGCGAATACCATCCGTGCCGAAAAATTTGCGTCCCATCGACCTTGCCTCGAAGATGCGTTTGCGCGAAGAGGCGTGAGAGGGGCGCGGGTGTCAAGCACGGCCTTCTTCCCCATCGTCATCGACCCGGCCACTTACCGGGCACAGAATGGCGCCAACTGCCTATCATGACTATAAAATCGTGAGGTTTCATGCGCATTTACCATAATCCCGCCTGCGGCACCTCGCGCACTGTTCTGGGCATGATCAAGGATGCCGGGATTGAGCCGGAGATTGTCGAATATCTGAAAACCCCGCCGGACCGGTCGCAGCTGACGGGCCTTCTGGCGATGCTGGGCCTCTCACCCCGCCAGATCCTGCGGACCAAGGGCACGACGCTGGAAACTCTGGGTCTCGAGGAAGCCAAGATGAGCGACGCCCAGATCCTCGACGCCATCCTCGCCCATCCGATCCTGATGGAGCGCCCGATTGTCGTGAAGGGCAAAAAGGCTGCCGTCTGCCGCCCTGCTGAGAAGGTCGAGCCCTTTCTCTAACGGATCAGGGCACTGACCGGCGGCATGCCGGAAATGGCAGACGCCGTGATGAGAATAAAAGCCACCAGACGATAGGCTTTGTCGCTGGAGCGCCCAAAAACACGGGTGCCCAGCGCAAGCCCCACCGCGTAGAGTGGGGCTGCCAGTGCCGCATAGACCAAAGCTTCCAGCGTGAAGAGACCATTCCAGAAGAAGACAATATCCGAGCCCAGCGACGCCAGCGCGTAAAAGGCCATAATATTAGCCCGAACCAATTCAGCAGAGGCGCGGCTTCCCAGAAAATAGGCAATGATCACGGGCCCTGAAATGCCGGTGGCTGTACCCAACAACCCGGCCGTGCCGCCCAGCCCCAGAGACAGCGCAGGGCGGGGTTCCTGCCCGTAGCGCCAGCCTGACGCCAATAGGCCAACCATGGCCAGAACCATGAAACTGGTCGCCCAGCGCAAAGTGTCGGGATCAATCGTCACCAGAATCCAGCCGCCAAAGGGCGCCGCTATCCAGCTGCCCACCAGCATGGGACCGACCTCGCGCAGGCTCGCTTTGGGCACCATGCGCAGGCCATAGGGCGTCGCTGTGCACAGATCGATCAGATAGAAAATCGGAATGGCGAGCTTGGGGCCTACAAGGGCAGACGCCAGAGGAATGAAGATCAGCGCTCCACCAAACCCCGAAAAGCCGCGCACAACCCCGCCAACAAGGATAATGGCCGCCAATTCCCACGTGCGCGGTTGCACAAGGATCTCCGTGACGGCTGCAAGGCTCAATTCAAAGGGCAACAGGATCTCCAGCTGGCGACTGTCAGGGCAGCGCTAGCGACGCCACCTTGATTTAGTGGGGCGGTGCTAGCGACACCGCCTTGCTTTAGTGGGGCGGTGCTAGCGACACCGCCTTGCTTTAGTGGGGCGGTGCTAGCGACACCGCCTTGTGAGCGGGATAATCAATTACCATGACTTTGCAAACGATTCGGATTCTTGGCCTCGACCCCGGCCTGCGCAACACCGGCTGGGGGATCATCGAAGCACAAGGATCGCGCCTCTCTTATGTCGCCTGCGGAACTGTCCATTCGGACGGATCATTGTCGCTCGCCGATCGCTTGCGCCAATTGCATGACGGCATTGCCAGCATCGTTCACGCACACATGCCCGATGAAGCAGCCGTCGAAGAGACCTTCGTCAATCGCGATCCGCAATCGACACTGAAACTGGGCCAAGCGCGCGGCATCGCCCTTCTCGTCCCCGCGCTCGCGGGCATTCCGGTGGCAGAATATGCGGCCAATCTGGTGAAGAAGACGGTTGTGGGTGCAGGCCACGCGCAAAAGACACAAGTGGGCATGATGATCAAAGTGCTGCTGCCCAGAAGTGACGCATCCTCGCCCGATGCGGCGGATGCATTGGCCGTCGCGATCTGCCATGCTCAGCACCGCGGCTCGCGCCAGCTCGCGGCCAATCTGAAAAAGGTGAAGGCATGATCGGCAAGCTGAAGGGCATTATCGATTCCTACGCCGAGGATCATGTGATCATTGATGTGCAAGGCGTGGGCTATGTCGTGCAATGTTCATCGCGCACGTTACAGAAACTCCCGCGCGTGGGGGAAGCCGCCACCCTCGCCATCGAGACGCAGGTTCGCGAAGATGCAATCCGCCTGTTTGGCTTTTCGTCCGATGCTGAGCGAGACTGGTTTCGCTTGTTGCTGACAGTGCAAGGCGTGGGCGCGAAAGTCGCGCTGGCCATTCTAGGCATTCTGGCACCCAATGAATTGACCTCCGCCATTGCCATGCAAGACAAAGCAACCGTTGCGCGGACACCTGGCGTGGGGCCAAAACTGGCGCAGCGCATTGTCTTGGAACTGAAAGACAAGGCGCCGCAATTTGGCTCTGTCGATCCCAATCTCGCGCGCCTTGCGGGCGAGGAAAACAACTCAGTGCCCAAGCCCGTGCAGGATGCGATTTCCGCGCTGGTCAATCTGGGCTACGGGCGCCCGCAAGCTGCAGCTGCCATTGCCGCAAGCGTTACCGCTTTGGGCGAAGACGCGGGCACGCAGGCGCTGATCCGCCGCGGCCTGAAGGAGCTTTCGAAGTGAGTGATAATCCCCGCCTCGTCTCGGCTGAAACGCGCGGCGACGACACGGATGCCTCGATCCGCCCAATGACCCTGATGGATTTCACGGGGCAGGAAGCTGCACGCAAAAACTTGAAAATTTTCATCGAGGCTGCGAAAGCGCGCGGCGAAGCCCTCGATCACGTGCTCTTTGTTGGCCCGCCAGGCTTGGGCAAGACAACGCTGGCGCAAATTGTGGCACGTGAACTGGGCGTCAACTTCCGCTCGACCTCCGGCCCCGTCATCGCGAAAGCGGGCGACCTCGCCGCCCAGCTCACCAATCTCGAAGAGCGCGATGTGCTCTTCATCGATGAAATCCATCGCCTCAATCCGGCGGTGGAGGAAATTCTTTATCCGGCGATGGAAGATTTCCAGCTTGATCTCATCATCGGCGAAGGCCCTGCTGCGCGTTCCGTCAAAATTGATCTCGCCAAATTCACGCTTGTGGGCGCGACCACACGCGCGGGCCTTTTGACCACGCCTCTGCGTGATCGTTTCGGTATTCCGATCCGGCTCAATTTTTATACGGTGGAAGAATTGCAGGGCATTGTCGCGCGTGGCGCACGCGTGCTGGGTATTCCCATGTCGGATGATGGCGCACATGAAATCGCGCGCCGTGCACGTGGCACGCCACGCATTGCGGGCCGACTGCTGCGGCGCGTGCGTGATTTTGCCATTGTCGACAATAATGCCACCGTCACGCGCACGGTGGCTGACAAGGCACTTCTGCTGCTGGATGTCGACGCCATCGGTCTGGACATGATGGACCGCCGCTATCTTGACACGGTCGCGCTGAAATTTGGCGGCGGGCCGGTTGGCATTGAAACTATTGCGGCTGCACTATCAGAACCGCGCGATGCGATTGAAGAAATCATCGAGCCTTATTTGCTGCAGCAAGGCTTCATCCAACGCACACCGCGCGGGCGGATTCTGACGCCTGCAGCTTTCAAACATCTGGGGCTGGAAGCGCCTGCGCGAGATGCCTCGACCCAATTCGGCCTGTTTGCCGAGGGGGATGAGTAAATTCGTCCTTGCCAAATATGCGGCCCTGATCTAGGTTACATGTAACCTCACGGGAAAGCTCCATGTCTAGTGCACCCAAGCGACCTGAAGATGAGAAGCGCCTCGCGACGCGGCGCAAGGTCAATGATTTTCGCAAGCGACAGCGCGAAAAGGGGCTGCGGCTTGTCCAGATTTGGGTGCCAGATACCCGCTCGCCGGAATGGCTTGCGGAAGCCCGCCGCCAGTCACGGGCTGTCGCCATGAGCCCTTACGAAAAAGAAGATCAGGACTTTATCGATTCCATCTCTGAAATCTGGTCGAAATGAAACGAGGCGAGATCTGGACCGTCGCTGGAGGCCCTGATTATGCGAGCAAGCCTCGCCCCTGCGTGATTATCCAGAATGATGCTTACAACGAAACGGCCTCTATTACCGTCTGCTCCATCACCAGCGACCCAACAGAGAGCCCAGCATTTCGTATGCTCATTGAAGCAACCAAGGAGAATGGACTCGAACGTATGTCGCGATTGATGGCCGATAAGGTCACCACAGTCCCAAAATCGAAACTGGGTAAAAAGATCGGACAGCTGAGCATTTTGGATCTTCAAAAGCTGAACCAGTCCATCATCATCTTTCTGGGTCTGGCCGATACCAACAACGACGCAATGAGCCGCGCATGACCCCCTCCCCCCATACTTTCCCCATCCGCGTCTATTACGAGGACACGGACTTTTCCGGCGTCGTCTATCACGCGTCTTATCTGCGCTTCATGGAGCGTGGGCGTACGGAATGGCTGCGCTCAAAAGGTGTTGATCAGGGCGCTGTGCTCGCCAGCGACGCGGCTGAGCGCTTCGGTTTTGCCGTGCGCGCTATGAATGTCGATTTTCTCAAACCCGCCCGTATGGATGATCTGCTCACCATCGAGACGGAGATCCTCGACTTGGCGGGCGCGTCCCTGGAATTGGCCCAGCGCATCAAGCGCGGCGACGAACTCTTGATCGAAGCCAATGTGCGTATCGCCTGTGTGGTCGATGGCCGCCCCTGCCGCCTGCCCGCTTTCCTGCGCGCCACGCTGGCTGCCTAAAGGTTAAGCGATCACCGCAATGCGGTAACGCTAACCCGATATTAACCTCAAATAATGCTTAACTCGTCTGTGGTCAAAGGCTTGGCCGGTTTCTGCATGACCGGCCCCAGAATTGACCGATTTGTCGCAGAGGAACAGCGGGGACGTTGAGTCGAACGTCCCAGTCGCTCTGCGACATATGGGTCGTACAAAGGACGGATAATTCGATGAATCCTGCCGACATTGCTTCGAGCGCGCTTACCGCATCCACAGAAGTCTCCATCTGGAATATGTTCTGGGGAGCCCATTTCGTCGTGCAGACGGTGATGGTCGGCCTGCTCGCCGCCTCCGTCTGGGTCTGGGCCATTATCGTCGAGAAGTACATCGTCCTGCACAACGCCAAGGCGACAATGGACAGCTTTGAAGCAAGTTACTTGTCGTACCCAACTCTTACGCAACTTAATAATGCCGTCAGCAAAACTGAAACCAGCACCACTGCCAGAATGTTTGTGGCAGCCATGGCGGAATGGGAGAGACATAAAGGCGCCCACTCCTCTTTCGCTATGGGGACGCTAGCGCGCGTTGAAAAAGTGCTCGATATTTCCATTTCTAGCGAAGTCGAGCGATTGGAATCCAATCTGCTGGTGCTGGCTTCTGTTGCGTCCGCCGGACCATTCGTTGGTCTATTCGGCACAGTCTGGGGCATTATGAGTTCATTCCGCTCGATTGCCGCATCGAAGAACACATCGCTGGCTGTTGTGGCGCCGGGCATTGCCGAGGCCTTGTTCGCAACGGCCATTGGTCTGTTTGCAGCGATTCCTGCGTTGGTTTTCTATAATATCCTGTCTGGCAAAGTGGCGCGCTCACGGGCGCGCATGGAAAATTTTGCCGATGAATTTTCCTACGAGCTGTCGCGCACCATCGAAATCAGCGTCGATCGCGGCAAGAACAGCTGAGGAGTTTTTCATGGGCATGTCGGTCGGGGCTTCCAAAGGTGGTGGCGGGCGCAGGCGTCGCGGAGTTCCCCGCTATGCCGCTATGGCTGAAATCAACATGACGCCGTTCATCGACGTCATGCTCGTGTTGCTGATCATTTTCATGGTGGCTGCACCATTGCTTGCTACAGGCGTGCCTGTTGATCTGCCGGAGACAAAAGCAGCTGCACTCAATATTGACCGGAAGCCACTTTCCATTTCGATTGATGAAAAAGGTACGATTTTCCTAGCTGATCAAGCGGTCGAGATAGAGGCGCTGCCTGCTCGCCTGCAGAGCCTTGCCAAGGATGGTTTTGATCAGCGCATTTATGTGCGGGCTTCAAAGGGTACAATCTATGCACGTCTCGCTGAAGTTGTGTCGATCATCACCAATGCCGGCTACAAGAGTGTGGGGCTGGTGAACGCGCAGGAAAAAAAGTGAGCTTCTCGCTTTGAAGGTCAAAGTATCCGAGACCGGCATCATCGCTTCAGTAGTCGGCCATGCCGCATTGCTGGCGGCGACGCTTGTCATTTTTTCGGCTACCCCTGCATTCAAGGACGCCGAAGAGAGCGTCCCGGTTGAAATGATCACCAACGAACAATTCAACCAGATCATGCGCGGTGAAAAGACGGCGAAGGAAACCAAACCCCTTCCCCCACGCGCCGAGAAAATTTCCGAACAGACCGAGACACGCCCGACACCTGTCATCAAAGAAGCGAAGGTCGATACAGCTGCACCCGTGCAAGCAGGCAAGCGCGAGCCTGATCCCGGCCAAGATGAAAAGCCTCTGCCTGCGCCCCAGCAAAAGCAGGTGACCCCAACACCTCCGCCAACGCCCAAGCCGCCCGAGCCGGTGAAAGAACCACCCAAGCCAGAGCCTCCTAAAGAGGCCGAAGTGCTTGAGAAGCAGAAGCCGCAAGAACAGAAAAAGGTCGAGACCCCGGTCCCGCCCAAAATTCCGCCGCGCCCGAAAGAGCCCGAGCCGCCCAAGATCGACCAGGTCGCAAAACTTCTGGAACAGAAGAAGGACGACAAGCCTGCGCAAAAGGCAAAGTCAGGCGACGAACAGGCAATGAAGGCCAAGACCGATCCGACCGAGATTTCGCGCTTGCTCTCGCGCGAGCAAGCGCAACAGCGTGCGTCCACGGGACAACAGCTCAGCAAGACAGCTTCGCTTGGAACGGCCAGCGCCAATGCGCCGAAAATGTCGCCCTCGCTTTGGGCGGCGCTCGATGGTCTTTTGCAGGACCAATACAAGCAGTGCTGGTCTTATCTGGGCATGAGTTCAGGCCAGCGCTACATCCCGCAAATCAAGGTGGAATATGCGAAGGACGGCGCGCTTGTGGGCCAGCCCTCGCTGCTCAACCCGCCATCTGATCCGTCTTTGAACACTTTGGCGGAAAGTGCTGTGCGCGCGGTACGCCGCTGCAATCCTCTCAAGATTCCTGCTCAATACCAACCCTATTTCGAACAATGGCGCGCGCGTATCCTGCGTTTCGATCCCGACGAAATGCAGGGCTGACGCCATGCGCCACATCACCTTCCGATAGCCCGCGAGATCATCTCATGAGCGAGACCAAACTGCTTCTTTCACGCCGCCAAGCCGCTGGCCTTCTCACTGGCGGACTGCTGGGCGCCGGCCTGATGCCGGGCAGCGCTTTCGCGCAATCGAAATATCTCGACGTGCGACGCGGCTCGAATTTTCAACCCGTGCCGATTGCGGTGACCAATTTTGCGGGCGACCAAGGCCCCGCATTGTCGGGCATTATCACCAATAATTTTGCCCGCTCGGTCTTCCTGCAGCCGTTGGAACCCCGCTCCTTCCCCGAACAGATCAGCAATCCCGATGCGCCCCCGCGCGCGGATGCCTGGCGCATGATCAATGCGCAATTCGTGGTGACGGGCCGCGTGGCACGTGGCGCTGATGGACGTATGCAGACACAGTTCCGCCTGTGGGATGTTTCAACCGGCCAGCAGGTGACGGGCCAGCAATATGTGACTGATCCCAACAATGCGCGCCGCGTGGCGCATATTGTCTCGGATGCGATCTTCTCGCGCATCACGGGCGAGAAAGGCTTTTTTGATTCCCGCGTCGTCTTCATCGACGAAACCGGCCCGAAGGAGCGCCGAATCAAAAAGCTGTCCATCATGGATCAGGATGGCTCCAATGTGCGCAATCTCACGCAAGGCGATGACCTCGTCGTAACGCCGCGCTTCTCGCCTTCCTCGCAGGATGTCGCCTATATGTCCTTCGGCAAGGGCGAGCCGCGTGTATTTATTTTGAACATCGAGACTGGCCAACGCGAAGTTGTCGGTAATTTTCCGGGCATGACTTTCTCGCCGCGCTTCTCGCCCGATGGTCAGAAGATCATCATGTCGCTGTCGCAGGGCTCGGCCTCCAATCTCTTCACAATGGACTTGCGCTCGCGCGCCACCACGCGCCTGACCGATACGGCGGGCATTGATACGTCCCCCTCTTATTCGCCTGATGGCACGCAGGTGGTTTTCGAATCTGACCGCGGCGGCACGCAGCAAGTCTATGTGATGAACGCGGGTGGCGGCGGCGCCAAGCGGATTTCCTATTCGGAAGGTGCGCGCTATTCGACGCCCGTCTGGTCGCCCAAAGGCGACTTCATCGCCTTCACACGTCAAAAGGGCGGCTCTTTCGGCATTGGTGTGATGAAGCCCGATGGTTCGGGTGAACGCATCATCACCGACGGCTACCATAATGAAGGCCCGACCTGGGCGCCCAACGGGCTCTATGTGATGTTCTTCCGCGATCCGGGCGGCGGCGGTGGCCCGAAGATTTTCATGGCCGACGTGTTTGGCCGCGGCGAATTCCAGGTGCCGACCCAAAATTATGGATCCGATCCTGCCTGGGGACCGTTGCTGAGCTAACGAGCCAATCAAGGGCTGGTAAACCAAACATTAACCAAGACTGACTAGACCAGAGATCAACTTATCTGGTCGGTGAAGGAGTCCCCGATATGTCATTCATGATTTCAGCGCGGAGCCTCAAGATTGCGGCCGTGCTTTCCATCGGCCTTGCAATGGCTGCGTGCTCGAAGAACCCGAACGAAGACGGCACCAATGGTGCGGGCGGACTGGGGCTTGGTGCGGGCGCATCCACGCCGGGCTCACAACAGGATTTCGTCGTCAATGTTGGCGATCGCGTCTTCTTTGAGAGCGATTCCACGGAACTGACCTCGACGGCGCAGGCGACGCTGGACAAGCAGGCCACCTGGCTCGCGCAATATGGCCAATATTCGATCACGATCGAAGGTCACGCGGACGAGCGTGGCACGCGCGAATATAATTTCGCTCTGGGCGCACGCCGTGCGGAAGCTGCCAAGTCCTATCTGGCGGCACGCGGCATTCCCGCCTCGCGTCTGCGCACGATCAGCTATGGCAAGGAACGGCCCGTGGCGGTCTGCAACGACATTTCCTGCTGGTCGCAGAACCGTCGTGCGGTCACGGTTTTGGGCGGCGCCAATTCGTAATCATCCGCCTGTGGCACAGGCTTGAACGAAAACGACCGGCGCCCTCATAAAGCGCCGGTCTTTTCATATGAGGACAGGCTTTCAGCATCCCAATTCGGCCGAAGTCTCGCCTCGATTTGCACACATCCCGGAGACCATGATGCGGATGAAGAGGCCAAACCCATGTTGAAATTGCCCATGTTGAAAATGCCGATGCTGACACGGTTCACAATCCAGACCCTGCTGCTCGCAGCCCTGATGGCGCTGGGTGCGGCCATGCCTGCCAGCGCGCAATTGTTCGGGGGCGGACGCGAGGCCGGCGGCGACACAGCCGAACTGCTGCTGCGCATCGACCGGCTTGAAAACCAGATCCGCACCATGAACGGCCGCATGGAAGAAATGCAGTTCCAGGTTCGCCGCAGCGAAGAATTGCTGCGCAAATTCCAGCAGGACGTGGATTTCCGCTTCCAGGAGATGCAGCCCAAAGGTGGGGCCGCCCGCCCTGCAGCCCCTGCCCCCGCACCGGTGCCCCCGCAGCGGCGCGGCGATCTGGAACCCGAGACGGGCGGCCAGCCCCCCCTCGTGGGAGCAGCCCCGCAAATTGCTCCAGCCATTGTGGCTGGGGTCGCGGGCGCACGTGGCAATGGTCGGGGCGATGCATTCGACCCTGCGGCCAATCCCCAAGCTCCCGGCGTGCCACGCACGCTGGGCTCGCCGGACTCGGCCAGTCGCCCGCAGGCTCGCCCTGTGCCAGGTGGCCCGCTCGGTGCGCAGGATGATTCCACAGCCCCGCTCGATCTCACAGGTGGACGCCAAGCCGCCATTGCCACACCGCCTACGGGCGCCGTGGCAATGGCGGCAACAACACCCAAGGATGAATTCGAACTCGCCGTTTTCTCGTTCGAACAGGGTCAATATGATGCGGCAGAGGCGAGCCTTGCAGCCTTCATGCAGCGCTATCCCAAGGACCCGCTGGCGGGCGAGGCGGTATATTATCTGGGTGAGAGTTTTTTTAAGCGCAACCGCCACCGCGATGCGGCCGAGCAATATCTGAAAATCTCGACCGACCACCCCAAGACCGCACATGCGCCAGATGCCATGCTGCGGCTTGGACAATCGCTCGAAAAACTCGGCGCCAAAGAACAGGCCTGCGCTTTTTTTGCAGAAGTGCCGCGCAAATTTCCGCAGGCCAATACCATCAAGACAACAGCCCAGCGCGAATTTGCCCGCGCCAAATGCTCGTGAGCGAGCCTGCCCCCGCTGATCTTTTCGCGGGGCTCGCCTCAGCGCGCGGCATTCTTTTAGGCCTGTCGGGTGGTCCAGATTCCGTTGCAGCACTGGCCCTTCTTGCAGACTGGAAGCAAAGCGGCGCGAGCCCTGCAATGTCTGCAGCAACTTTCGACCATGGATTTCGGGCCGCCTCGCGCGAGGAGGCTGAACATTGCGCGCGGCTTTGCGCGCGACTGGACATTGCCCATTCCATCCTCACATGGGAAGGCGACAAGCCCACAACCCGCATTCAGGAAGAAGCGCGGGACGCGCGCTATGGCGCGCTGATTGCCCACGCCAAAACCATCGGCGCAGACCATCTCGTCACCGCCCATCATGCGGATGATCAGATGGAGACCATCCTCTTTCGCTTGATGCGCGGATCTTCTATCGGCGGGCTGGCTGGCATGCGTGCGCAGCTCAACCGCGAGGGTCTCACGCATGCGCGCCCCTTCTTGGGGTGGCGTAAATCAGAGCTGATGACGGTCTGCGAGGCGCGCGGGCTAAACTATATTCAAGATCCGTCAAATGAGGATCCACGCTTTGCACGCACGCGAATGCGCCGCCTCACCGCCCAACTCGAAGAAGAGGGCCTTGGCCCCGAAACCTTCACGCGGCTCGCCGCACGTGCGGCGCGCGCTGAAGCTGCCCTGGTGGAAGGCACAGAGCGCCTCACAGCAGAAGCGCTTCTGCGGCACACTGACGAAGCGAGCGAGCTTAATGCCAAAAGGCTGAAAAACGCCCCTGCGGAGCATGTTTTGCGGCTTTTGATGGCCGAAATTGCCCGTATCGGCCAGATGCCGAGGCTCGAACAGGCCGAGGCTTTGGTCGCTGATCTGAGTGCGGCTTGGGCTGCAGACACCCCTTGGCGCTCGACTTTAGGCGGCACGCTGATCGACCTCAAAAGCGATAGCGTTCTTGTGATCACGCGCGAAGCCCCTCGCAAATGGGGCCTCTAAAGGTCACCCCTGACGATTCAGCTCCGGCCTTCCCTTGGCAAGGGTGCCCTGCAAGCCTACATTGAGAACATCGAAAAGATCCCTTCGGGGTGGCACCGGGACGGCGGTCTTCGCCGCATACAGGACTGAAATGAATCCGAATTTCAGGAATTTCGCCCTTTGGGTGATCATCTTCCTCCTTGTCGTCGCACTTGTGATGTTGTTCCAAAATCCGGGACAGCGCCAGCAGACACAGGAAATCCCGTTCAGCCAGCTCTTGAGCGAGGTGGATCAGGGCCGCGTGCGTGAAGTGACGATCTCGGGCAATGAGATCTTTGGTCATTTCAATGACAATCGCGCTTTCTCGACCTATGCGCCGAGCGACCCGACGCTGGTGTCAAAGCTCTATCAGAAGAATGTGTCGATCACGGCCAAGCCACCGTCTGATGGCAATAATTGGTTGGTGACATTGCTCGTCAACGGATTGCCGCTGATTGCCTTCTTGGGCGTGTGGATTTTCCTCTCCCGACAAATGCAGGGCGGCGCTGGCAAAGCCATGGGCTTTGGCAAGTCAAAAGCCAAAATGCTCACCGAAGCGCATGGTCGCGTGACATTTGAAGATGTCGCGGGCGTTGATGAAGCCAAGGAAGACCTGCAGGAAATCGTTGAGTTCTTGAAAGACCCGCAAAAGTTCCAGCGATTGGGCGGACGCATTCCGCGCGGCGTATTGCTGGTTGGACCTCCGGGCACTGGTAAGACATTGCTCGCACGCGCCATTGCGGGCGAAGCCAGTGTGCCATTCTTCACCATCTCGGGTTCTGACTTCGTCGAAATGTTTGTGGGCGTGGGCGCAAGCCGCGTGCGTGACATGTTCGAACAGGCAAAAAAGAATGCGCCTTGCATCATCTTCATCGACGAAATCGACGCGGTCGGTCGCCATCGTGGTGCGGGCCTTGGCGGTGGCAATGATGAGCGCGAACAGACGCTCAACCAATTGCTCGTCGAAATGGACGGCTTTGAAGCCAATGAAGGCATCATCCTCATTGCAGCCACCAACCGCCCTGACGTGCTCGACCCAGCGCTACTGCGTCCGGGCCGCTTCGATCGCCAGATCGTTGTGCCCAATCCCGATGTCACGGGCCGTGAGCGCATTCTGAAAGTGCATGTGCGCAAGGTTCCCCTTGCTCCCGATGTTGATCTGAAAGTGGTTGCACGCGGAACACCGGGTTTCTCGGGCGCTGATCTGATGAATCTCGTCAATGAATCCGCGCTGATGGCGGCGCGGCGTGGCAAGCGCATTGTCACCATGGCGGAATTCGAAGACGCCAAAGACAAAATCATGATGGGTGCGGAACGCCGCACACTCGTCATGACAGAACAGGAAAAGATGCTGACCGCCTATCACGAAGGTGGTCACGCTCTGGTGGCCCTCAGCGTGCCTGCAACCGATCCTGTCCATAAAGCGACGATCATTCCGCGCGGCCGCGCTTTGGGCATGGTCATGCAGCTACCGGAACGCGACAAGCTGTCGATGAGCTATGAACAAATGACATCTCGTCTTGCCGTGCTGATGGGCGGTCGTGTGGCTGAAGAAATCGTCTTCGGCAAAGACAAGATCACGTCCGGCGCGCAGTCTGACATTGAACAGGCAACGAAACTCGCGCGCGCCATGGTCACGCGCTGGGGCTTCTCGGATGCACTGGGTACAGTGATGTATGGCGAGAACCAGGAAGAAGTATTCCTGGGCTATTCGATGGGCAAGCAGCAGAACATTTCGGAATCGACAGCAAAGACGATCGACAGCGAAGTCCGCCGCTTGGTTGAAATGGGCCATAATGAAGCGCGCCGGATCATCACCGAAAGGCGCGACGGGCTTGAGGCTTTGGCCCAAGGCCTGCTCGAATATGAAACGCTGACAGGCGATGAAATTTTGGGCCTGCTCGACGGAAAAAAGCCTGTGCGCGACACCGACGACGAGCCGTCACCACCGCGCTCTTCGCAGGTGCCGACAACAAAGCGTCCACCGCAAGCCGAAGGCGGGCTAGAGCCGCAGCCTTCTGCGTGAGGACAAACAAGCCCGGCGGAGACGCCGGGTTTTTCTTTACCCTCTCCCAGAGGGAGAGGGTCGCTCCGCAGGAGCGGGGTGAGGGGTTACCACCTCTCCGGGATCAGACATCCCATCGCATGCGCGGATCGCGCATGTCGCGTGCGCGCGCAATGTCAATCACGCGTCGTATTTCTTGGACAACCCAATCAAGACGTTCGTTAATCTCTATATTTGTGAAACGCACTTCAAGAAAGCCTTGCGCCTCGATCACATCCCGCCGCGCACGATCTGCCTCGATCATGTGCTCATGTTGGATGCCATCAAGCTCAATGGTGATTCCAAGCTCAAGACACGCGAAGTCGGCAAAGTATCTATCGATGGGAACTTGTCGCCGAAACTTTAGACCCTCAAGGCGACGATTACGCAATTGCTCCCAGAGTTTTTCTTCTGGTGAGGTGTCGCGAGCGCGCAATTTACGCGCAATGATGATGGAACGACGAGGCATGCTTTAAGCATGCCCTCGCTTGGTAACATTGCGCAAGAAACCAGAGGTTGCAACCCCTCACCCCGGCGCATTCGCGCCGACCCTCTCCCTCTGGGAGAGGGTGATAAAAAAAGCCCGGTGTTTCCACCAGGCTTTTTCTTTTGAAGGGTAGAAAGCGATTAGCCCTCGAGACCCTTGTTCCACTGGCCCTTGGAGGCCAGGCCATTCATCTTGGCGCGGTGGGCGAAAGCCTTTTGTGCCGCAGGCACATTGTCTGCCTTGCCAGCCCAAGCCTTCTGCGGAGCCGCCTGCAAAGCCCGACCGTAGGAGAAGGTCACCAGCCACGGCAGCGGGCCGAGCTTGTTGATCGCGTCCAGATTGGCTGTCGCTTCCACATCAGCCTGACCGCCCGACAAGAAGGCAATGCCCGGCACGGCAACCGGCACGGTCTGCTTGAACACGCGCACGGTTTCGGCTGCGACTTGCTCAGCTGAAACTTGCTTGGCGCTCTTCTTGCCCGGCACGATCATGTTGGGCTTCAACACAGTGCCTTCGAGGAAGACCTTCGCTTCATAAAGCTCGTTGTAGAGCGTCTTCAAAACGAATTCGGTCACTTCATAGCAGCGCGCCTGATCATGGCCGCCATCCATCAGCACTTCCGGCTCGACGATCGGCACAATGTCATTGGCCTGACAGATCGCTGCATAACGGGCGAGCGCCTGTGCATTGGCAAGGATCGCGCCGCGCGAAGGAATGCCATCAGCAATGTCGATCACCGCACGCCATTTCGCGAAACGCGCGCCTATCTTGTAATATTCGGCCATGCGCTCGCTGAGACCATCGAGGCCTTCGGTGATTGTTTCATTGGGAAAATTCGGCAGGAACTTCACGCCCGCATCAACCTTGATGCCGGGAAGCGAACCCATCTGCTCGATGATTTTCACCAGCGGCGTGCCGTCCGCGGCATTCTGGCGGATGGTTTCATCATAGAGAATGACGCCGGAAATGTTCTGCGTCATCGCGTCCTGCGTGCGGAACATCATCTCGCGATAATCGCGGCGGCTGTCGGCGGTGGATTCCACACCGATCGCATCAAAGCGCTTCTTGATCGTGCCCGAGCTCTCGTCAGCTGCGAGAATGCCCTTACCGGGCGCACACATGGCCGCTGCCACTTTGGCGAGTTGGTCCTTGTTCATCGTCAAACTCCTCCGAGAAAATCTAAAATTATTTGATGCGCAGAGCCTCGACGCCCGGCAGCACTTTGCCTTCGAGCCATTCAAGGAATGCGCCACCTGCTGTCGAAATATAGGTGAAGCTTTCAGCCGCACCTGATTGATTGAGCGCCGACACTGTATCGCCACCACCAGCCACTGTGACGAGCGCGCCCTTTTTGGTGAGCTGTGCCGCCGCCTTGGCAACTGCATTGGTCGCCGCATCGAAGGGCTGCAATTCAAAGGCTCCGAACGGGCCGTTCCACACCAGCGTCTTGCAGGTGCCGAGAATTTTTTCGACCGCTGCCACCGATGCAGGACCAGCGTCCAAGATCATTTCATCATCAGCCACATGCTGCGCATCGGTCACGCGCGAGGCGGCATGCGCTTTGAATTCCTTCGCCACCACCACATCAGGGGGCAGCACGATTTCACATTTGGCGGCTTTGGCTTGCTCAATCATCTCAAGGGCTGTGCCGACAAGATCATGCTCGCAGAGCGACTTGCCAACCTTGGCGCCTTGGGCTGCCAAGAATGTATTGGCCATGCCGCCGCCGATGATGATGAAATCAACTTTCTTCGACAGATTGCCGAGCAATTCGAGCTTGGTCGAAACCTTTGCACCACCCACAATCGCCGCCACGGGACGGTTGGGTGTTTCCAGCGCCTTGGTCAAAGCTTCGAGCTCGGCCTGCATGCCGCGACCCGCGTAAGCTGGCAGGACATGGGCAAGACCTTCGGTGGAAGCATGCGCGCGATGTGCGGCCGAGAAGGCATCATTGACATAGAGATCGCCAAGCTTGGCGAGTGCCGCCACAAAGGCCGCATCATTCTTTTCTTCCGCTTTGTGGAAGCGGGTGTTTTCGAGCAGCAGAATCTCGCCGTCAATCAGCTTGGCAACAGCGGCTTCAGCCACAGGCCCGATGCAGTCAGATGCAAAAGCAACAGGCGCGCCCAGATGTTCAGGCAATGCGGCTGCAATCGGCTGCAGCGAGTTTTCGACATCGGGACCATTCTTCGGGCGGCCGAAATGCGCCAGCAGAATAACGCGTGCGCCTTTGGATGTGAGTTCCTTGATGGTGGGCACAATACGCTCGATGCGTGTTGCATCCGATATCTTACCATTCTCCATCGGCAGATTGAGATCGACGCGCAGAAGAACGCGCTTTCCCTTGACGTCAGCCTGATCGAGTGTGCGGAAGGCGCTCATGCCCGAAACTCTTTTATCTTGTGCCACATGAAAAAGGGCGCGCCTCACAAAGGCGCGCCCGATTTATTTTAGATGAGCTTGCCCATGGCCACAGCCGTGTCGCTCATGCGGTTCGAGAAGCCCCATTCATTGTCATACCAGGAGAGGATACGCACGAATGTCCCTTCCATGACCTTGGTCTGATCCATGTGGAACACGGATGAATGCGAGTCGTGATTGAAGTCGATCGAGACGTTCGCCACATCCGTATAGCCGAGGATGCCCTTGAGCGAACCATCAGCAGCCGCTTTGATCGCCGCATTGACTTCAGCAACCGTGGTGGCGCGCTTGGCGACAAACTTCAGATCAACGACCGAGACATTCGGGGTCGGCACGCGGATGGCCGAACCATCGAGCTTGCCATTGAGTTCAGGCAGAACGAGACCCACAGCCTTGGCTGCGCCCGTTGATGTCGGGATCATCGACAGAGCGGCCGCGCGAGCGCGGTAGAGATCCTTGTGCATCGTGTCGAGTGTCGGCTGGTCGCCGGTGTAGGAATGGATCGTCGTCATGAAGCCCTTTTCAATGCCGATGGCATCGTTGAGGACCTTGGCGACAGGCGCCAGGCAGTTCGTCGTGCAAGAGGCATTCGAGATGACGATGTGATCCTTCGTCAGCTTGTCATGATTGACGCCGAAGACGACCGTGAGATCAGCATTGTCGCAAGGCGCCGAGACGATGACGCGCTTGGCACCTGCTTCGAGATGCGCAGCTGCCTTGTCACGTGTCACGAAAATGCCCGTGCATTCGAGCGCAATGTCGACGCCCAGTTCCTTGTGCGGCAGTTCGGCCGGATTGCGGATCGCGGTGACCTTGATCGGGCCAAAGCCCACATCAATCGTGTCGCCAGACACTGTCACCTTGCCGGGGAAGCGGCCATGCACCGAGTCAAAGCGCATCAGATGCGCATTGGTTTCGACCGGACCCAGATCGTTGATGGCAACAACCTGAATATCCTTGCGGCCCGATTCCACGATGGCGCGCAAAACATTGCGGCCGATACGTCCGAAACCGTTGATTGCGACCTTCACCATGTTACTCTCCTTCAATGCGTAAATTCTGATGCTGACCAATCAGCGCGGCAAGTGCTGCACCGCAGCCTCTGCCACCGCTTGCGGCGTGATGCCGAAATGTTCGTAGAGTTTCTTGGCCGGTGCGCTTTCGCCAAAGCCCTTCATGCCGATGAACACACCCTTGTCGCCAATGAGTGCATCCCAGCCCATGCGCACAGCCGCCTCAACCGCAATACGCACGGGCGCCTTGCCGATGATCTTGGCCTTGTAAGCCTCATCCTGCGCGAGGAAGAGATCCATGCAAGGCACGGAAACCACGCGCGCATCAATGCCTTTTTCTGCCAAGAGGTCGCGGCCCTTCAGCGCGATCTCGACTTCCGAGCCGGAGGCAAAGATCGTGACTTTGGCGTCGCCCTTGGCGGGTGCGAGTTCATAAGCGCCCTTGGCAGAAAGGTTTTCTGCAACATAGGTCGTGCGCACCGCCGACAAGTTCTGGCGTGTGAGTGCGAGCACAGATGGCGTGTGGCCAGCTTCTAGGGCCGCCTGCCAGCATTCAATCGTTTCCGTCTGGTCCGCGGGGCGGAACACATTCAGATTGGGGATCGCGCGCAGCGAGGCAATGGTTTCGACCGGCTGATGGGTCGGGCCATCTTCGCCCAAACCAATCGAGTCATGCGTCAGCACTTCGATATGGCGCGTCTTCATCAGAGCTGCGAGGCGCAAAGCGGGGCGCATGTAATCGGCAAAGACCAAGAAGGTCGCGCCTGAGGGAATATAACCACCATGCAGCGCCATGCCATTGATGGCAGCGGCCATGCCATGTTCGCGAATGCCCCAATGGACAAAGCGACCCGCATAATTTCCAGGCGAGATTGCAGGCGTGGCCGCAACCTTGGTGTTGTTGGAGCCGGTGAGATCGGCGGAGCCCGTCACGAGTTCCGGCACGACAGGCGCGAGAACTGCAATGGCCGCTTCCGAGGCTTTGCGTGTTGCCATTTCCGTGCGGTCATCGGCCAAACGCAGCTTGGCGGTCTTCACCGTTTCAGCCAAAGCGGCAGGCAGAGTGCCCTTCACGCGGCGTTCAAATTCCGCGCGCTTGTCAGCCGCGAGTGCTGCGAGCTTGTCTGTCTTCCACGCCTTATGGAGACGCTTGCCTTTACGGCCAGCCTTGCGCCATGCGGCCAGAATATCATCGGGCACAACGAAGGGCTCATGCGGCCAGCCGAGAGCGGCACGTGCACCGGCGATTTCTTCCGCACCCAGTGGTTCGCCATGCGCCTTCGATGTGCCAGCGCGCTTAGGCGCGCCATAACCGATCTGCGTCTTGCAGGCGATGAGCGTCGGCTTGTCAGATTTCTGCGCTTTGCGCACAGCGCGTAAAATGGCTTTCTGATCGTGACCATCAATGCGCATAGCGTTCCAATTGGCTGATTTGAAACGCATGATCTGATCAACGGAATCGGCCACAGACAGCGGGCCGTCGATGGAGATGTCATTGTCATCCCACAAAACAATCATGCGATTGAGTTTGAGATGGCCTGCAATGGCAATCGCTTCCTGCGACACGCCTTCCATCAAATCGCCATCCGAGGCGAGCACATAGGTGTAGTGATCGACGACATCGCCGAACTCGGCATTGAGCATGCGTTCAGCCAGCGCCATGCCGACAGCTGTCGCAATGCCTTGGCCCAGTGGCCCCGTGGTTGTCTCGACACCTTTGGTGACGAAATTTTCCGGATGTCCCGGCGTCTTGGAGCCAATCTGGCGGAAATTCTTGATCTCATCGAGCGTCATGCCCGGCGTGCCGGTGAGGTACAGAGCGGAGTAGAGCAACATCGAGCCGTGACCGGCAGAGAGCACGAAACGATCGCGGTCGGGCCAGGTCGGATCCGTCGCGTCATATTTCATCACGTCACGAAACAGGACGGTCGCCATATCGGCAGCGCCCATGGGCAGGCCAGGATGACCGGATTTTGCTTTTTCGACCGCATCCATCGCAAGGGCGCGGATCGCATTGGCCATCGACTGGGGGGAGACGCTCATGTTTTCTTTTCCAGAATCGCGAGGCGAGGAGCTTCGGGCGGGGCGTTTCCGCCAGGGACCGGCCGGCGGGGTTTTGATAACAGGTGGACCCTCGGTGTCAACGCGCCCAAAGGCCTGTTTTCAGGCTGTTGGACCAATCGCGCACAGGAATGCGCGCCCACTTCGTTGACGGCAGGCAGCTTCTTGCTCCTAATGAGCTAAATCTGGCCCAGAGTCGCATGAAACTGCCTGAACGCTTCGATATTCCCCTGAAACGACTTGCTGCTGCGCTCGATCATCTCGAAGCGGCGGCAGAACGGCGTGCGGAAAGCGCTCAGCGCCGCGCCGATCTGGAAGAAGAGCTCGCCGTCATGCAGGATGACCGCTCGCGGCTTGGAATTGAGCTTGAAGGCGCGCTCTCACGTACCCGCAAACTGGAGGCAGCTAACGCATTGGTGGCCGAAAAGCTCGCCGCCACGGGCGCCACCATCCGCCATGTGCTGGGTCTCAGCCTCCCCTCCGAAGATGAGGGGGCCTAAGCCATGCCACAGAACAAGGGCGCCACATCCGTCAATGTGACCATCGCTGGTCGCTCCTTCCGCATGGCCTGCGGTCCGGGTGAAGAAGCGCATCTGGAAGCTTTGGCAAGCCAGATCGACGAGCGTATCAACCAGCTGCGCGGCGCTTTTGGCGAGATCGGCGACCAGCGACTGACCGTTATGGCATCGATCACCTTGGCCGATGAACTGGCCGAAGCCCGCAAGAAGATTACAGCGCTGGAAAAGCAGGTGGCCGGCGCCAAGCAGGAGGCTACCAAGGCCGGAGACCAATCCGCCGCCTGGGTGGAGAGCCTCGCCCAATCACTCGAAGTGACCGCCCGCCGCATTGAAGGGCTGGCGCAGACGCTCAACGGGGCGAAGTAAGCAACCACCCCGAAGGTCTGGCTGGTGCCCGACCTGAAAATATTTTCTGTTACTACAAATATTTTGACACAATCGATTTTATGTAGTAACAAAAATGCAGATTGATTTTGATCCGGCCAAGCGGAATTGGACGCTCGAGGCGCGCGGTCTCGACATGGGGCGCGCGCAGGAAGTCTTTGACAGGATCGGAATCTCCTTTCGTGACGATCGGCTCAACTATGGCGAGGAACGCCTCGTTAGAATTGGATATCTGGACGATCGGATGGTCGTTTTGGTTTGGACTAGGCGCGGTGATGTTTTCCGCATCATTTCATTGAGGAAAGCCAATGGACGAGAATAAGCGCTCTACAGACCAAGAATGGGTTGACCCCGATGATGCGCCTGATCTGAGCACGCCCTATTGGCAAGACATCATCGGCGCAGAAGAAGTCACGCGCGGGCGGCCCAAAATTCCGAACCCTAAAATCTCCACGACCTTGCGGCTTGATGTCGAGGTGATCGAACATTTTCGGCAAGGCGGGCCGGGCTGGCAGTCACGCATCAATGCCACTTTGCGTGATGCGATCGCCAAGAAGTAAGGCGCTTTCCCCTTCCCCCAGCCGCCCCCTTGCCCTACATAGAAAGGGCGGTGCTGCTGGGTGCGTGTGGAAAAAGTATTCCCGGGGCCTTATCGACTCTCAGGGAGCTGTCCCTGACCTTGTCCGTGGACTTGGTCACATGGCGCCCACCTACATTGTAGGTCTCCGGGGTCGTTATCCCACGGCTTTTGTGGCCCGCACCTTTCTCCCTTGCGCCGGTCCCGGCATGGATGCCCCTGATGGGACCGACTCCCCCCTTGACCAAAGCTGATCTGCGCGCTGAGGCGCTGGCCCGCCGTGAAGCACTGACGCCCGCCGAGCGCGCCCGCGGCGCAGATGCCATGGCCGCCCTCGTCGCCCATCTGCCCCTGCCAGACGGCCCGCTCGCCCTTTATTGGCCTATCCGCACCGAGGCTGATCCGAGACCCGCTGCCGCCCTCATCAACCGCCCCCTGTGCCTGCCCACCACCATGCCCGAGGGCCTGACATTCCGCCTCTGGCAGATGGGCGACCCGCTCGCCTCCGGCCCCTTTGGCCTGTCTGAGCCGCTGGCTGGCGCACGTGAAATCACGCCCGCAATCCTCATCGTGCCACTCGCGGCCTTTGATCGGCGCGGCCACCGTATTGGCTATGGCAAAGGTTTTTATGACCGGGCGCTGGCGGCCCTACCTCAGGCGCTCACCATCGGGCTGGCCTTTGCCACACAGGAAATAGTCCGTGTGCCAGATGAAGCCCACGACCGCGTGCTCGATTTCGTGGTAACGGAACGCGAGATCATTGCGACGCAAACGCCATAGGAAGTCATCATGCGGCTCATGTTCATCGGCGACATTGTGGGACGAGCGGGGCGCAGAGCACTGCTGGAACATCTTCCTGCTTTACGTGCACGTTACGATCTCGATTTCGTCATCGTGAATGGTGAAAATGCCGCTGGCGGCTTTGGCATTACCGAAGCCATTTGCGATGAAGTTCTCAATGCGGGCGCCGATTGCATCACGCTGGGAAATCATGCCTTCGACCAGAAAGAGGCGCTCGTTTTCATCGAGCGCCAGCCGCGCTTGCTGCGCCCCGCCAATTATCCCGCAGGCACGCCAGGGCGCGGTGCCAATTTGTTTGAAAATGCCAAAGGTCAGCGCATTCTGGTGATGAATGTAATGGGCCGTATTTTCATGGATGCGATGGACGATCCCTTCGCCTCCGTTGAACGCGAATTGGCAGCTTGCCCGCTAGGTCTGGGCTGTGATGCTTTTGTCATCGACATGCATGCGGAAACAACCTCGGAAAAAATGGCGCTTGGTCATTTCGTTGATAGCCGCGCAAGCCTTGTCGTGGGCACGCATACGCATGTACCGACCGCCGATTATCAAGTGCTGCCGGGCGGCACGGCCTACCAATCAGATGCCGGCATGACCGGCGATTTCGACAGCGTGATTGGCATGGACAAGGAAGAGCCGCTACGCCGTTTCACCCGCAAAATTCCCGGTGGCCGTTTTGAGCCCGCAGAGGGCAAGGCGACACTGTGCGGGCTGGCGGTGGAGATCGACGACACGACGGGACTGGCGCTGAAAGTCGCGCCGGTGCGGATTGGCGGGCGTCTGTCGGCAGCTTTGCCGGAGTTCTGGGGTTAGGCCGCCCCTTCAAAAAACCGGGGCCGGAGCGTATAACCGCGGCCAGCTTAACTTCAGTATCGCTCCGAGGGGTCCATGGCAGGCCATAGTCAGTTCAAAAACATCATGCACCGCAAGGGCAAGCAGGATGCCGTGCGCTCCAAGCTTTTCTCCAAGCTTGGCCGTGAAATCACGGTTGCCGCCAAAATGGGCATGCCCGACCCAGCGATGAACCCGCGCCTGCGCGCGGCGATCATTGAAGCGCGCGCGGAAAACATGCCCAAGGACAATATCGAGCGCGCCATCAAAAAGGCCGCCGGTGGCGAAGGCGATAATTACGATGACGTGCGCTACGAGGGCTATGCGCCCGGTGGCGTGGCCGTCATCGTTGAGGCCCTCACTGACAATCGCAACCGCACCGCAGGCGAAGTGCGCTCCTACTTCACCAAAGCTGGTGGCGCGCTGGCAGAAACCGGCGCTGTCTCCTTCATGTTCGACCATGTTGGCCTGATCGATTATCCCAAGAGCATCGGCTCGGAAGATGCTGTGATGGAAGGCGCCATTGAAGCGGGCGCTGATGATGTCGTCATTCAAGAAGAAAACTACGAAATCATCACCTCACTCGAAGCTTTGCGGGATGTGCAAAAGACGCTCGAAGCGCGCTTTGGCGAAGCCCGCAAGAGCTCGCTGGTCTGGCGCCCGCAAAACACGATCAATGTCGATGATGAAGCTGGCGAGAAAATCCTGCGTCTCATCGGCTCGCTCGAAGACAATGACGACGTGCAAAACGTGTATGCCAATTTCGAAATATCCGACGCACTTATGGCCAAGATGGGCGGCTGATTTTTCATGAGCAATTCAGACACAGTGCAGCGCCTCTATCTCATGCTCCCGCCCCTCGAAGAGGCGGGCGACTGGCCGCAGAAATTGCAGGCGGCCCTGGGGGCGGGCGATGTTGCCTGTGTTCTGGCACCGCTCGTCGCCCGTGATGAGGTAAGCGCGAAGAAGATTGTGAAAGATCTCATCGCCATCACAGAGCCCGCGGGCGTTGCCTTGCTC
This sequence comes from Beijerinckiaceae bacterium, assembly GCA_947478405.1. Lineage (GTDB taxonomy): Bacteria > Pseudomonadota > Alphaproteobacteria > Rhizobiales > Beijerinckiaceae > Terripilifer. Next base: position 30,643 of record CANJVX010000007.1, on the reverse strand, counting down.
ATTGATGCACCGGGACTGGTCATGCGCGCAGGCGCAGATGGCGCGCATCTACGCGTCAATCCCGACTCGCTTGAAAAACTCGTCCCCGATGCCGTGAAGACGATCAAGAAAGAAGATCGCATTCTCGGGATTGGCGGCTTGCGCGCCAAGCATGATGCGATGATTGCAGGCGAATATGACGTGGATTACGTCAGCTTCGGCGATCCCGCACCCGATGGTTATGTGCCACCGATCGAACAGATTGCCGAGCGCGCGGCTTGGTGGGCGGATATTTTCAACGTGCCCTGCGTCGCCCATGCGGCAACACTTGATGATGTTGCCACACTTGCCAAGGCTGGCGCTGATTTCATCTCGCTACGTGAAGCTGTATGGAACGATCCGCGCGGCGCCATCACCGCCATGGCGCAAGCGCAGGCCTCGCTGGATGCGCATGCCAACAGTCGTGGGCGTGAATAATGTCCATCAAGCACAGCCTCGCGCTCTGCTTGTGGCTATTGCCTGCGCCCGCTTTTGCGCAGACGCTGAGAACCGCCCCGCAGCTGGCACCTAGTGCACCGGCAACATTGCAAAACGGCCTCGTGCCGCTCTTCCAGCCGCAAGTGCTGCCTCCAACAAAAGGGCCCATCAAGCCCGGTGCCGATATTGCCTATGGCGCCTATCAGCGCGGTTATTTTCGCTCCGCCTTTCAGGAGGCAATGAAGCGCGTTGAGAAAAACCGCAACGATGCGGCTGCCATGACATTGCTGGGCGAGATTTACCGCGATGGCAATGGTGTGAAGCGCAATCTGGACGAAGCACTGCATTGGTACAAGCTGGCGGCAGAGCAAGGCGAGCGTAATGCGATCTTTGCAGTTGCTGTCGCTGCCCTCAAAGGCGAGGGCATGACCGCAGACAAGGCGGAAGCGAAAAACTGGTTTGAAAAAGCCGCGGCAAAAGGCCATGCGAATGCGCACTACAATCTGGGCGTGCTCGCAATCGAGGGAGACATTCAGGACTTCCGCACTGCTGCCGATCATTTCCGCAAAGCGGCCGAAGCCGGCAACGCAGACGGAGCCTATTCGCTCGCCGTATTCTATAAGGAGGGCAAGGGCGTCGAGCGCGATCTGCAAGAGGCAGCGCTCTGGATGCGACGGGCGGCAGAAGACAATGTTTCAGCCGCCATCATCGAACTTGGAATTATGACATTCAACGGCAATGGCGTGGCGAAGGATGAGGCCGGCGCCGCCAAGCTCTTTCGCAAAGCCGCCTTGCGCAACAATCCCATCGCCATGAACCGCCTCGCCCGCCTCTATGTCTCAGGCCGCGGGGTCGAGAAAAATGTCGTCGAGGGCATGAAATGGTACTTGCTGGCGCGCGCCGTCGGTCTGCAGGACGAATGGCTCGACCAGACCTTAGGCACCCTGACCATGACCCAGATGCAGCAAGTGGAAGAGGCCGTCCGGCAATTGCTGGCCCCTTAAACGGCTTGTGAGCACAGCCCCCACGGGTTAAGACGCAAGCCCCTCCAAGCCGACCCGCCCGAAAGACCCGTCCGATGATCCGCTCAGCCCTGATGAATGTCATGACCGCCGCCGCCATCAAGGCCGGCCGCGGCCTGAAGCGCGATCTCGGCGAAATCGAAAATCTGCAGGTTTCGGTCAAGGGCCCGGGCGACTTCGTCTCGGCTGCCGACCGGCGCGCAGAACAAGTTCTGTTTGAGGAATTGAACAAGTCTCGCTCGGGCTACAGCTTTCTGATGGAAGAAAGCGGCGCGGTGGAAGGCACAGACAAAACACATCGCTGGATCATAGACCCACTCGATGGCACCACCAATTTCCTGCACGGACTGCCCGTCTTCGCCATTTCCATCGCGCTGGAGCGCGAAGGCCAGCTGATCGCAGGCCTAATCTATAATCCGGCCACCGACGACATGTATGTCGCCGAAAAAGGCCAGGGTGCCTGGCACAATAACCGCCGCCTGCGGGTGGCCGAGCGCCGTGATTTTGCCGAGGCGCTGGTCGCCTGCGGCATTCCCCCGCTGGCGCGCGCCCATCTCCACCCGCGCTCCAAGCAGGAACTGGGCGCGGTGATTGCCAAATGCGGCAACATCCGGCGCATGGGCGCCGCCTCACTCGATCTGGCCATGGTCGCGGCCGGTCAGCTCGATTGCTACTGGGAACGCGGCCTTTCGGCTTGGGACATTGCGGCGGGCTCGATTCTGGTGAAGGAAGCCGGCGGTTATATTTCGGACGCGGACGGCCGTGACACCTTCCTCGATACGGGTTCGGTCTGCGCGGGCAATGAGTTCATGCACCGCGCACTTCTGGCCACGATCAAGAGCGCCTGAGGCTGAACCGCGAGGCAGCCCTTGAACCGCTTGCCGTTTTGGCGTCTCCTACGTGCAGAGGCCGCGCCGACAAGCCGTCGCGGCGGGAATGTCTGACATGGCCGAGCGCGACCCCTATTCACTGTCTTCGCCGCGTATCTTTCTGTTGCGCATGGTGGTGTTTCTGATCCTTGCCGCCTTTGTGGCGCTGATCCTCTATCGGCAGATTGTTACCGCCTTCATGGCCAACCCCGGCCTCAACAGCCTGATCCTGGGTGTGATGGCGATTGGTATTTTTCTGGGCCTGCGGCAGGTGGTGCAACTCTTCCCGGAAATCCGCTGGGTCAATGCCATGCGCCGTGGGCTCGCGCATCAAGTACCGCCACCTGTGCTGCTGGCGCCCATGGCGCGGATCATCGGGCAGGATGCCTATCGCACCATTTCCACCGCGACGCTGCGCGCCATTCTTGATTCCATCGGCACACGGCTCGATGAATCGCGCGAGATCGCGCGCTATCTCACCGGCCTTCTGGTGTTTCTGGGCTTGCTTGGAACATTCTGGGGATTGCTGGAAACAGTCGGCTCTATCGGCGGCGTGATCCGCTCCATGCAGACAGGCTCTGATGCAGCTGTCATGTTCGATGATTTGAAGAATGGTTTGGCCGCGCCCATCTCGGGCATGGCTATTGCCTTTACCTCGTCGCTCTTTGGTCTCGCTGGCTCACTCATCCTCGGCTTTCTCGATCTGCAAGCCGGACAGGCACAAAACCGCTTCTACACCGAGTTGGAAGATGCGCTTTCTGCCAATACGCAGGACCAAGCCATGAGCGCACCAATCTTGAATGGTGAAGGATTGCCAGACGACATTCGTGCCGCCTTACAAAAAATGTCTGAGGGCAACGATCCCGCTGCAGCCCAACATGCCACGCAGGCTATGGCTAATCTGGCTGAAGGCATTCAAGGCCTCGTGCAGCATATGCGCGGCGAGCATCAATTGCTGCGCAGCTGGGTGGAAGCGCAAGCCGAACAACAGAGCGAGATTCGTAAATTGCTCGCACGGCTTGCATCTGAAACGGAGCCGCGCTGATGGCGCTGGGTCGCACACGTAAAACCGGCCGCACCTTCGATTACTGGCCGGGCTTTGTCGACGCTTTGTCGACGATGCTGCTCACCATCATCTTCCTGCTGTCCGTTTTCATGCTCGCGCAATATTTTTTAACGCGCGAAATGAGCGGCAAGGACAATGCGCTGCAGCGCCTCAATCGGCAGATCGAGGAACTCACCTCGTTGCTATCTCTGGAACGCGCCACCAAGGGGGAGGCGCAATCAACAATCCTCGCCTTGCAGGCCACACTTGAAGCTGCCGAGCGCGAAAAGCTGCGCTTGCAGGGCTTGGCGGACGCTACGCGCGGCGGATTGGAAACTGCTGGCAGCGCGACTGCGCAAGCTCGCTCCCAGCTGGACAATGAACGACAAGTCTCGGCGCGCGCTTTGGCACAGGTCGAGATTTTAAACCAGCAGATTTCAGCCTTGCGCCGCCAGCTTGCCGCGATTGAAGAAGCGCTCAATGCCTCTGAAAAGCGCGACAAGGAGAACCAGACACGCATTGCCGATCTGGGCTCGCGCCTCAATGTGGCGCTCGCGCAGAAGGTGCAGGAACTCAACCGCTACCGTTCGGATTTTTTTGGTCGCTTGCGCGATATTCTGGGCCAGCGACCGGGCGTGCGTGTGGTGGGAGACCGTTTCGTTTTTGAATCGGAAGTTCTGTTTGAGGTCGGACAGGCCTCCCTGAACAATCAGGGTCGCGCAGAACTGGAGAAAGTAGCATCAGCACTGGCCGATCTGGAGCGCGTGATTCCGCCCGAGATCAATTGGGTCATGCGGGTGGATGGCCATACCGACAAACGCCCGATCGTGGCGCGCACCAATTGGGATCTCTCAGCCGCACGCGCCATTGCTGTGGTGCAGTTTTTTGTTTCCAAAGGCGTGTCGCCACAGCATCTGGTGGCCGCTGGCTTTGGTGAGTTTCAGCCGATTGATCCAGCCGAGACAGAAGAAGCCTTTCGCCGCAACCGCCGCATTGAGCTGAAACTGACGGAACGCTAGTTGCGTCATTGCAAGCGGAGCGAAGCAATCCAGAAGCAACACGTGAGGCCTCTGGATTGCTTCGCTCCGCTCGCAATGACGATGCGGAGTGCTCTTCTTACTGCGCGGCTTCTTCCTGGACAGCGCCAGCGTCAAATTGCAGGCGGGCGAGGCGGGCATAGAGGCCGCCTTTGGCAACGAGCTCGGCATGCGTGCCTTCTTCCACAATCGCGCCTTCATCCATAACAAGAATACGATCTGCCTTCAGCACTGTGGCCAGACGATGCGCGATGACCAGTGTCGTGCGATCCTTCATGATATTTTCGAGCGCAGCCTGAACAAGCACTTCGTTTTCCGCATCCAGCGCGGACGTCGCTTCATCCAGCAACAGGATCGGCGCATCTTTCAAAATCGCGCGCGCAATGGCGAGACGCTGGCGCTGACCACCTGAGAGCGTGACGCCACGTTCGCCAACCGTCGTCTCGTAACCTTTGTCGAGTGCGTTGACGAATTCTGCGGCAGCCGCACGCTCAGTCGCGCTTTGCACGTTGTCGAGCGGCGCCTCGGGCGAGCCATAGCGAATATTGTCGGCAATGCTGGCGCCAAAAATCACGGGATCTTGCGGCACCAGCGCAAGACGTCCGCGCAGATCGGCCGGCGCTATTTCGCGCAGATCGATACCGTCCACGGCTATGGAACCGGATGCGGGATCATAAAAGCGCATCAGCAATTGAAAGACGGTCGATTTGCCAGCGCCCGAAGGACCAACAATGGCAACAGTTTCGCCCGCCGCAATGCGAAGTGATAGTTTGCGCACAGCAGGCGCATCGGCGCGCGTGGGATAGGAGAAGGACACATCATTGAACGTCACTTCACCGCGCGGTGGCATGGGCAGAGCCAGCGGTTTGGCTGGCGCGACGATCTTTGGCTGTACGGCGAGAATTTCAGCAATGCGCCCCGCCGCGCCAGCGGCAGCAGAGATTTCACTCCACACCTGCGAAAGCTCGCCCAGCGCGCCTGCGCCAAAAACGGCGTAAAGCACAAATTGCGACAGCAAACCCGCTGTAATGCGCCCGGCTAGAACATCTTGCGCGCCAAGCCACAGCACGCAGACAACACTGGCAAAAGCCAGAAAGATGGCAACCGCTGTCAGGACCGAACGGGCCGCCGTTGCATTGCGGGCCGCCATATAAGCTTCTTCCACCGCTTCGGTGAAGCGGCTGATGGTCGTGCGTTCGGCGCCAAACGCCTGCATGGTGCGAACGGCACCGAGATTTTCAGCGGCAAAGGCCGTGGCATCAGCAAGACGGTCCTGCGCCGCGCGGGAACGCGCGCGCACGGTGCGGCCAGACGCCACCAGCGGCAGCACAATGATCGGGATGGCCACCAGCACAAGACCCGACAATTTAGGGCTAGTGATAACCATCATGGAAGTGGCGCCGATGAACATGAAGAAATTGCGCAACGCGACTGAAGCCGATGCACCGAATGCCGTCTTCATTTGCGTTGTGTCGGCGGTCAGGCGTGACACCAATTCGCCAATGCGCGCATTGTCATAGAAGGCCGCATCGAGGCGCGTCAGATGTGCGAAGAGATCAGCACGCAGATCGGCCACGACACGCTCGCCAATCGTGATCACCAAAAAATATCGCGTGGCCGAGGCCAGCGCGAGAATGGCGACGACAACAACCATGGCAGCAAAATAGAAATTGATGGCACCGACACTGTCAGCTGAGGAGAAGCCGTGGTCGATCATACCCTTCACAGCCAGAGGCACTGTCAGGGTCGCACCCGAGGCCACGATCAAAGCGGCGAGCGCTGCCAGGATCCTGCCCGAATAGCGGTGCGCATAAGGGATCAGGGGCAAGAGCGCCTTCAGTGAGGTTGCCGACTTGTTCGCTTCTTTCGGCTCAGCCATCTGTCCCAGACCCTTTTCCCTTTTACCCCCGAGGGGGGCGACCGATCCATAGCGCTTGTCTCGCGTCCACACCTGCGTTATACGGGCGCAACCCCGAATTCGGGAAGCTTTTTAGCGGCTGCGTCAACGCTCAACCGCGTCCCCGCTGAACTCAAGGACAAGACGATGAAGGCCGATACGCATCCCAACTACCATTTCATCAAGGTCGTCATGACCGATGGCTCGGAATATATGACCCGTTCGACCTACGGCAATGAGGGCGACAAGCTGAGCCTCGACATTGACCCGTCGACCCATCCGGCCTGGACCGGCGGCTCGCAGCAGCTGCTCGATCGCGGCGGACGCCTGTCGAAGTTCAACTCCCGCTTTGGCGGCATCTCGCTCGGCAAGAAGTAAGCTTCTTCCAAAGCGTCAGATCAAGAAACCCCCGGCTTTGCCGGGGTTTTTTGTTATTCAGGCGCTGCGTGCGCCAAAGGCAGCCTGCAGGCTTGCCAGCTGGTCAAGGACGGCTGGCGCCCCCGGCACAGCGGGACGGGCCTCGCCAAACAGCAGCCCATCGAGGTGGATGATCCGCGACTGCAAGCGGTGAGAGGCCGTAGCCAGCTCTTGCAGCCGGTCAGGCAATCGGGAAAAAGCGTCGGGGGCCGTGGCCAGCCCGTGGCGCACCAGATTGACCCGATGCTTGTCGGCGCGCGCCTGTTGGGGGGTCAGTTCGCCCTCATTCACTGCCCGCTGCAGCAGCAGCCAGGAGGCCATCTGCATGAGACGGGTGGTTAGCCGCATGCTCTCGGAGGCGTAGGCCAGCGCATCATGGCGATGCAACACGCGCGATTCCTGCCGTCCGGGCCCATCAAGATAGGCTGCTGCCTCCTCAACCAGCATCATGCCTTCACGAAAAAGGGTCTTGAAGGCCTCGGACGAGGCCAGATGATGGGCGAAGCATACGGTGTTGCGGGGCGCTGTCGGGGCTTTGCGCAGCATGGCTGAGAGGTCTCCACCCGCGGAACCATCCGCGGCAGGACATAACCCTAGCCAAAAACCCCGACTTCGGCAGGGGTAAGCTGCGATTAACCTTAACGGCAGATGGACTGAAAAGCTCTATTCCTATGCCTTTAGGGAGATTCAACTCTTGAAGAAGGCATCCGCCGCCCGGCGCGAGGCCTCTTTGGCGACCCGAGCCGCCTCAAGCCGTCCGATTTCGGCCATGAGCAACTCAACGCGCTCATCCAGCTCATCAACCGACAAAGTATCGAGCGGCTGGCCAAGCACATGGACCACAGGCACCTTTGGCTTGGGTGCACCGAAGGGGTCTTCATCATCCCGCGCCATGTCTACCCCCTCGTTTGATATCTGCCTCGCTCATTATAGCGAAGACTTTTGTGTTAGAAAAAGGGCTTGTGATTTCGGGAGCCCTTCCATGTCGAGCCTGCCGCAGAACATGACTGCCATTGTCATCACGCAATTTGGCGCGCCAGAGGTGATGCAGCCGCGGGAGCGCCCCATTGAAATGCCGGGCGATCACGAAGTGCTGATTAGGGTCAGCGCAGCGGGCGTCAACCGCCCCGATGTGTCACAGCGTCAGGGCAAATATCCGCCACCTCCGGGCGCTCCGCAGGATGTGCCGGGCCTTGAAGTGGCAGGCATGATTGTCGCCTGCGGCCATGGCGTCACGCGCTGGAAAGTGGGTGAGAGCGTCTGCGCGCTTGTACCGGGCGGCGGCTATTCATCTTTTTGTCTGGCGCATGAAAGCAATTGCCTACCTGTGCCGCAGGGCTTTTCGATGATCGAAGCAGCGGCTCTGCCTGAAACTTTCTTCACGGTCTGGACGAATGTGTTTCAGCGCGGCCATCTGGTCGGCGGCGAAACGCTGCTCGTGCATGGCGGCTCATCGGGCATTGGCACAACGGCGATCATGTTGGCCAAAGCCTTCGGCGCCCATGTGATCGTAACTGCCGGTACAGATGAAAAATGCGCGGCTTGTGTCAAAGTGGGTGCTGATCACGCAATCAATTACCGCAATCAGGATTTCGTCGCCGAAGTGAAGAAAATCACCGACGGCAAGGGCGCAGACGTGATCCTCGATATGGTCGGCGGCACTTACGTGCAGCGCAATTATGAGGCGGCCGCTATTGAGGGACGCATCGTCCAGATTGCCTTCATGCAGGGCTACAAAATCGAGAGCCTCGATATGCGCGCGATCAGCGCCAAACGGCTGACCCATACGGGCTCGACGCTACGTCCACGAACCCCGGCCCAGAAGGCCCTAATTGCCCGCGAGCTGGAGGAAAAGGTCTGGCCGCTCCTTTCCAAGGGTGCCGTCAGACCCGTCATCGAGGCCAGTTTCCCGCTGGCTGACGCCGCCAAGGCCCATGCGCTGATGGAAGCCTCCACCCATATCGGCAAGATTGTCCTGACCGTTTGATAGGCCCCCGCCAAGCCTCCGGCATTGCCTTTCGAGACCCGGAGTTCTATATTAGGTCCAATTCCCGTCATGGATGATGTGTTTTGAGGCCTTGCCTCGGCCGGGCCGGAGCCCGGTGACGCTCGTCCCCTGTTTGCTTGGAGTCTCAGCAATGAGCAACGCGCCCCTGATGCCCAAGGCCACGGCTGTATGGCTCGTAGACAATACTGCTCTGTCGTTCGACCAGATCGCCGATTTCTGCAAACTTCACCCGCTCGAGGTGAAGGGCATTGCCGACGGCGAAGTGGCCGCCGGCATCAAGGGTCATGACCCGATCACCTCGGGCCAGCTGACCCGCGAAGAAATTGCCAAAGGCGAGGCGGACCCCGCCTACAGCCTGACGCTGGCGAAATCGAAGGTTGTGCTGCCGGAACCGAAGAAGGCGCGCGGGGCCCGCTATACGCCGCTATCGCGCCGTCAGGATCGCCCCAATGCAATCCTCTGGCTGGTGCGCAACCATCCGGAATTGAAGGACGCGCAGATCATGCGCCTTGCCGGCACGACCAAGTCGACGCTGCAGCAGATCCGCAATCGGACCCATTGGAATTCGGCAGCCCTCACCCCGCTCGATCCCGTCACACTCGGCCTGTGCTCGCAGCTTGATCTCGATCTCGAAGTCAACCGCGCCGCCAAAGATCGTCCCGCGCAAGTTGAAGATCACGGCGCAACACTCGTTCCGGCTGAAATTACAACGGCTCCGCGCCAGCCTGCCACGCAGGAAGACGTGTTTGGCACGAGTGCTCCCGCGCCCCGCCGTGAACAGGAAGAGAGCTTCAATCTCGATGCCGTCTTCGGCAAGCTCAATGCTCTGAAGCACGGCAACGAATAGCAGCCGCGCGCAATTTCTTTTGAAGTGATTTCGAGGCGCGGCCGATTGCGGACCGCGCCTTTTCAATGCAATCCTTGCACGATGCTCAAGCGAGTGGCTCCGGTGCAGAGCCTCGCATTGCGGGGGATGAAATGTTGAACAATTCAGCGGACACTCGCCGCCCGTGGCTTGCCCATTATCCGCCGGGTGTTCCAGACCAAATTGATGAACATTCGCGCGAGACCATCGCCGACGTTCTGCGCCATGCTGACACCGCTTTCGCCAACCGCCCGGCCGCGGAGAGTTTTGGTGTGCGGCTCACCTATGGTGAGCTGATGAAGACTGCAGAAGAGGTCACCACCGGCCTGCAGCGCCTTGGCCTGCAGAAAGGGGATCGCGTCGCGCTGATGATGCCCAATGTCATGGCCTATCCGGCCATTATGTTCGGCGTTTTGCTCGGCGGCTTCGTCGTGGTCAATATCAATCCGCTTTATACGGCGCGCGAACTCACCCATCAGATGAATGATTCCGGTGCGCGCGTGCTCTTCGTGCTCGAAAACTTCGCCCATACGGTACAGGAGGCTCTGGAAGAGCTGAATGCAGAAATGGCGGTGATCGTGAAGCCGGGTGACCTGATTGGTTTCAAAGGCGGGATCGTCAATTTTGTTTCGCGCTACATCAAGCGCAATGTGAAGCCGTACAAGTTGCCCGCCACCCTACCCTTCTCGAATTTCCTTTTCTTCGCAAAGCAGGGAAAATTCACGCCTGTTGAAATCGGCCCCGATGATATGGCCTTTTTGCAATATACGGGCGGCACGACGGGGCGCGCGAAAGGCGCCATTCTGCTTCACCGCAATATTATTGCCAACGTCAACCAATGTCAGGCGTGGCTGCGCTCTTTTGCCGGCGAGCGCGATGATCATGTGATGGTGACGGCACTGCCACTTTATCACATTCTGGCCCTTACCGCCTGCTGCCTGTTTGTAGCAAAACTGGGCGGCTGCCAGATCCTCATTCCCAATCCGCGTGATTTTCCGGCCTTTGTGAAGACGATCAAAAAAACGCGCATGACGATGATCGTTGTCGTCAATACGCTCGCCAATGCGCTGGCCTCGCGCGATGATTTCAAACAGGTCGACTTCTCGCAATTGTCCTTCGCCATTTCCGGCGGCATGGCGACACAAGCTGCCGTTGCCAAGAAATGGAAACAGGTCACGGGGCGCCCACTGATTGAAGGCTACGGCCTGTCGGAAACCTCGCCTGTGGCTTGCGTGAACCGTCTCGACATCGAAGAATTTACAGGTGGCGTTGGCTATCCGGTCTCTTCGACCGATATTTCGATCCGCAATGACAAGGGCGAAGAAGTCGCAATTGGCGAGACGGGCGAGATTTGCATCAAAGGCCCGCAAGTCATGGCAGGCTATTGGCAGCAACCGGAAGAAACCGCCAAGAGCTTTACGAGCGATGGTTACTTCCGCACGGGTGATGTCGGGCTTATTGCCGAAGACGGGCTTGTGCGCATTGCTGACCGCATCAAGGATATGATCCTTGTGTCAGGCTTCAACGTCTATCCGAATGAAGTGGAAGATGTGCTGGCCCAGCATCCCAATGTTGCAGAAGCCGCAGTGATTGGCGTGCCCGATCAACATTCGGGCGAAGCAGTGCGCGCATTCGTCGTCTCGCGCGATGGCCGTACGATGGATGACGAAGAAATGCGCGTTTGGTGTCGCGAGAAACTGACGGGCTATAAAGTGCCACGCCAAATCGAGACACGCGCAAGCTTGCCTAAAACGCCAGTCGGAAAAATCCTGCGCCGCGAATTGCGCGATGAGGTGATGCGGGGGTAACGGCTCAATTGGCCGTCATTGCGAGCGTGAGCGAAGCAACCCAGAGGCCACACGTGAGGCTTCTGGGTTGCCGCGCCGCCTTCGGCTCCTCGCAATGGCGGCGCTAGATCGCCGTTAAATCCCTTTGCTACCCAATGCCGCTGCGATTTCATCCAGAATAGCCGGATCGTCGATGGTGGCGGGTGGTGTCCATGCATCGCCGTCGGCAATCTTTTTCATCGTGCCGCGCAAGATTTTACCAGACCGCGTTTTGGGCAGACGGTTCACCGTGATCGCAATCTTAAACGCCGCCACGGGACCAATCTTTTCGCGCACGAGCGCCACAATTTCCTTCTCGACCTCGAGCGGTGATTTCGTCACGCCTGACTTCAACACCACAAAGCCGCAGGGCTGCTCGCCCTTCAGCTCATCCTTGATGCCGATCACCGCGCATTCGGCAACCGCGGGATGAGAGGCCAACACTTCTTCCATGCCGCCTGTCGAGAGACGGTGGCCCGCGACATTGATGATATCATCCGTGCGGCCCATGATGAAGAGATAGCCATCCTCATCTTTGAAACCCGCATCGGCTGTTTTGTAGAAGCCCGGAAATTCTTCGAGATAACTTTCTTTCATGCGGCCATCATTCTGCCAGAGCGTCGGCAGACAGCCTGGCGGCAGCGGCAATTTGATAACGATGGAGCCCATCTGGCCATTGGCCACCGGCTTTGTCGCTTCATCGACGATCTGCACGTCGTAGCCCGGCATCGGCACAGTCGGCGAGCCGTGTTTGATCGGTAGAAGACCAAGCCCCACGGGATTACCAACAATGCCCCAGCCGGTTTCCGTCTGCCACCAATGATCAACAACCGGAACACCAAGAACTGTTTCAGCCCAAGCCACAGTATCGGGATCGGCGCGTTCGCCTGCGAGAAACAAAGTGCGCAAGCTCTTGGTCGAATATTGCGACAAAAATTTTGCGTCCGGATCTTCCTTGCGGATGGCGCGGAAAGCCGTGGGCGCTGTGAAGAGCGCGACGGCTTTATATTCCTCAACCACGCGCCAGAACGCGCCCGCATCAGGCGTGCCAATTGGCTTGCCTTCATAAACAATCGTCGTGGCACCATGCAGCAGCGGACCATAGACAATGTAGGAATGACCAACCACCCAACCCACATCGGAGGCTGACCAGAACACTTCACCAGGCTCGATGCCGTAGAGATTTTTCATCGTCCAGGTGAGGGCAACCATATGGCCGCCATTGTCACGCACCACACCCTTGGGAATACCGGTCGTGCCGGATGTGTAGAGAATATAGAGCGGATCGGTGGCTTTGACGGCCACACATTCCGCGCGCTTGCCGGCTGTCTTGGCAGCCTCAACAAGACTCGTCCAATCATGATCGCGGCCTACGACCATCTCGGCCTTCGCCTGTTCGCGCGCAAACAAAATGACATTGTCGGGTTTGGACGATGACAGACGGATCGCTTCATCGAGCAAAGGCTTATAGGCGACCACGCGGCCCGGCTCGATTCCACAAGATGCGGCGAGCACGAGTTTGGGCTTGGCATCATCAATTCGCGTGGCGAGTTCTTTCGCGGCGAAACCACCAAAGACAACGGAATGAATCGCGCCGATGCGCGCGCAGGCATACATGCCGATCAAAGCTTCGGGGATCATCGGCATATAGACGATGACGCGATCACCCTTTTGCACGCCGAAATCCTGCAAGACAGCAGCGAGTGCGCTGACTTCATCGAGCACTTGCGCATAAGTGAGCTTGCGCTTGGTGTTGGCGACGGGGGAATCGTAGATGATCGCGGTCTGATCGGCGCGACCATTCTTCACATGGCGATCGAGCACATTGTAGCAGGTGTTGCAGGTGGCATCTGGAAACCAGCGCCCATAAGGGCCTTGTGTAGCATCGAAGATTTTTTTCGGAGCGTCGATCCAGTCCACGGCCTTGGCGGCTTGCGCCCAAAAAGCCTCCGGGTCTTTCTGCCAAGCGGCATAGACTTCGGCGTATGAACTCATCAGTCCCTCCCACAGGGCTTCCTCACGGGCGCGCGCCCTCAACTGCCGCCTTTGTTGCGCTCAGGGACCACCAAAGCAACGCCCGCGGGATTGGCTCTTAGGCCTAGCCAAAAGGGCCAAGATGGTTGAAAGCTTGAGCTTCATGATGGACGTGACCTTTTACCTCGCGGCGATTCCCGCCGTTTTGTTGCTCGGCCTCGCCAAGGGCGGGTTTTCAGGCTTGGGCATGGTCACCCTGCCGCTGATGGCGCTCGTCGTGCCGCCCCTTCAGGGCGCTGCCATCATCATGCCCATTCTGATGGTGCAGGATTTCGTCTCGCTCTGGGCCTATCGGCGCACATGGGACCGCAGGATTCTCGCCATGTATTTGCCCGGCACAATTGGCGGGCTGCTCACCGGAGCGCTGCTGGCAAGCTATGTGTCCAATGCGATGGTCGAGCTGATGGTCGGGGTGATCGCGACCGCCTTCGTCATCCTGCATTGGCTGCGCAAGGCACCCGCCAAAGATGAACCACCCAAACAACCCCGCTTCGGACCTGCCGTCTTCTGGGGCCTTTTATCGGGGTTCACCTCGTTCATCGCCAATACGGGCGGCGTGCCGTTTCAGGCCTATACGGTGCCGCTGCGCCTGCCGCCCATCGTCTATGCCGGCACTTCGACTTTTCTCTTTATTTGCATCAACTGGATCAAATTCGCGCTTTTCGTGCTGCTGGGGCAGGTGTCACAGAGCAATCTGATGATCTCGGCCACGCTCCTGCCGGTGGCAGTGGCCGCAACATTTCTGGGCGTCTGGCTGGTGAAGCGTATGGAGGCCTCCCGCTTCTATGGGATCGTAACGACCACGACTTTCATCCTCGGCCTGAAGCTGATCTGGGATGGCGCACGCGATATGGGCTGGCTGCCGTTTTAATGGGATTTCAGCCAAAGACAGCACGAGGCGGGTACTGATGCACCCGCCATGGATTGCTGGCAGTTCCTGTGTTGTGACCGCTAGTGGATGGTCGCCTGCTCCCTAGATCGAAGCTTTTCTATCTCGTCTTTCAGAGCTAGTTTCTTGCGCTTCAATTCCACCATGTCGAGATCATCGGTGGCTGGATGATGCTTGGCATGCTCAAGCTCTTTTTCGATTGCTTTGTGACGGCGCTCGAGTTCGGCGAGATGGTTCTGCAACGACATCGGGTCAATCCTTTCGAGATTGCTGACCACCCTTGAAGTCTGGCACGAAACCGGACACTTGCAAGCAGAAAAAATCAGCTTCACTATTCAAAAACCCTTTATTTACACTATTCGGCAGCATTTTTTGCGGCCATCCGAGAGCGCGAAATGCCCGGTCTCGAGGTTCCCTAAAGACATGCCGGGGCGCGCCTTGCATTTAGCGCGCTGACGCGCACAATATGGCGGCGCAGCAGACTGCGGAATTAAGGACGTTTTTTCAGGAAGCATTGGCGCATGCCCGATAAGTTGAGCGAAGAAGAGCGCGCCGCGCTGATAGCAGAAGCTATACGTCTACGAGAAGAACACCGCGATCTGGATGCCGCCATCGACGCCCTGGAACTGGTGGGTAAGGGCGACCAGCTGCAAATTCAAAGACTGAAGAAGCGCAAACTCTTCCTGCGTGACCGCCTATCCTTCCTCGAAGACCAGCTCACTCCCGATATTATCGCCTAGAGGGGGGTTCCGGCCCCTCAACTTGCCCTTGAGGCCGCCTTCGTCTATCTCAGGCCGCTTCTTTCTTAAGGAGCCTTGACCCATGGCCCGCATCCCTGTCGCCATCATCATGGGCAGCCAGTCCGACTGGGCCACCATGCGCCATGCTGCCGAAATGCTGGATAAGCTCGGCATTGCCTATGAGGCACGGATTGTCTCCGCCCACCGCACCCCGGACCGCCTTGTCTCCTTCGCCAAAGGCGCCAAAGCCGCCGGCTTTCAGGTGATCATTGCCGGCGCGGGTGGCGCGGCCCATCTGCCGGGCATGACAGCGGCCATGACCCCGCTGCCTGTCTTCGGCGTGCCGGTGGAATCCAAAGCGCTCTCGGGACAAGACTCGCTGCTCTCGATTGTGCAAATGCCTGCCGGCATTCCGGTCGGCACTTTGGCCATCGGCAAAGCGGGCGCATCCAATGCAGGCCTGCTCGCGGCCAGCGTCCTGGCTTTGCATGATGAAGCACTCGCCCAGCGTCTGGATGATTTCCGCTCCGCGCAAACCAATTCGGTTGCCGAACATCCCAAAGACGACGACGCCAAATGAGTGTTGTGCTGAAACCCGGCGATATGATCGGAATTTTGGGATCAGGCCAACTCGGCCGCATGATCGCACTGGCTGCTGCACGCTTGGGAATTCGCACACATATTTATTGCCCCGAGTCCGGTCCTGCGTTCGACGTCTGCGCACAATATACGATGGCTGCATATGAGGATAAAAAAGCGCTTGCCGCTTTTGCTGACAGCGTGGCAATCATCTCCTATGAGTTTGAAAATGTGCCTTCAAAGACCGCCGCTTTTCTGGAGGCGCGCCGCCCCGTGCGTCCTGGCCCACGCGCTTTGGCGATCACGCAGGATCGCTTTGCGGAAAAAAACTTTCTGAATGATCTTGGCGTTCCGACCGCGCCTTTTGCATCAGTCGATAGCGTTGCTGATCTTGAAAAATCGGTGGCAAAAATCGGCCGCCCCGGCGTGCTCAAGACGCGCCGCTTCGGTTATGACGGCAAAGGTCAGGTGATCATCCGCGAGGCGACCGATCTCGCCGAAGCTTTTGCCTCTTTGGGTGGCGGCGCTTGTATTCTCGAAGGCTTCGTGCCCTTCCAGCGTGAAATCTCGGTGATTGGCGCACGCGGCATCGATGGTTCATTTGCCGCTTACGATGTCTGCGAAAATGAACACGCCAACCACATTCTGTCGCGCACCCTTGTGCCGGCGCATGCTTCGCCCGACACGCAAAAGGCGGCCATCGACATGGCAGGGCGCATTGCCGCCGCGCTCGATTATATGGGCGTGATCACGGTTGAAATGTTCATCGTTGAAGAGGCGCAGACGGAGCGCATTGTCGTGAATGAAATTGCGCCGCGCGTGCATAATTCGGGGCACTGGACGCTGGATGGCGCCGTGACCTCGCAATTCGAACAGCATGTGCGGGCCATTTGCGGCTGGCCGCTGGGCTCACCCGCCCGCCACGGCGCCATTGAAATGCACAATCTGATCGGAGCCGAGGCAAATGACTGGGCTGCCCTTCTGGCCAAGCCGGGGGTGGCACTGCACCTCTATGGCAAGCACGAGGCCCGTGAGGGCCGGAAAATGGGCCATTGGACACAGGTTCTGCCCGATTAAGCCCCGTAGAACGGGCAAATTTGCCCCTTGGGCCGCTGGACAGCCCCCCATGGTTCTGCTATTTCCCGCCCACGTTGAGATGCCTCTCGTTTTGCGGGCCGCATCCCATTTCCCGAATTCCCCGTTCGCCCCTTCAGGCGAGCCCCTATGACAGGATCTTCTGGTGCAAGTTCTCGTTCGCGACAACAATGTTGATCAGGCCCTCAAGGCTCTTAAAAAGAAGATGCAGCGTGAAGGCATCTTCCGTGAAATGAAGCTCCGCGGCCATTACGAGAAGCCGTCTGAAAAGCGCGCCCGTGAATCGGCTGAAGCTGTTCGCCGCGCCCGCAAGCTCGCCCGCAAGAAGATGCAGCGCGAAGGCCTTCTGCCGATGAAGCCCAAGCCGGTCATGGGCGCACGCTAAGCAGCCCGCTCGGTTTTCGAGATATTTTTACGGCGCCTCCTGAGAAATCCGGGGGCGCCGTGGTTTTTTAACCACTCGTCAGCCATGTTGGGGTGATCTGCGGACAACGACTCGATTTGTCCGCAATTGGGATTTACGGCGACATCTGCCACCCATTGCTCGCATGAACAGGCCTCGAGATGAATGCTCCCACTCTTCCGTTTCTTCTGCCTCGTCTGAGCCTGCTCGCCACCGCTGGCACGCTTGCGCTGACGCTGGCCGCCTGCGGACCCACGGGCCGGTCCATCAATTCAGCCGGCATTGCCGAGACCGAACAACGCAGCGAAGCGACCGAGAGCAACATTGCCTCGCTCACCCAAGTGGTGGCTGCCAACCCCAATGCACCCGAGCCTTACAATACACGCGGCGCAGCACTCGCCCGCATCGGCCGCTTTACTGACGCCATCGCCGATTTCTCGACCGCCATCAAAATCGACCCGAACAATGTCGCCGCTTACACCAATCGCGCGCTCGCCTATCGGCAGATCAATCGCAATGATGCGGCGCTGGCTGATTTCAACTCCGCAATTGCCGTCAGCCCGCGCCATGCACCCTCATTTCTGGGCCGCGCCAATCTCTATCGCGCGCAAGGATTACTCACCGAAGCCATGGCTGATCTTGATGTGGCGATCCGCATCAATCCGGAAGGCGCACCCGCTTTTCATGCGCGCGGCCTGATCTGGCAGCGCCAGGGAAATCACGCGCGTGCCATCACCGACTTCGACAATGCGATTGATCGCGATCCTTTCGCCTCGGCGCCTTATCTCGCACGCGGCCAAAGCCTGATCGTGGTCGGCAAATACGAGGCCGCGATCGAAGATTTCAACGCGACGCTGAATGTCGACAATCGCAGCGCCGATGCGTGGTCGGGTCTGGGCCTCGCCTACGAGCGCCAGAGCAATAAGCAGAAGGCCGCTGAAAGCTATCAGCGGGCGCTTGTGGTCGACCCCAGCAACAAGATTGCACGTGAAGGCCTCGGTCGCCTGGGCGTGCGCGCCTAACGTTCAGACCCAGCAAAAGCGATCCGCACCATATTGGTCGCGCCCGGCGTGCCGAAGGGTACACCGGCGACGATGATGACGCGATCGCCCTCTTTCGAGAAACCTTCGCGGTTTGAAAATTTGCATGCGCGCTTGACCATGTCGTCCAGATCGCTCGCATCTTTCGTCACGACCGGATGAACGCCCCAAACAAGCGTGAGCTTGCGTGCTGTATTGCGATTGGGCGTCAACGCCAGAACCGGCGGCTGCGGGCGCTCACGCGCGATGCGAAAGGCTGTGGAGCCTGAGGTTGTCCAGGCAATCACAGCCTTTAGATCGAGTGTTTCAGCAACATCACGTGCGGCAACCGCAATCGCATCGGCGCCAGTCGCTTCGGGTGCCACGCGCTGCGCATTGATCACCGTGCGATAGACGGGATCGGTTTCGACCTCTTCTGCAATACGGTTCATCATTGCTACGGCTTCAATCGGATATTGGCCTGCAGCGCTTTCTGCCGACAGCATAACAGCATCCGCGCCTTCAAACACAGCCGTTGCCACATCAGAGACTTCTGCGCGGGTGGGCACGGGCGAAGTGATCATGGATTCCAGCATTTGCGTGGCGACCACTACCGGCTTACCCAGACGGCGCGCCGCGCGCGTGATGCGCTTTTGCAGGCCCGGCACTTTTTCGACCGGCATCTCAACACCAAGATCGCCGCGCGCCACCATCAGGGCATCGGCAATTTCCAAAATCTCGTCAAGGCGCGCAATTGCTTGCGGCTTCTCGATCTTGGCCAGCACAGCGGCGCGGCCACGCACAATTTTTTTCACTTCGGCAATGTCATCGGCGCGCTGCACAAAGGACACGGCAATCCAGTCCACACCCTCATGAAGGGCCGCATCAAGATCAGAGCGATCTTTCTCGGTCATGGCCGATACAGGAATTTCTGTGTCGGGCAGGCTCACGCCCTTGCGGTTGGAAATTCGTCCAGCCACATCGACCATGCAAACCGCGCGGCCCTTGGCCACTTCGATGACATGCAGGCGCACTTTGCCATCATCTATCAAAACCGTATGGCCGGGGCGCAGTGCTTCGAGAATTTCGGGGTGAGGCAGATGAACGCGCACGCTATCGCCCAAGGTCTTGTCGGCATCGAGAATAAATGTCGCGCCCGCGACAAGATCAACACCACCATCTGCAAATTGGCCGACACGCAATTTCGGGCCCTGCAAATCAGCCAGAATTCCGATGGGGTGGCCGCTTTCTTTTTCCAGCGCACGAATGGTCTGCACACGCTCATGCAGCATCTCGTGACTGGTATGACTCATATTGATGCGGAAAATATCAACGCCGGCATGCAACAGTTTCTTGACGACAGCCGGATCCTGCGAGGCAGGACCAAGTGTCGCCAGAATTTTCACACGGCGTAATCTTCTCATCACATTCAATCCTATCGCTGTCCGGGCTGGTTCGTGTCAGTCAATTGAACAGTCCAGTTACGCGCATCCTTGCCCGTGTCGATCTCGAAGAAACCGGTGCGGTCATAACCGCGCACGAGGCAATTCTCGCGGCCCTCAATGCGGAACTCGCGGTCGCGCGTGCACATATAGGCCTTGCCCTTCCACTCGCCGCCGCGCTCATCCATCGCATAGACGTAGTAATATTGCGCAGCGAGCGGGCCACGCAGCAAAGTTTCGCAGGCGCCCTGCTTCAGGTTCCACCAACCCTCCGTCACCCAAGTCGCGCCATCGGTATAGGCAATCGCGACGCTGGAGCGGCTGGAGGAATTGTTGCACAGGCGGAAGTCAGCCAGCACCGGAACTGCGCCGGTCAAAGCGAAGGCAAACGCAGCGAGGGACAGTCTGAAAGCAAATCGCAAAGACAATATGACACCCGGATTGGCAGGCGAATCGTTCACGCCAGATCGATTCGACCCTTTGAACCATGACCACGCGATCCTGTCAGGTCCGAAATGCTCAGACAATTCATCACAAGCCCTTGGGGGAGCCCTCTGGCCTTGCGGCGACCCCAAGCCTAGATTGCGCTGATGCACGAGCACCCACCACACCCGACACGCTTTGCACCATTGCGGGCCATCGCAGGTCAGATGGATTCGGGCGTTCTGTTTCTGTGCGACCATGCCAGCCCCGCCCTGCCGGAAGCTTACGGCGACCTGGGGCTGAGCCCTGAGCATTTTACCCGCCATATTGCCTACGACATTGGCGCGGCCGCCCTCACCGAGCAGCTGGCCGCCCGTTTTGAGGCCCCCGCTCTGCTCACCACCTACTCGCGCCTGCTGATCGACCCCAATCGCGGTGCCGACGACCCGACGCTGGTCATGCGGATATCCGACCGGGCGCTCATCCCCGGCAATGCCCGCATTGACGAGGCCGAAGTCGCCGCACGCCGCGAGCTCTATTGGCAGCCCTATCGGGATGCGATTGGTGACACAGCGCGGGCCATGCAGGCGGCCGGCGCAGTGCCGGCGCTCGTGTCGATCCATTCCTTCACCCCCGTCTGGCGGGGCTCCCAGCGCCCTTGGGAGGCCGCTATTTTATGGGATTGCGACGAGCGACTGGCGCGCCCCCTATTGCAAGCCCTTCGGGCGCAGGGAATCGAGACCGGCGACAATGAGCCCTATGACGGCGCGCTGCGCGGCGACACCATGTTTGACCAAGGCACTTTGCCTGGCCTGCCCCATGTGCTGATCGAAATCAGGCAAGATCTGGTTGCTGCCCCCCAAGGCGTGGCGGAATGGAGCGAGCGCCTCACAGCCGCTCTGGGGCCCGTGCTGACCGCCCCGCAAGCCCATCAGATTCACCATTATCCGAGCCGGGCAGCGACGCATGCCGAACTCGCCAAACTCAGGGAGCCCAACACATGACAATCGATGACAAAACCCGCACCGAACTCGAAGCTGCCACTTTCCGTCGCCTGCTGTCGCATCTGCAAAAGCGCACCGATGTACAGAATATAGACCTCATGAATCTCGCGGGCTTCTGCCGCAATTGCCTCTCCAACTGGATGAAAGACGCCGCCGACGAGCGCCAGATAGAAATGCAGAAGGAAGATGCGCGCACGCTGGTCTATGGCATGCCCTATGACGAGTGGAAGGCTAAACACCAGACCGAAGCCACACCTGAACAGAAAGCCGCCTTTGCGACCTCGCCCGCGGACAAAGGCCAGCACTAAAGGGGCAGGAAAGCGGGGATACTCCCCCTTCAGTCCTTGACGGGGCCGGCGGGAAGACCCATCCATCGCGCTCGATTTTTCAGGGGAGGCGCATCCGCCTCCCGCATCCGGACACGGGACAGACGATGAGCAGCAATTCGGTTGATGCGGGACATTTGCGCGCGTTCCTTGAACGTATCGAGCGCCTCGAGGAAGAAAAGCGCGCGATTACGGATGACATCAAGGAAGTCTTCGCCGAAGCCAAGGGCACGGGTTATGACGTGAAGATCATGCGCAAGATCATCTCGCTGCGCCGCATGGACCGCGAAAAGCGTCGTGAGGAAGAAGAGATTCTGGAACTCTACCTCGCAGCCCTGGGCGAAGTATAAGAACCTCGTCATTGCGAGCGTGAGCGAAGCAATCCAGAAAGCCGCGCGCGTAACTCTGGATTGCCGCGTCGCCTGCGGCTCCTCGCAAGGACGGATTAAGCGCCGTCGCGCGCAAAATGGCCGATGAGCGCATTGACTGCACCGGCCAGCAAGAAGACGACGATGAGCAGGGCGTAAAGGCCCGGCATGTCAAAGCGCGTATAGACCTGCATGATCATGTAACCAAGACCCTGATTGGAGAGCTTTGTCTCTCCAAGAAGGACGGTAATGATCGCCGTGCCCATGCCCAACCTCAGTCCATTGAGGATCGGCACGCGCATCGCAGGCAGATAAATTTTCAGGGTCATCTGCCACAGGCTCGCACGAAACGAGCGCCCGACACGGATCAGGACCGGGTCAATCTGGCGCATGCCCGCAGCCGTCGATAGAGCGATGGCGAAAAAGGCAGACAGCGCACCCAGAGCGATTTTCGATGACGGCCCGACACCAAACCACATGATCATCACAGGAAAGAGAATGATGCGCGGCGTTGGCGACAGATAATAAACATAAGGCTCAAAAGCGCGCATGAGAAAGCGGTTCGCACCCAGCCCAATACCAACCGCAATCCCACAACCCGCACCAATGGCCAAAGCAACCACTGTCTCAAAAGTCGTCACCTGCAGATTGCGATAGAAGACGCCATCGCCCAGCAATTTGATGAGCGATGTCCAGATACGCGTCAGTGAGGGGATGACCTCACCATAGAAAAGGCCCGAGCGTGACACGGCTTCCCAGGCGCCGAAAATCACCAGCGCGACGAGAAGGCGCAGCACGATCACATCGCGCTGTGCGGGAGCACCTGAGGCGAGGCTCATCTTCCCGGCTGCAGCCATGATTCCACACGCTCCAGAATGACAAAGAACAGAACCGAGACGAGCACAACGAAACAAATACCTGCATAAGTGCCTGGTAGATCGTAGCGCTCGGCCAATTCATTGATGAGCTGGCCAAGCCCGCCCAGATTGATGAGATATTCCACGCCTACAATCGTGATCAACACGAAGGTCCAGCTCAACCGGATGCCGGTGAAGATGACGGGGAGAGCTGATGGAAAGAGGATCTTCCAGAACATTTGCGACGATGTCATCTTCAGGCTGCGCCCGACATTGATGAGCACAGGGCGTGTAGATGCGAGGCCCTCCACCATTTTCAAAATGATGGGCGCCAGCCCGTGCACGAAACCCATGACGATGATGGTTTTGGGTGAGCGGCCAAAGAGAACGAGAAACAGCGGGAAAGCCAGGACGATGGGGGCGGCTGCCAAAGCGCCGATCCAATCTTCCATTGCGCGCCGCCATAAAGCCGAGCGATAGAGAAAGGCGCCAATCGGCACGCCCACACCAACAGCTGCAAAACCAGCTATCACCATTTCAACGGCTGTATCGCGGAAGCGACCCAGAATATTTTCTTCAACAATCACACGCTCAAAAGCGAGCACAATGTCGCTGGGCGGGGGAATGACAAAACGATTAACGATGCCGCTTCTGACCAACGCTTCGAAAACAAGTACAGCCGCCAGCAACGACAATGCCCCGAACAATTCAGGGCCGTTACGGCGCAGAAAAGATGGCCCGCTTTTCTCAGCCATGAGCTGCGCGCCTGCTTGCCGCACTTTCTGAATCCGCCATGCCACGCGAGGCTTCCTCGCGCAGATCGTTCCAGATTTCGGCGACATAATGGCCAAAGGCATCCGAGCCCACGACATCGGATGTGCGCGGGCGGGGCAGATCAATCCTCACGATGCGTTTCACGCGGCCGGGCCGATAGGTCATCACCACAATGCGATCTGACAGTTGAACGGCCTCAGTCAGATTATGCGTGATCAGCAGCGTCGTCTGATTGAGCTCTTGCTGGATCTGCGTGATTTTGTCGCCCAACAGCAGACGCGTCTGCTCGTCAAGTGCTGCGAAGGGCTCGTCCATCAGCAAGATTTTAGGCTGTGAGACGAGCGTGCGGGCAATCGACACGCGCTGGCGCATGCCGCCCGATAATTGTGAGGGGAAGGCTTTCTCGAAAGAGGCGAGCCCGACCATGTCGATGAAATGATGCGCACGATCCATGCGCTCGGATTTACCCACACCCTGCAATTCGAGCGGGAAGGCGACATTATCGATGACTGTACGCCAGGGAAAAGTCGATTCTTCCTGAAACACCATGCCAACGGCGGGATGGGGTGCGCTGATACGCTCCTCACCAATTTTCACCGCACCTTCGTAGTCGCTGAGCAACCCGCCGATAATATTGAAAAGCGTTGATTTGCCACAGCCAGATGGGCCAATGACGGATACAAATTCGCCCTGCGCCACATCGAAAGACATGTGATCAACGGCCGTGATCACTTCATCGCCGCGACCAAAGCGTTTCACCACATCGTCAACAACGAGTGCTGGATTGACAGATTGGGATTCGTTCAATGCCATCGGTATCCACCCCGCAAGGGAACGCTTGCTGGCCCCGTATCTGCGGCCGGATTGGACGTTCCCTCAACATTGTCTTGATTATTCTGCATTCAGGACTAGCCGCAGATGGGCTGAGGCGTCAACCAAACAGCAGCGTCAGCGCGCAGCCAGATCGGGCGCCTGCAGGGATGCGGTCTGCATCGGGCGCAAAGCCGAGCCCGTGAAGCGATCCGTCGGTAGATCGGAAGCGAGCGCCCCGAAGGTCGTGGTGACCTGCGCAACACCCGCGAGCGCCGCCGAGCGGCCTTCGGCCTTGACGGCTGCTTTCAGGCCGGGGCGGATGCCAACGTCCTGCGGGCTGACTGTGGTGGTCAGCGCGGCCGATTGCAGCATCAGCGTGTAATTGCTGCGATCAAGACGCGCAGCATAGAGCGCTGTCTTTTTGGCCTGCACCATACGCGAGGGCAAAGCGTTGGCTGGCGCCGACGCAAGTGAGCCGCGCAAGCCATTGCGCGCTTCTTCCAGAGACAAGGCTGGCGTTGCGGCATAGGCCATCACGGTGGGTGCCGCCTCGACGCCTTGACGGATCACGCTCGGCAACGAGACGGCAGCGGCGATCTTCGCGCCACCAAACGCGGCGGGACGCGCAGGCGGCAGCGGGACATTTGCCATCGCTACTTGCACAGGGGCCGAGGCCGGGGCCGCAGCGACCGGCGGCGGCGCGCCGCCCATTTCAACCGGACGACGCGGCGGCAATACATCGATCGCGGCGACTTGCACCGGCGTGCCGATCGACGTCTCGCCCTTGGGCAGATTGCGCTCGGCGCGCGCTATGATCCCAGAGGCGCGGCGCTGGGCGGGCGTATCAATGGCGCCCGCATCATCCTTGTCTTGTGTCGTCACGCGCGCAATGCGGGTGCGGCCACGCGGCGCGATAACGGCGCCGCTGTCTTCATCATCCTCGCCAATGCCAAAGAGCCGCTCGAAAAAGCCGCGGCTTTTGCGCACCGTATCGGCGCTGGCCAACATGACCGGCGCATCACCACGCGCTTCGATTTCAGCGCGCGCCTCGTCATAGCGCGCCAGCGGCTGTCCGTTGGTGGGCAGATGCACTGTCTTGCCGTCTGGGAAAAGACGCGCGAGTTCTTGATAGGACATGCGCGGCCAAGCACGGACTGAACCCACATCGAGATGCACGAAAGGTGTTCCGGAGGTTGGATAATAACCCACGCCGCCACGCTGCAGACGCATGGCGATTTCGCGGACCTTCGACATGGAGACGTCGGTATAATGCATATCCATCGCGCGGCCCATAATATGCTGGGAATGTTCAGCGACCCCGCTTGAACGGCGGCGCAACATGGCATTGGTTTCAGGCGAACGATAGGCCGAAAGAACATGTAACGGTGCGCGTGAACCTGATTCCCGATAGGCTTCCCAGATCACATCGAAAAGCTTGGGATTCATTTTGGTGGGCGCATCGGTTCGCCAATCACGCAAGAACCAGTTCAATTTTTCAAGCGTGGCGCGATCATATTGCCCATCGACGCGGAAGGTCGCGGCAATGCTCTCACCGGTGTGAACATGATAAAGATAGATTGTACGCGTATCGCCGTTGGCAATAGCATTTTGCGTGCGCGCAGGAAGGGCAACCGCGAAAGCGAGGCCGAGGGCGCCAACCGTCAAACAAGTGCGGAGGCGTCGGAAGGGGGCTTTAAACGTCACAAGGCAAACTCTTCAACACGGGCGCTGCGCAGGCAGCCGACGGGGTGTACGGAGTGTTGCCGAAAAGGGTTAACCGGAGGTCAACGTCAAGCCCGCTGGAGACACAAAAGCCTGCCAATCATGGCGATCTTGTGTCAGGTGGAGAGGCCCAGTGCGGATTTCACCTTTTGCGAATAGCCATAAATGTCATCGCGCAGCTGCAACTGGCCATGCTCATCGACGAAAGCTGAGAAATAGCCGATGTGAATGGGCAGCGGACGCGGCATTTTCACCATGCGCTCGCCTCCGCCCTTGAGGCTCTTCACGCGCTCTTCGCTCCAGCCTTCGCCCAGCACGATTTCCGCCAAAGCGAAGGGCTGGTCGACACGCACGCAGCCATGACTGAAGGCGCGCTTGCCATTGGCAAAAAGATTTCGCGTCGGCGTGTCATGCAAATAGACCGAATGATCATTGGGGAACATGAATTTAATCCAGCCCAGCGCATTGCGCTCGCCCGGCGGCTGACGGACGGCAATACCGCCACCTTTTTGCGGAAGAACTTCATATCCGAGTTTTTTCAGATAATCGGGATCTTCCTTGAGCTTGGGCAACATCTCGCCCTTGATGATGGAGGGCGGCACATTCCAATAGGGGTTAACGATCAGAAATTGCATCGCATTGGAAAAGACCGGCGTCGGTGTATTCGGCTTGCCGACGATGACACGTGCCTGATGGATAATTTTATCGCCGCGATAGACGCGCACCATATAATCAGGAATGTTCACTTCGATGCGCTCTTCGCCCATGTCGCGCGGCATCCAGCGCCAGCGCTCCATATTGGCGATAATCTCATCTTCAAGACGCACCGGTTGGCCATCTGACAGCGCATCCACCGTGCGTGCAGTCAGCGTACCGGAAGCCGGCAATCCATTCTGTTTTTGAAAATCAGCCACAGCGGCGGCGATCTGCGTGTCATAGACAAGAGGCTCTGCCTCTTGCGCAGGCGTCAGGCCGAAACGCGCGCGAATGAGCGGCACACGCTGGTCGCGCATGCCCGCTTTCAGCACGGGGCCAGAGGGAATACGTGGTTTGGCCTGCGCCATAGCAGGTGCAGCATGGCGCAATTCAGCAAGCTTTTCACGTAAGCGCAGATAAGCAGCCTGCTCGGGATTATAAGCGGCGAGCTTGGCGCCAGGCTCAGGCGCGCCGTGCACATCACCCAGCGCACGCCCCACGTCGACGATTTCCGGCTTTGCAGAAATGTGCTTTGAGATGCTGAGCGGATCAATGCGCGACCCGCCGGCCTGACGTGCGTAGGTCGCGATGGACTCAGACAGTGCCACATCAGCTACGGCCAGCGCTGCCAGATCATGTCCGGCGAGCGCGGGAATGGGCGCGTTGCGCAGATCCAGTGCGTCATCACCTGCCCGCTCAAGCCTTGCGATAGCGGAGAGTGCCTGCTTGTTCCACTTGGCATCTGAAATCCAGAGCAGGTCGTATTGGCGCGATTCATAAAAAGCCGCGAGAGCTTCCCGGAAGCGGCGCTGCTGCGCCGTGCCGCGTTGTGTGAGACGACCATCAAGCGCTGCCTTTACCGCGTTTCGCTGGGCATCAAGCGTCATGACCGGCTTTTCAATAGGCGCAAGCGGTGCGCTCTCGCTGGGGCGCAAAACCGGCGTTGCTTCAGACTTTGACGAAGTGTCTGGTGCAACCTCGCGGATCGCACCATCCGGCGCATTCACGACACGAAAAATCGGCGAGGCTTCCTGCGCGCAAATAGATCCGGCCGCCAGCGCGAGCGCCAGGCTGATCATCTTGGCTGTGACAAGAACACGCAGGCTCATCCAGATCCCCAAAATACGAAAACTTCCCCCAACAGATTTGGGAGAAGGTCGTTTTTCCATAATCTATCGCACTCTGATGTTGCAACCACCCGTTATCCCATTTCGGGGAAATCGTCAGGCGGCCACATCTGATTGCGTCTCAGCTGTTTCTTCGCCCTCGTGCAAGCCAAGATCCTTGAGCTTGCGATAGAGCGTCGAGCGGCCAATGCCCAGGCGGCGAGCCATTTCCGACATCTGACCACGGTAATGGTTCAGAGCGAAACGGATCATTTCCGCCTCAACCTCATCGAGTCGGCGGGCGTGACCGGCGTCATCAAGCAAGCGCAGAAGGTGGGGATCACGTGGATCAAAGCGCTGGTCCGGGGTCTGCACCCGGAGCGGGGGCGCCATTGAGGGGGCTGGCGGCACGCGCACGTCATAGCCCGACACACGAGCTGCGATTTGCGGAAATTCTGCCACGCCCAGCTCCTCGCCTTCACTTAGCACAACAGCCCGGAAAATGGCGTTTTCGAGCTGGCGGACATTTCCGGGCCAATCATAGGCGCTGAGCAATTGTAGCGCCTCGGCTGAAATACCGCGCACCGGCTTGCCCTCTTCGGCGCAAAAGCGTTGCGCAAAGCGCTGCGCCAGCTCGCCAATATCATCAGGGCGCACGCGTAGCGGCGGAATGGTGACAGGGAAGACATTCAGCCGATAATAGAGATCTTCGCGAAACAGCCCCGCCTTCACCTGCTCAATCAGATTTTGCGAGGTCGCCGAAATGAGGCGAACATCAACTTTCTGCGGGCGTTTTCCCGCACCCATTTCAATCTCGCCGTCCTGAATAATGCGCAAGAGCCGCACCTGTAGATCCAGCGAAAGACGGCCCACTTCATCGAGAAACAATGTCCCGCCATGGGCTTCGGCAAACTTGCCCTGCGCACGTTCGCTTCCACCCTCCATGCCGAAAAGCAAGGCTTCGGCTTCGGTCTCGGGCAAAGAGACGCAATTCACGGATAGAAACGGCTTGCCGCGACGGTCCGAAGCGCCTTGAATAGCGCGGGCAAAAAGTTGTTTGCCGACACCACTTTCTCCTTCGATCAGCACCGGTAGATGAGCGCGAGCCGCGCGTTCGCCCAGCCGGATCGCACGGGTCATATCTTCGCTGCGCGTGAAGATATGGCGGAAGCCGATAGCGCCCGCATCACGGCGGGTGGCGCGGCGCACCTCGTCCTGAAGCGCGCCAAAACGCAGCACATTGCGAATTGAAACCTGCAAGCGCTCGCCACCGACGGGCTTCACCAAGAAATCGCCTGCGCCAGAGCGCATGGCTGTTGTGACAAGACTCACCGATTGGGTCTGCACCTGAACGATGGAGGGCACACGCAGCCCAGTCTCGCGCATCCGCGCCAGCAGGCTCATGCCATCCATATCGGAGAGCACAATGTCGAAAATCATGAGGGAGACCGGCGGTTCGCCGGTGGCTGCCAGACGCGCCAGCGCGGCGGAACCCGTGTCCACCGCCTCGGCCCGATAGCCAAAACGGCGCAACATGGCCTCCAGCAGGCGACACTGCACGGGATCGGAATCGGCAATCAGAATTGTAGACGACATCGGTTCTCTCTGAGCGAGGCAAGAGCCCCGCGAGATCACAAGGTGAATGAACAGGGTAAACACGTGATTAACAGCTGTGCCGGAGCGGGACGGGATTTCGCCAAGCCAGTTGATCAGGCGGCCACAAACCCCAATATGGAGGCTTACAACCATCTCGCATCCGGATCACCCATGACCTCCGCCGCTTCAGAACAAGCCTTCGGCACCCTGCCCGAATGGAACCTGGCCGACCTCTACCCCGGCATGGACAGCGCCGAATATCGGCGCGACCTCGAGCGGGCCCAAAAGGACTGCGCGATGTTTGCGCAAAATTGGCGCGGCCAGCTGGCGCAGACGGCCGCAAGCGCACAGGCCAGTGCGCGGCTCTTTCAGGCGGTGCAGGATTATGAGGCCATCGAAGATCTGCTCGGGCGCATCATGTCCTATGCGGGGCTGATCTATTCGGGCGACACAACAGATCCGACACGCGCAAAATTTTATGGCGACGCGCAGGAGACGATCACCAATGCCTCATCAGACCTTCTGTTCTTCACGCTGGAACTCAACCGGATCGACGATGCGCTGATCGAGGCGGCGATGAATGATGGGCCGCTTGACCATTATCGCCCGTGGATCGAAGATGTGCGGCGCGAAAAACCTTATCAGCTGGAAGATCGCATCGAGCAGCTGTTTCACGAAAAAAGCGTGACGGGACGCGGGGCGTGGAATCGTTTGTTCGACGAAACCATCGCCAGCCTGCGCTTTCAGGTTGAAGGGCGCGAGCTGACGCTCGAACCCACCCTCAATATGATGCAGGATAAAAAGTCGGAAACGCGCAAAGCCGCGGCTGATGCTTTGTCCAAAACGCTCAAAGACAATCTGCGCAGCTTTACGCTGATCACCAACACGCTGGCCAAAGACAAGGAAATCTCCGACCGCTGGCACGGTTTTCAAGACATTGCCGATTCCCGCCATTTGTCGAACCGCGTCGAACGCGAGGTTGTCGATGCCATGGTGGCGGCCGTGGAGGCTGCGCATCCGCGCCTCTCGCATCGCTATTACAAGCTGAAGGCCAAATGGTTTGGCGCGGAACAGCTCAATCATTGGGATCGCAATGCGCCGCTGCCCAATGTGCCGACCAAGACCTACGCATGGACAGAAGCGCGCGACACGGTGCTGGATGCTTACGGCACATTCGCACCGCGGATGGCTGATATCGCACGCCGCTTTTTCGATGAAAGCTGGATCGACGCGCCCGTGCGGCCGGGCAAAGCGCCGGGCGCTTTTGCTCATCCTACTGTGCCATCGGCCCATCCCTATGTGCTCGTGAATTATC
>CANJVX010000006.1 GCA_947478405.1 Beijerinckiaceae bacterium | reverse complement strand
TTCTGGGAAGCGTTGGCCAAACGCGCGCCGACGGTAACGTCAGCCAAGATGTCGCGGCCGAAGGATCTGCTCGAACTGCTCCGCCGCACAGGCGGGCGGATCAACTTCATGCCGAATGAATCGACTGTGCATCAAGCCTACGCGGTCTCGCCGGAAACGACGACGGCCTGCTGGGCGACGGCGGCCGCAATGGACCCGCGCCCTGCGCTGGCCATCATGCGAGCCGTTCAGGCCCGCGATCAAGCGGAGATCGACCGCTTTGCGCGCGCGATCGGCTGGGCGAACGAACCTGTCGATTCCATCATCAAGGATCCTGAGGTTTTCGCGAAGTTCAACATCCAGGTCGAGAAGACCAGGATCGCCGCCGCGGGCTATTGCAAACCCGGACCTTTCCGACCGCCCTATGACGAACTGCCGGAGGCCTATGCCGCCGCTGCAAAAGAATGCGGGCGACGGTGGAAGCAGTTGGCAGAGAACGGTCCGGAAGCGGCCACCTGACAAGACAAAGACCATACGGGAGGAATAAAATGCGAAACGTCATTCCAGCCGCACTTGCCAGGGCTTCCGTAGTGGTCGCGATGGCGCTTCTGGGCACCTCCGGCGCCAACGCGGAAGTGCAGAAGCTGAAAGTAGCTTCTGGCCTGCCCCCTGAAAAGTGATCCTCCCTGATGTATGGCTTATAAGCCTTTGAGGCGCTTGGGTTTGGCGGCGCAAGGACGGTGGGGGTTTTAAGGGTCCATCAAGCGGCTTGGTTGAAGGTGCGTGTGGGCCTTTCTCTCGGAACCCAAAAAGGTTCGGTAGAGGTGGTGGCGCCTCCGTGCAACCAAATCAAAAAAACCAATCAAAACGCCCCGTGAGTGAAAACTCCGGGGCATTTTTATTTTCGCGCGGCCTTGCGCGCGTAGAATGTTGGCGAGCGCGGCGAACGATCTGCCCACATTAGATTGGTCCATCGACTAGTTTAGTCTGGATCCTGAAGGAGAAAACAGGTTGGCAAGAGGTTTGGTGCTGAGGAGATTATTCTGGTGCAAGGATTTCCTTTGGCCAGTGGAGTGCTTCAGCTATGCTCAATCTAGATGGAAATGCATGCTTTCATGCACTCAGGTTAGCGTGCGTCTGCCTGCGCCAAGACGTCTCGAAATGTTATCAGCCGTTTGACGGAGTAGTTTCGCGGGCTCCCCGTCAGGATTAGTATCCAACCAACCCCGAATGTTAAGCAGCGTGATGCAGAGGGTAAGAGCACCATTTGCATCGAAAACGGGAGCTGAAATGGAGACGAGGTGTTCATCTTCCTCACCCTGGCTTCTCCCGATCCCCTGCCGACGCACATCCTCCTTCAAGGTCTCGGGGTCAGGCACAGCCGCGGTTTCTTTGCCTTTGGCGAGCTCGGTTTTCAATAATGAATCGACGAGTGGTGCGCTCACGTAAGTCAGGAAAACGCGGCCTGAGGAACTTTTGAGGAGCGACAGATTGCGGCCCTCGCGCACGCGTATCATCGAAGGGTTTTCCGCCTGCTCGCAACGGATCACCGTGGGTCCGTTCGTTCCCCAGACGACGACCAGGGCGGGTGCGTTGCAGGCTTTCGAAAGGCCTAGCAGCGCCTCATTGGCAAGTCGCACCGAATCTGCACGCCCGAGTGCCAAAACGCCAAGCTCGACGACTTGCACCCCGAGATCATAACGCTGCGAAAGCGCATTCTGCTCAACCAAGCCGGCATTGATCAGCCCGAGCAGATAGCGGTGTGTGCGGGTAGGCGACATATCAATTGCCTTGGCTATCTCGCCCAGCGACGCGGAACGGCCGAACCCGGCAATGCACTTAAGGAGAGCGACTCCTACGACGATTGAGCGATTGCCGTGACGCGGCACCGGAGAGGCTGCCGCGTTTTTCTTCTTCTTCGCGCTCTTGGTTTGCGTTGCTTTTGATTTGCGCGGCGGCATGGCTATCATTTTATGATATCTGCTTTCAGATCCGTGATCTTGGTTCCCCAAATTAGGGGCTTGAAATCAGAGGCATCCGGTGTCTCTAGGCCGCGGACTCGCGCCGCAAAAACCCCAGTGCCTTGATGACCGGCTCGTCCGTGACCATGAAAATGACCATATCGGTGTCCGGAGACGAATTCGATACATGATGCCAAGTCCAGTTCGGAATCACGAATGCGTCGCGGGCCGCAATTTCAAGGACTGAGCCGGGCAGATGCACCCGTCCCGCGCCACGCACGACAAATCCAACCGAACTCGCCGTCGTGCGGAACAGCGCGCCGGCAAATGCTGGCGGGAGCCGAACCAATCGGCACGATAACGTTGGCAGGCAGGAGCCGCCGGTCTTCGGATCACGATACTCGAAACATTGCCCGAGTTCAGGATCGACCTCCAGAGACAAGGTGCCTGCGATTGCTTCGTTCCAAGGAAATCTCAAAACGCCACGGGGTAGATCATGATCCATGATCGGCTGCGTTTCCGCTGTTCCAGGTTCGTAAAAGACCTGGTTCAGACCCAACACAAGCGGCACGTCCAAGACGTCAAGCCAATATGCCGGTTTTCCACTCTGGTTGTGGTGGTCGTGCCAGGACCAATTGGGCGTGAGCACGAGGTCTCCGGTTTGCATGACGCAATGATTGCCGTCGACAATCGTTGTCAATTTTTCGTCGCCCTCGATAATGAAGCGCAATGCGCCGATCGAGTGGCGATGCGCCCACGCGTTTTCTTCCGGCAAGATCATCTGCACTCCCATGTTGATCGTGTGGGATGTTCCTCGCGGCAGACCGGGGTTTTGAAAGATGAGGCTTCGCCGCGCTTGCAGACTTTCCGGCATACTTTCTCCGGCTAGCGACATCAGGCTCATCACGGCATCCCAATGCCAGACAGCAGCTTCCCCACCGGGTTTTGGCCCGCCGATCGCAGCAGAAAGGAAAGCCTCCGACTTCCACTGCCCTCGCATGTTCGATTCAGTAAGTTTGCGGTCGAGTTCCGCCATGACGTCGTTCTCAAGCATAATAATCAATCCAAAAGAGCGAGAAGCCTACCGTCGTCCAATCGCTTTCTACTCCGCGCGCAGAAATTTTGCACGGCCCGCCCATTTCTTGGCGACGGCGTCGAGGTCTGAAGCCTCGAATGCGTTGACCTTCGGGAACTCGTCCTTCCAGTGAAATGGGCGGACTGCATAAATGATCATTCGGCTGCTGGTAATGTCGCCGCTCGCCCTTTTATCGGGGGACACGACGGGATCAATGTGCCCAGTCCAGCAACCATCGATGATGTCTGTTTGGGTCTTCGGATCCCAACGCGTTGCCAGTGCCCACATCACCTCGGCGGGATTGGTGATGTCGATGTCATCGTCGACCACAATAGTCATGCGGCCCAGATAGGCCCCCGCGCGTGCCCCCGTCGCGACAAGGCCAGCCATTTTCGCATGGCCCCCGTACAGCTGCTTGATCGAAATGACGTTGATAAAGCGGACCCCACCTCCGTCGAGTTTCCAAACGCCTGTTACACCCGGCACGCCGGCCGCTTCCAACGCGTCCCAGAGTGCAGCCATTGCGTCCAGACTTGGCTGCCGGCCTCGGTATGTTGGCTTTGCAGGCGGCTGGCCGATAATGATCGGATTGTTACGATGATAGATGCGTTCAACGCGCAGAACGGGCTGCGGGCCACCGTCCGACGAGTAATATCCGGGCCATTCAGCGAATGGCCCTTCGGGCATCGTTTCCTCATAGGGGGGCGGCATAAACCCCTCAAAAACGAGTTCTGCATCCGCAGGAAGCGGAAGTCCCGTGACCTCGCCGCGCACCGTGTCGATCGGTCTGCCAATCAGGCCTCCCGCAGTCGCATATTCGGAGACGCCAGACCGCGAGGACGTGGCGGCGACGATGCCGAGTACAGGAGCCTGCCCGACGCTGACGGCCATGGGGCAGGGGAGGCCCTTCGCCCAATATTTCTCACGGATCATCGAGCCGTGCTTGCCCGGTTCGATGAAAACGGTGAGCGTCTTGGCATTCTGCATTTGTGTGCGATAGGTCCCAACGTTCACCCAGTCGCTGTCCGGATCCTTGTTGATGACGAGACATTCGGTTCCGATGTAGGGGCCGCCGTCGAGCGGATGCCATTTTACAGGCGGAAAATCGAATACGTTCACGGCCTCGCCGCGAATAATGTTTTCGAAAAGCGGACCAGTCGACACTTCACGCGGTGGGATAAGGCCGGCTTCCCACTTGCCTTTCGCCCGATGCTGCTTGAGAGCGTCGAGATCGAGAGAGCCAACGAACACCTTGGAAAAGCGAACGTTGGTCAGGACACGCCGGTCGCTTTTGCAGCCGGCAATGTTTGTAAACATTAACGCCGGCGGATAGCGGTCGCGCAGGCTAAGCTCGTAAAGCGCACCCATCTCAAGATGCGGATCGGCGCCCTCAATGATCTCAAGCTCGCCGCGTTGCGTAACGATTTCCACGAACCTGCGAAGGTCCGATAAAGCCTCGATGCGCTCGGCATCCTGCTCCAGGCCGCTCATGATCCGGCGTCTCCCGTCTGGCGCATACTTGCGCCCGAAACTTGCGCCCGCATGCGCTATATGCAAATATTGATATAGATTTCGTTTTTTAACAATCGAAAATATTTGCATCCTGCGAAGCTTCAAGAGTCCGAGATCGGCATAAGCCGGCGATTAGTGGTCACGGGGAGGTAGTCATGGACAAGGTAGCGTTTCCATATCGGGCGAGCAGCCATCTGGTATTGCTGCATGTAATCGCGGAATCAGGCGCGTGGGAAAAGCATGGACTCGATGTCGAATATGACCGCCGCATCAGCTCTTCCGAAGCGCACCGCGCCATTCCTGCGGGAGAGGTGGAGTTTGTCGGCGGTAATCATGTGTCGACCTATGGCCATCGCGCGCGGGGCGACAATTGGGTCTATCTAGGCCAGACGCTTAATCAGGTTCACTCCAAGCTCATAGTACGGCCCGACTCCGGCATCTTCACTGCGGCGGATCTGCGCGGCAAAAAGGTCGGTACGCGCGGGTCGCATCCCGGTCTGAACGACTGGCTCCAGCTGAAGCAGCGCGGCCTCGATGTCGACCGCGATGACCTCGAGCTCATCAATCAGCTCGTTCATAAAAAGGGTCAGATGGATGCTGAAGGCGAAGATAAGCCCACTGTAAAGAACCCGCCTCTCTGGACATGGGTGCGTGACGGAATCGTGGACGCGGCTTTCGTTACGCCGCCATCAATCTTGTTTGCCGAAGAGGCGGGGTTGCGCGTGATCGATATAGATCCGCTGCCCATGATCTGGTTCACGACAATTTCGACCAGCCTAGACTTCGCCGCTAAACACCCCGATCTCGTCGATCGATTTCTGAAGGGTATTATCGAAGGAATTCACTTCTTTAAAACACAGCCGGAGCGGTCAATCCAGATCATCAAGGACCGTTACGTCAATGAGGGAAAACTCTCACTCGCGCAGGCGACCTACACGTATCAAAATTTGGCGCCGCTGCTTGAGGCGCGTCTGTATCCTACAATGCCGGCCATTATGAACGTCTACGAAGAGGCCAAGCGACAGGACCCGGACGCCGCGAAGATCAATCCGCTGGCACTTTGGGACATGCACCATTTGCGCGCCATCGACGATTCCGGCTTCATCGACCGTATCTATGGCCAATCGCATAATAGGGCGACCCACTCAGCCGATCCGGAAGAGGCCGCTGAAAAAGCAGCCGCCCAGGAGAGGATGATCGCTGAAATCAAGGCTTGCGGCCACCCCGAGGGGGAGCAGTGCGCTTGCGATTGATTGGCCCGAGGTTATGGAGGCAGGGACATGAAAGCGATCACTATGGCCTGCGGATTGCTTTGCGCTACGCCCCTTGTGGCGACCGCGCAAACGTTCGCTGACAAAACAGTACAGGTTCTCGTCGGTTACGCAGCCGGCGGTGGAACCGATGCAACCGCACGGCTCGTGGCGGTCTTCTACTCGCGATATCTGCCCGGATCGCCCGCCGCGGTCATCCGTAATATTCCCGGCGCGGACGGGATCATCGCGTCAAACTATTTTGTCCAGCAGGTTGCAGCCGATGGTCTGACCAGCATGGTGGCTTCTAGCACCACCGCGGATCCAAATTATTATCGCAAACCACAATCGTATTTTGATCCATCCAAATTCAGCATCATTGGCGGAATCGGACGCGGCGGAACAGTGCTGATCGTTCGCAACGAGGCTCAAGCAAGGCTCATCAACAAGCCGGCTCCACCGGTGATTATGGGCATCACGGGGGGGGTGCCACGTTCAGGTATGCAGGCGGCCGCCTGGGGCGCCGACGTGCTCGGATGGAATTTGCGCTGGGTTACCGGCTATCGTGGTACGAACGATCTGATGCTGGCGCTCGAGCGTGGCGAGATAGATATGACGTCGACGGGCAATCTGTTCCAGATACAGAAGATGCTGGACAGCGGCAGATATTCCATTGTTAGCCAGTCCGGCGCATTCTCGCAGGGCAAATTCGTAGCCCGTGCGGACTTCGGCGATGCGCCGCTTATGCCTCAGCGCGTGGGCGAAAAAGTTACGCCCGGCCTTCCAGAGAAGGCTTTTTCATACTGGTCCAATTTGACAGCCATCGACAAGTGGGTCGCGCTCCCTCCGGGCACACAGCAAAACATTCGAGAGGTCTATCAGAAGGCTTTCGTTCAAATCCTTCAGGACAAGGAGTTCATCGAGCAGTCGAAGAAGATCAGCGATGATTTCCTGCCCATGAGCGCGGAGGACGTAGAAAGCCTGGTGCTCCGTCTTTGGGAGACGCCTCCGGAGGCCATTCACTACATTGACGACATGCTGCGCAAGCAGGGTCTCAATGTCGAGTGAGCACGCTCAGGGCAGGAGCAGCTCCGGGCTTATTTTGACCATCGTCTCGATGATCTCCTGAAGCTTGTCGCCGGCTAGCGGCCGCACCTGTAATCCTGACTTTTCAGCTTCGTCGAGTAGGGCCGGGTCGCTCATCGCTGCATCGAACGCGCTCCGTAGCAGAATTATGCGATCCGCTGGCACACCTGGCGTGGTCGCAATTGCTCGTGCAAGCGCGGTCATGCCGGAGTAGAAGGAAAGGATGGTGGCGTCACGCTCGTTCGACGCAAGATCCGTGAGGAGCGGTACGTCACTGAGGTCCGGCTCCCGGCGGAGACCAGCCTGCAGGAAAACATTGATCTCCCCGGACTCGAACTGACCACCGCGGAGCGCCTTCATCGCCGACCAGTTCGCACCCGCCCTGCCGTTGACCTCGCCGCGCTGCAAGGCGAGGTCAATGGCTTCCCCGGATTTGTAGCCGTTGACGATATTGAATTTCGTTCCGAGCAAGCGGTTGCTCACCTCAGGGAGAATGCCGCCGATCGAATTGGGTGATGTCGAGCCCACGATCAATTCCGAGCGCCGCGCGTCTTCAATCGTCCTGATACCGGAATCTCTCGTAGAGATGAAAACATTGGCGGAATCATCCATGTTTCCGATCCAATTGAAAGCTGCGAGATCGAAGCGCGCTGCGCCCTTTCTCGTGACCTGCACGATTGGTAGGGTCTGAACGATCATCAGCAGTGCGGTGCCGTCCTTTACCGCATTGTGAGCTAGGTAAGACGCCGCGCTGATGCCGGCACCACCTGGCATGTTGATCGGAAGTACACTAGGTTTGCCGACAACGTGCTTGCCAAGATGCCGTGCGAGAAGGCGTGCGTAGATATCGTATCCCCCGCCGACATCAGAGGCGCAGATCATCTTGATCTGTCTACCGGCATAGAAATCATTGCCGCCCTGAGCGTCTGCTAATCCGGAAATGAGGCATAACCCTATCCCGAGCGCAGTCGAAAATCGGTACCCCATGATCTCTCCCGTTTCTGTTAGCGGCGTGCTCCTAATCGCTCACACCGGCTTTGCCGGAAGCGTCTCCAGTTCTTTTTCGTAAACCGTGGCCATGCGCGAACTCAGTCCCTGGAGGCGCAGCGACTCCTCGAATTGTGCTCGGATCCAAGCTGATTCATCGGCATAGTCGAGTTGATCTCCACCAAGCCGACGACTAATCCAGCACATCATCACGCCCTGTGTGTTTCGCTGCGATCCGTGCTTGAACGCAAGGTAGCGAGCAGGCAGAGCGCCGGCGTTGAAGTGCTGATGAAACCAGCCATTCGGCGGCACGATGAGCGTGCCGATTTCCCAGTCGTAGCGGCGAGGTTCCTCTCCCTCGGGCCACATCAGGGAATAGCCTTCTCCGGTCAGGATGATGACGTGCGCGCCTGGGCCATGCGCGTGAGCTTTTTTGTAGGTTCCAACCGGGAATTGCGAAATGTGGCCACCGATTAACCCTTTCGCGAGATTGAACCTGATCATGCTGGATCCCGCACCGCGCTCAGCGGAAGAGGCAACGGTAACGGTCGCGGCATTTGGGATGAAGTTGGTTTCGAGCCTAAGACCATTCATTTTGCCGACGTTAGTGAAATAGTCCGGTTCGCCGCTAAATCTATTCTTGAACTCGTGGGGACAGTTGAAGACAAAGTCTAGGTCTTCATAAAGATTGATCACCGGTGGCGCATTTGTCACGGAAACGAAGCGTGCCGGAGTCGTTCCGGACCCATTGAAATGCTGGTGCCATGCATTTAGTGGAAGCCCGAATATAGCGCCGGCTTTCCACTCGAAGGTGGTGCGCGCACCGCTGTCGTTCCAGATCGACGTCGAGCCGCGGCCTTCGAGAACATAGACCATCTCCTCGAAAATCTGCCGCTGCGGGGCAAGCTTGCCGCCTGCCGGAATCTCGCAGACATAGCAATCATTCGTAGTACGGGATGCCTCGTGATTAATGTAGATTCCGCGTCCGCCCCGGCGCGCCCACGGCTTCAACTCGATCGTGCGTAAATTAAGAATGTAATGTGCGCTGACGGTATCGAGCCCTTCATTACGTACCCAACGATGATAGGGCGTGTCCTTTTCGGTCGCGAACTTCTGCGCAAGTTCATCCGATACTCTGGCGTCGCGCTTCGTCATCCCGTTCTCCAGATCTTCTTCTCTCTGGAATATGGCGCTGGCTTATCAACCTGTCTAATTCCCATTCTGGGGTCGTCTATTCCTTGTTAGAATGGGGCCGTTGAGAT
The DNA here is from genome assembly GCA_947478405.1 of Beijerinckiaceae bacterium. Taxonomy (GTDB): domain Bacteria; phylum Pseudomonadota; class Alphaproteobacteria; order Rhizobiales; family Beijerinckiaceae; genus Terripilifer. Next base: position 84,326 of record CANJVX010000006.1, on the reverse strand, counting down.
AGCGCGGCGTTCAACTCGGTTTCAAATAGGCGGACATGTGTTTCTAGATGTTTGATGAAGGCCTGGGCGAGCAACGGTAGGCCACTGCGCGCAGGGTGGATGAGGCGGGTTTCGCACGGCACTTCCGGAGCAAATCTACGCAGCGCGACCCCGCCCTGCGCAAGTTGATTCAGTGCCGAAACAGGGTCCAGAACGGTGATTCCGTGTCCGCTTGCGACCATCGCGCCAGCCATGGCCGAATGTCCCACTTCGACCATGATGCGGCGAACAACCCCGGCGTCGCTGAACACCCGCTCTAGGAGGTGAGAGAAGGGTGTGTCGCGTCCAAGCGCAACAAAATCATGTCCCGCGAGGTCTTTCGGCGCCAATGTTCGCTTTGCCGTCAACGGATGTGTCCTTGGCAGAACGCATACGGCTGGACTGCTCATGAAAATTGGCGAGAGTGTGCCGGCAACGGTCGCCCGTGACGAAGTGAATCCTATGTCGGCTTGCTGAGCGGCGATCCAGTCAGGGATGTAGGATGAGCCGCGCATGTTGAGGGTGATCCGCACGTCGGGGTGAGTCTCCCTAAAGCTTGCGACAGCAATAGGCAGGAACCGGAGCGCCAGTGGCGGCACTGCGACGATCCTCAGATGCCCGCTGTGGCCATTGGCGAGACGCTTGGCATTGCGTCCGAGTTCTTCGACCGCTCCAAAAATCTTGTCGACTTGGTGCATAAGGATTTCCGCTTCGGGAAGCGGCACGAGCCGCCCACCCATGCGATTGAAAATCTTCATCCCCATGGAGCGCTCTAACTGCGCGATCAGCTTGCTGATCGTTGGCTGTGTGAGGCGCAATACTTTGCCGGCCTCGGTAACGGACCCCGAGCGCATGACCGCCCTAAAAGCTTCGAGGTGACGCAAGCTCGCCAACGTTATTCCCTTTTTGAATAGAAAGCCGGATTTAAGGAATTGGACATCAATTGCGGCAGCGTGGCAAGTTTACTATGCACGGATCAAGGGAATGCGATGCAGGCGCAACAAACCAACAGCAAGATGCAGCTTCTCTCGCAGTGCGCTGCCGGCACGCCGGCGGGCGAGGTGCTCCGCCAATTTTGGCATCCGATCGCGACAGCCGAATCTGTCCGAGCTGGTGAAGCCAAGTCGATCCGGATCCTCGGCGAGGATCTGACACTTTATCGCGGTGAGAGCGGAGCGCCATATTTGGTGGGCGGGTTGTGTGCGCACAGACGTACGCTCCTCCATACAGGTTGGGTGCAGGGTGAAAGCATACGCTGCATTTACCATGGATGGCGTTATGACGGTTCCGGGCAGTGCCGTGAGGCTCCGGCCGAAGGCGAGGCAATTGCTGCAAAAGCTAAGATCCCAGGCTATGCAGTGACGCAATATTGTGGACTCATCTTCGCCTACATGGGCAAGGGCGCTGCACCTGAATTCGACCTTCCGCGCAAGGGCGCTTTTGAAAAGCCCGGCTTGGTGGTCCTTGCACGAAAACAGATCTGGCCGTGCAACTGGTTTCAAATGGTCGAGAATTCGCTAGATGCCGTTCACGTCAGCTTCGTCCATCTTGCCGGAAAGGTCGGCCCCTTCGGGGAGGCGGTAACGTCAGGGATCCCGCAACTCGAATACCATGAAACCGACGCCGGCATCCGGCAGGTCGCAACTCGCGCAGCCAACAACATTCGCATTAGTGACTGGTCGTTTCCCAACAACAATCACATCGTCACGCCAGGACGCAGCAAGCAGTCTGCATGGGTGCATCGCGGTGTCTGGAATGTCCCGGTGGATGATCATCACACCATGAAAATAGGCGTTTACGCGATCCCGTCCGAGGGACCAGAGAAGGACCGTGAAACTCTGGAGCATTTCGAGCGCTATGGTGATTACAATCCGGCCCACCATCACGATGCACTTTTCAATGAAAAGAAGTGGCCCGATGACCCGTCCCTTCAATTAACGCCGGCTCAGGATTACGTCGCGATCATGGGGCAGGGTCGGCTTGTTGACCGTAACGCCGAGCGGCTTGGAACATCCGATGCGGGCATCGTTCTACTGCGGCGCATCTTCTGGCGAGAGATGGACAAGATCCATCGGGGCGAGGCGGTCAAGCAGTGGCGCCGTCTGGAAGAGCCGGTCGATTTGCCTGTTCAAGGCGCCGCCGAATAAGGAACAGTTTGCCGCAAGCGGGGACAAACCTCGCTGTTGGCGTTAGCCGCACACGAATGCGGATGGGAGGATAGAAAGTGGGAAAAATAGCGCTTGCATGCGCCATTGCCTTTTCATTTACGGCCACCGCAAGCGCTGGGGACGAACCCAACTTCGCGGGCAAGAGCGTGACGATGATCATCCCCTCCGCACCTGGCGGCGGGACCGACACCACCGGACGCGTGATCGCGGCTTTCCTTATCGAGAATCTACCTGGCAAGCCGGGACTCGTTATCCGAAACATGCCCGGCGCGAACGGGATGACAGCGCTTAACTTCTTCGCCAAGCAAGTCGAGGCGGACGGCATGACGGTAGTCATGGCGTCGAGCTCGCAAGCTGACCCCGTGCATTACCGCGTGCCGCAAGCCCAATACAATCCGGCTAATTTCGAAATTATCGGAGGCGCGGGTCGCGGCGGTACTGTGTTGATGATCAAGAGTGAGGCTCTGGAACGTTTGCATGACAGCAAAAAGCCAGCCGTGGTTATGGGTTCGCTTGTAGGTACGCCGCGATCAGGCATGTTGACCGCAGCTTGGGGGATCGAATTCCTCGGGTGGAACAGCAAATGGGTCGTTGGTTATCATGGGACCAATGACCTCATGCTCGCTTTGAAGCGCGGCGAAATCGATATGACCTCAACGGGTAATATTTTTCAGATCAAAGACCTGCTCGAGACCGGCCGTTTCGGGGTGCTGAGCCAGTCGGGCGCGCTCGAAAATGGCACATTCGTCGCGCGGGAAGATTTCGGTGACGCTCCCCTGTTTCACGAACAGATGGCTGGCAAGATTTCTGATTCAATCGCTGCGAAAGGTTTCGAATACTGGAATAATTTAACGGCGATCGACAAATGGCTGGCGCTGCCGGCCAAGACGCCGCAAAATTACATAGAGGCCTATCGCGCAGCATTCTCCAAAGCTGCGAAGGACCCTGCGTTCATCGCTCGGGGGAAAACGCTGAGCGAAGATTTCGAGCCTATGTTGCACAAGGACGTCAAAGCGCTGCTGACCGCCTTAAACGACACGCCACAGGAGGCTGTTGTCTACATCAGCAACATGTTGCGGCGACAGGGCCTCGAACCTGGTGACCATTGACATGGATGAGCAAAAAACCGCAGGGGTCGATGCTGGTGTGGAGTCAGAATGGCGCGCCGCTGGCCTTTCACCACTCTGGGAAAGCGCCGTCTCGCACAAGGCCGTGGTGGACCAGGCGAAGGTTCTCCACTGGAGGTGGCGCGACTTGGAGCCTTTGATCAGCAAGGCCATGACGCATGTCTCGCCTGAAAACGTTGAACGGCGCGTGCTTCTTTTCTCTGACCCATACCTGAGCGCCCCTGGTCGAGCGATGTCGTCCCGCACGATGAATGCAGGGCTTCAGATATTGATGTCCGGGGAGGTCGCGCGGCCGCACCGCCACACGATTGACGCAATCCGCTTCGTCCTTCAGGGGCGAGGAGCGCAGACCATCGTTAACGGGCAGTCTTGCGAAATGGCGCCGGGGGACCTCGTCTTGACGCCGGGCGGCTGCTGGCACGAACATTCCCACACCGGGGACGAGCCGATTATCTGGTTCGATGGGCTCAACGGTCCTTTGCATCGCTTCCTCGGGACAGCGCTTTTCGAGCCCGGGCCGGTTTCGGAGCAGTTCGCTCCGGCTTGTAGTTCTCCTTATGTCGAGCCGGCATTGCGACCGGATGTCATTGATGGTGGCGCAGAGGGGTGCACCATTTTTCGCTATCCATGGCAGCAGGTAGCCGCCGCGCTCGACGCAGCGCCACAGCTTCTACAGGGCTTCCGCCGCGTGCGTTATGTCGACCCCGCGACAGGACACAATCCTATCCCTCTGATGGATCTTTCGGCGATGCAATTTGATCCGCGCTTGCGCAGCACCCCACATCGTACAAACGCCAATACGATCTGTGTTGTGGTGGAGGGCGCGGGCGAGACCTCCTGTGGCGAGAACGTATTTTCTTGGAGCGCAAAGGACGTGTTCATTCTGCCGCCAAATGTATGGACAACCCACCGCGCGGAGGGAGCCCACGCGCGATTGTTCATGCTTTCCGATCGTGAAATTTATCGCCGCCTTGGCGTGCTGCAGGAAGCCTATGGCAACCAACCAGGGCCTCTGCCGCAATCAAACGCAATCTAAAACGAGGGCCCATTATGCAGAAGGTTCATTTTCCCTATCGTGCGGCGACGCATCTCAACCTGCTCCACGTGGTCTCCGAATCTGGCTCGTGGGAGAGACACGGGCTTGACGTCGATTATGACTACCAGGTCAAAAAGGACGAAGCGCATGACCTAGTGGCGAGCGGGCAGATCGAATTTGTCGGAGGCAATCACGTCTCGACCTACGGGCGTCGCGCGCGTGGCGACAACTGGGTTTATGTCGGTCAGAGCGTGAATGTCGTGAGGACCAAACTGGTCGTGCGGCCCGATTCCGGTATCAATGGCGTCGCAGACCTGCGCAGTAAGAAAATAGGTATCCGCGGGATCCATCCCGGCCTCAATGACTGGCTCTTTCTCAAGCAGCATGGCCTCGATGCGGATCGCGATCAGTTGGAACTGGTGAAAAAGGTCGATGGGCTTGAAAATCTTGAGGCTGCGACGCAGATCGAGGGGCCTGACAAGAACGCAACGTCGAAGCGCGCGCCGCTTTGGCACTGGGTCCGCGACGGAAAAGTAGATGGAGCTCTGCTGACGGCACCTTCGCATCTGTTTGCCTTGGAGGGCGGGCTCAAGGTAATCGACGTCGATCCGCTCCCTATGATCTGGTTCACGACGATTTCGTCAAATCTCACGTTTGTTCAAAAGAACCCGGACATCGTAAAAAAACTTTTGCTCGGGATGATCGACGGCATTCACTTTTTCAAAACTCAGCCGGAGAAAAGCATCGATATCATCATGCGCCGGTATACGAAAGAGGGTCAGTTGAACCGCTATCAGGCAGCCTACATTTACAACACGCTCAAGGACGATCTCGAGCCAGCGCTCTATCCTAATTTAACCGCGATCCAGAACGTTTTCGAGGAGGCCAAGCGCACCGACAAGGACGCTGCCAAGATTAATCCGCTCGAATTATGGGATTTGCATCATATCCGCGAAATCGATGACAGCGGGTACGTCCGGGAGCTCTATGAGGGCGCGCCAGTCAAGCGCGACTTTGATCCCGAACAGCAGGCGGAGCGCCTGCATAACGAGCAGGCGATTACACAGGCCGTCAAGAAATGCGGTCACCTCGCCGGCATTGACTGCGGGTGCGAGTGACATGGATCGCTTGAAGGGAAAATCGGCGCTCGTTTTCGGCGCAGGCCCGAACATCGGCGGGACGATCGCATGGTTTATGGCGCGCGAGGGTGCGCACGTTCTGGTGTGCGATATTAACGAGGCCGCCGCGAAGGAGACTTGCGAATTCATTCGTCAGAAAGGCGGTATGGCCGATCAGTTTACAGGCGATGCGACAAACGAGGCGCAGGTCAAGAGTGCTGTCGAGCAGCTCGTTTTACTCACCGGGCGCATCGACATCGTGATGAACATGGCTGGCAAAGTTCACTGGTCATCGGTTCTCGACATGGACATCGACCAGTGGCGCGAGGCGGTGCTGTCTTTCCCAACTGCCGGCCTTCTTACGACCCAGCACGCAGCGCGGCGCATGATCGAACTCGGCATAGAGGGTAGCATTATCCATTTGCTCTCAACCACAGCACACTTCGGTCAATCTGAAGCGGCGGCCTATGCAACCGCCAAAGCGGGCTTGCTAAATCTGGCTCGTTCGGCAGCGATGGATCTGGCCGAGTATGGAATCCGAGTGAACACGGTGACGCCATGTTCTGTCGAGCATCAATTGTGGACTCGTATGAAGAGTGAGGCGGAGAGTGGAACCTTCGAGCGCGTAAAGGCGCGCCCACAATATTCGCGGGACGACTACCTCAAAAGCATCCCGCTTGGCCGATTTCCACGCGCATCGGATATTGCTTGGGCCTCTGTTTTTCTCGCATCTGATGAGTCCAGCTGCATCACTGGCGTCGACATCCCGGTTGATGGAGGCCTTCGACATAAATATCCAACTTGGCGCCCCGGTGATATCAGCGGTGTCAATATTCAGGACTATGTCCGTAAATTGCGGCGCCTCGAGTATGGAGAAGACAAGGGGCCTGTCTTCCCCGAAGGGGACAAACCGTGAGCTTGCTCGCCCGACGTTTAGCTGCTGTCATGGCTGGAGCCCTATTCACGCTCGTTCACATGCCTGCTGCATGGGCGCAGGGGCTTTATGCGGAAAAGACGATCAAACTGATTATCAACTTTGCGCCGGGAGGCGCGGCGGATACGGAGGGGCGCATTTTCGCGCGCTATCTTGCGCCCCTGATCGAAGGCAAGCCGACGATACTCCCGCAAAACATCGCAGGCTCGGGAGGACTCGCCGCCACCAATCAGCTTGGACGCGCCGGCAAGGATGGTCTGAGCCTCGGTTACCTTACGGGCATCGGCGCACGCGCTGCTTTTGAGCCCGAATTCTTTCAGACGCCGTTTCCGCAATTCCGCATGGTTGCATACATCGAAGGCGCGACGATCTATTATGTGCGTAGCGATGTCGAACCCGGGATCCGTCAGCCTCCGGACATCATGAAGGCCCAAAAGCTTTTCGTCGGCGGGCTCAGCGTGGGATCCAGCAAAGATCTGACTATGCGGCTCACACTCGACATGCTCGGTGTGGGATATGGTTACATAACTGGCTATTCCGGCGCGGGGCCGTTGCGTCTCGCATTCGAAAGTCGCGAAGTCAATTTGTTGTCCGATGGGAGAGCAACATACAACTCAACGATTCTGCCGATGGTCGAAGCGGGCGCGGTGCTGCCGCTCTGGGTCGATACCGGATACGATGGAATGAGCCTCTTTGTGCCGCGTGCAAACCGCGACATGGATTTGCTGCCCTTTCATGAACTCTACCAAAAAATAAAGGGCATGCCGCCATCAGGTCAGCTTTGGGAAGCATATCTTTCGCTGCTAGCATCGAACACCATGCTTCAACGCATTGTCGCTTTTCCACCTGAAACGCCCGAGCTGTATGTGCAGGAATTGCGACGGGCAATCGCGTCATTGAACAAGGATCCCGATTTCCTTAACGCGACAAGCAGGCAATTTGGCTACGTCCCCGAATACGAGACCGGATCGGACGTGCAAAGCAAAATCGAACGCATGACGCAGGTAAGCGACCAGATGCGTGAGTTTGTTAAGAAATACATCTCGGACGGGCAACGTCGTGGCGACTTGCCAAATTGAGTGAATCAGGAGGGGTGAATGACTACGGATCAAGCGAGCCAACCCGACCCTTTTCAGGCACTAATGGAGTGCGCCCAGGATACAACAATGGGGATTTTGTTGAGGTCTTTTTGGCAGCCGATCTCCCCCGCTTCCACCGTCATGCCGGGACAAGCCAAGGTTCTCAAAATCATGGGGCAGGACTTCACGCTCTACCGCGGCGAAACCGGTACGGCGCATCTCGTTGATGCGCGCTGTGCGCATCGCAGAACCCTTCTACACACGGGTTGGGTACAGGGCGATGAAATCCGGTGTATTTATCACGGCTGGAAATACGACGGAACAGGTCAGTGCACTCAAGCCCCAGCCGAGACTTCCGAGTTTGCACGCAAAGTCCGGATCGGCGGTTACCCATTGAAGGAATATGGCGGACTGATCTTTGCTTATCTCGGGAAAGGTGCTCCGCCGGATTTTGATTTGCCGCGGAAGGATGTTCTCGAGACGGGCAGCGCGGTTATGATCGCCCGGACTGAGGTTTGGCCTTGTAACTGGTTTCAGCTCGTTGAGAATTCGCTCGACGCGGTGCACGTCAGTTTCGTCCACCATGCAGGTACAGTGGGGCCCTTCGGCGAGGCGGTTTCGAACGCAATTCCTCAACTTGAATATCAGGAAACAGACGCCGGGATCCGTCAGACCGCCACCCGGGGTGAAAAAAATGTTCGCATCAGCGATTGGACATTCCCTAATTACAATCACATCGTTATTCCCACGCCTGGTGGTGGTACCTGGATGGATGTGTGCGTGTGGCGGGTTCCGATTGATATGGACAAGACGCTAAGGATCGGCGTGTATGCGGTGAATAGTGATGACAGCGAAGAGCGTCGCAGTTTCATCGAATATATGAATACATTTGGTGGCTATGACCCTTCGCAGAATCATGAAGCCCTGTTTGATAATCGGGCCTATCCAGAAGACAAGCTCATCCAGCTCACTTCGGCGCAGGATTACGTCGCGGCGCTCGGCCAGGGGGCGCTTCCGGATCGCAGTCGGGAACGGCTCGGAAACTCGGATGCAGGGATAGTGATGCTGAGGCGTCTTTTCTGGCGCGAGCTCGACGCAACTCGCAATGGCCAGGCCACGAAAAAATGGAAAAGAATCGACCAGTTGGGCGAGCTGCCCACGCAATCCGCGATGCCTGTGTCCGCAGGAGGTCATGCCAAATAATGCGCAGATCCAAGTAGCAAGCCCTATACATTGCCACGCTTGAGCAACGCCAAGCGTAGCAACGTAGAGCAGCCTAACATGACTTTGTGAAAGAAGGGCTTCTGTTTGACAACAATAGAACCCTACGGAAATCAAAAAAATCCGGTGGTGAAGATCACTAATCAGGGCTGGACGTTGCATCATCAAGCGATAAGGCATCACTCATCAACGCGACATCAACAGTACGTACCTGAAGTTCTACAGTCACCAGATGCACTACTCTAACTAGCTTCGCCTGCCATATAAACGCTCGATGAAAGTCCAAACATCAATTAATCTAACGACTGGGTTCCTGCATGGAATCTGAATCGAGCAAAAGATTTAAATTTGAAATTACTAAACCTAAGACTTTAGGTGGATTGTAAAAATATTTGCAAGAGCATCGAATGAAGCGAGAGCTTCTGGAGGAATGAATGGTCAACGGTAAGAAGGCCCCTGTAGTAAGGGACCATTGTCTTAATTTAGTTTCTAGCTTTATTGGTGCGATATGACATATCAGCCGGCTTCGAAGGCGCTAGAGGGATTAGTCGTCCTAGATATGACTCACATGCGAGCCGGTCCCGTGTGTGTCCGGCAACTGGCGGATTGGGGAGCAAATGTCATCAAAATTGATCGTCCCGGTGATCCGCCGGATTTCTCAGGACGACAAGAAGGTGATTATCAGAATAAGCACCGTAATAAACGCAGCATCGCAATCGACCTGAAGAGCAAGCGTGGACAAGCGGTACTTCATCGATTAGTCCAAAGCGCAGATATTATAGTTGAAAATTTTCGACCGAATATAAAGCGTAAATTAAAATTTGATTATGAAACTCTCCAAAAACTCAATCCTAAAATTATTCTTTGTAGCATTTCCGCATTTGGTCAGGATGGACCCTATCAAGACAGAGTGGGTGTAGATCAAATCATTCAGGGAATGAGTGGTTTGATGTCTATCAATGGAATTCCGGGACAAGGCCCACTGAGGGTCGGTATTCCAATAGTTGACATTTGTGCTGGCTTGTATGCGGCCCTTGGAATAACCACGGCATTGGTCGAACGTAATAAATCCGGACGAGGTCAATGGGTGCAAACCTCGCTTATTGAATGCATGATGTTTTTTCTTGATATTCAAGCCGCGCGATATCTTGCTGATGGAATTGTTGGCAAGCAGGTTGGAAACGAGCACCCAACAGGCGTGCCAACAAATACCTACAAAACAAAAGATGGTTATATTAATCTCGCACCAGTGCCATCTATGTGGGGACGTTTTTGTAAGGCCATTGGTAGACCAGAGCTCATCACCGATCCGGATTTTTCAACACGCGAAGTTCGACGTGCGCGACGTCGCGAAATCAACAGTATGGTACAAGATTTTATAATACAGCATGAAACAGCTTATTTGCTTGATTTATTTGAAAAAGCTGAAGTGCCGTGCGGTCCTATTTATAATATTGAAGAGGCGTTCAATGATCCGCAAGTTCGTCATCTAAAAATGTTCCAGTCGATCACTAATACGAATGGCGAAGAAGTAAATCTGCCAAGGCAACCTTTTGCACTTAGCCGGACTCCAAGTCGGATTTCACGAAGAAATCCGAAATTTTCCGAACATACAAAGGAAGTTCTTAGTGAGTTTGGCTTTTCGGAAAATGAGATTGAAGAGCTTTCCTCGTCTAAGATCATCGGATGATGAGTGAACGACAATACCATAAATACTAGTCGGTTAAGAGAGGGCTCACCCATGATTAAATTCAAGGCTTTCGGTCCGATATTAGTATTGATCCTAATGCGTTCGAGCAGCCTTTGTACCGCAGCTGAGGTTGAAAATTTTTATAAAGGGAAAAATATTATCTTTGTAATCGGATCAAGCGCTGGTGGTGGATTTGATGTAGATGGACGATTAATGGCGCGCCATATTGGAAATGAGCTGCTTGGTAAGCCGTCCGTTGTTCCACAGAACATGCCTGGAGCAGGATCGATCCGAGCTGCGGACTATCTCTATTTTTCTGCGCCGAAGGATGGCACAGTTATTGGTATAATTGATCCGGGTGTATACAATAGCCAATTACTTGGCGAGGCTGGAATTCGGTTTGATACGGCAAATTTTACTTGGTTAGGTCGTATGGTCAACAATACGCCGGTTGTTTTTACTTGGCACAATTCACCAATCCAAAAAGCATCGGATTTATTCGAAAAGGAAGCAATTATTTCAGCATCGGGCCCAACTCCGAAATTGAACTACCTGCTTCTTAACACTGTGCTCAAGGCAAAAATTAAAACAATCAATGCTTATCCTGGCTCGGCGCAAGCGATGCTTGCTATGGAGCGAGGAGAAATTCATGGGCTATCGACGCCATGGCCAGTGATGAAAGCTTCGAAAGCAGATTGGGTAAAGGAAAAAAAAGTCTTGCCCATATTGCAAACAGGAATCGAAAAGCACCCAGAAATATACAATGTTCCTCGAATGATAGATTTAGCAAAAAATGAACAAGACCGAGCGCTCTTTGAATTCATAGGTCTCCCATCTCTTATCGGCCGCGCAATGTTAGCGCCACCCGCAATTTCGGAAGAGAGAAAGACAAATTTGCGGGGTGCTTTTGATAGGATGATGAGGAATCCGAAGTTTATCGCCGACGCAAATAATAGCAAAATTGATCTTGAACCGATGAGTGGAGAGCTTCTTCAGAAAATTCTCCAAGAAAAAAATTATGTATCCGAGACAGTCATTAATCGGGCGCGAGAAATAGCGAGTTCGCCGAGGTAAGCGTTCTAACAATTTGAAATTAAGACAAGAAGGGCCTGCTAGATGGATTTCAAACTACCGGACGAGGTTCAACAAATCCAGGATATGGTTCGTCGGTTTGTTGACCGCGAATTGATACCAATTGAGATGTCTAGTTTGGAGCAACACAAGCTCAAAGCCGACATCAAGGAAAGGCTACAGAGAAAATCCAAAGAAATCGGTTTATGGATGCTTGATACGCCCGCCGAATTCGGGGGGCAAGGCTTGAGCCTGCTCGCATTGTCGGTTGTTTGGGAACAATTGGCACGAACTGTTGCTCTCCCAAATCGAGGTGAGGGCGTATTCGGGCCGTCGCCACGCGCTATTCTCCTTCGATTGCCAGAAGCGATGAAAGAGCGTTACCTTCATCCGTTATTGCGGGGAGAAAAGCACGCGTGTTTTGCGCAGTCCGAGCCGGACGCAGGCAGTGATCCCGGGCGTATGAAAACACGGGCGGTCCGCAAAGGTGATCAATATATAATCAATGGTCACAAAATGTGGATTTCTCATGCCAAGGAAGCTGATTTCGTTCAGCTCGTTGCCTGCACTGATCCCGAGAAAGGATCAAAGGGGGGCTTAAGCGTGTTTATTGTCGATATGAACACACCGGGTGTAAAAATCATCGGCGAAACAAAGCATATGATGGGCGATGTCACATACGAGATCGTGTTTGATGACGTTCATATTCCTTGTGAACATCTAGTTGGCGAAGAAGGCCAAGGGATGAGGGAAGCGCAGAACTGGATCTCGCGTAATCGTGTCCATCAAGCATCGCACGGGCTTGGCGTGACACTGCGTTGTTTAGAATTAATCGGAAAATATTCCAAAGAACGAATTACTTTTGGCCGCCCCATCGGCGAGCGGCAGAGCGTACAATTTACAATCGCAGATTTATATATGCGATATCAGACTGGTCAGATGCTTGTGCATAGAACTGCGTGGAAGGTTGATCAGGGAATTTCGAGCCGTGAGGATGCCTATATGGCTAAACTCTACTGCACTGAACTTGGTTTTGATGCGGCTGATCGCTGCATGCAGTTTTACGGCGCCATGGGACTTTCAACTGAAATGCCGATCGAGGCTATGTGGCGTCGCTCGAGAAGCTATCTCATCACTGGCGGTTCTGCGGAAGTCATGCGCACAGTTCTTGCGCGGGAAATTGCGAAGAATTTTTGATGAGGGTGCTATGGATTTAGGTTTGAAGGGTAAGACCGCGCTGGTTACAGGCGCATCACGTGGTATCGGTTTTGCTATCTCGCAGTCACTTGCTGCAGAGGGCTGCAACCTCCATATCGTTGCAAGAGATGAAATTCTGCTTAAACAACAGGCTGAAATTTTATCACGTAAGTTCGGGGTTGATGTTGCGCCGCATGCGCACGACCTATCAGTGTTCGAAGAAATTGAAAAAATCGGAGCAAAATGTTCTCACGTTGATATTTTGATTAATAATGCCGGAGACATTCCTAACGGTAATCTTCTTTCCGTTGATAGGATGGCCTGGCGGAAGGGCTGGGACCTAAAAGTTTACGGATATGTTGATCTGACAAGGTTGGTATATCCAGGGATGTGTCAAAGAGGATCTGGGGCAATTATTAACGTAATCGGTGCGGCTGCATTTAACCCCAATGCAGAATATATTGCCGGATGCATGGCTAATATTGCATTGAACATGTTCACCCAATGTTTGGGTGGAGAAAGTATGCGGCACGGCGTTCGTGTGGCGGCAGTCCATCCGGGCCCGACGATTTCGGACCGCCATCTCGCTCATGTAAAGGAGCGTGCAAAAAAACTGCTTGGTGATGAAAATCGCTGGGCAGAGCTACACGAAAAATTTCCTGCGAAGCGAGCAGCTACGGTTTCAGAGATTGCTGACATGGTTGTCTTTCTCGCATCTGAGCGATCGTCTTATGTGAGTGGGGCATCAATCACGATCGATGGCGGCAGGACAGTCTCCCGGTCGGCTTCGTAATAAAAAATAAGGCGTTTTGATGGGACAGGAGCAGGGATCTTCTAAATCGGCAGGGGGCATGATCGAGCTCATGGCGTCCGACGGTCACCTTCTCTCAGCTTATTTAGCAGAGACCGTCGGCATTCCGCGCGGTGGTATCGTCGTCGTTCAGGATGCTTATGGCCTGGGGGACTATGTCAAATCTGTTTGCGATTCCTATGCTAGAGAGGGATATTTTACGATTGCACCTGCGATCTATGACCGGCAGGAAAGAAATGCAATTTTTGATCATTCCGATGTTTCAAAAAGACGAGCTCGATTACTTCGATCAAATTTGTCATGGGACAATTTGATGCTGGACCTTGAAGCGGCGCGGCGTCATGTATCAATTTTCGGTAACGTTGGTATTATTGGTTTTTGTGTTGGCGGTTCTGCGGCTTGGCTGTCCGCTTGCCATTTAGAATTTTCTTGTGCATCTGCTTATTATGGAAAGGATATTTCTTCTTGGTTAGATATGTCGCCGAAATGTCCAATATTGCTTCATTTTGGTGATCGTGATCATCTTATTTCTATTGAGGATATTTCGGGTATTCAAAGAAAGAGGCCAGATCTTTCGGTCCATTTATATCCAGCGGGACACGGGTTCGATGCGAAAGATCCGTCATCCGCATTTCTGGCTCGGCATAGAACACTCGAAATGTTCAGGGATTTAATTGGCTAGTATTTTATAAGAAAAATAAATTTGACCTTTCCTGGGGATAGCTTCGCTCAGAATTTTGGTTTGCGATTTCTTTGGAGGAATTGGGATTATTTGGAGGGTGGCCAAGGTTTAAGTGATCGCCTTCTGTCAGCGGAAGGGCGGAGGCGCTACTGTTCTTGATCACAAGATGGTTTTTTTTCCAAGGTCGTTCGATTTTCTTTGGGTTGCGTTCCCTTTTTAATTGTCCTTTTCTTGCAAAATTTTGTTTGTGAGAGGTGGTGTCGTATTTGGCCAATGAAAAATGTCCCTAGGTTCTTAAGCCGGTGCGGTGCGTTTATTTGCGCGGTTGCTTGCGGCAAGAATGTTGGGGAGGTCGCCATAGAGCTGCCGATCCAGAGCCTTTTCAGAAATTTTAGGGCGACGGGCACCGCACTCGATCATTGGGAAAATTTGATCAATGGCTTGCGTTGCCGCTTGGCTGGACCACAGGGTGGTTCAAAATCAATCATCGCGACCTTTTCTTTGTCGATATGCGCAATTTTCGTGCAGTCCCCGACGGTGGGGGTGCTAAGGGCGAAGCCGCTTTCACGCAATAGCGTCTTTGTGATCGAACTTTTCACAAGAGATGCGTGGACATCTGCGCGGCCCGAATAGCCTCAGCCCGACTGGCATGTACATTGCCTGTCCGGTGCAGGGATAAATTCGACCAATCGAATTCGCTGTAAGGGGAAATTAGGATGAAGACCGCGACAAAGCTCATTCTCACGGCCGCCACTTTGATTATGGGCAGCCTGCAGGGGCATGCCCAGACGGCTGTTAAATTTGCCCTCGACTGGAAGTTCGAGGGTCCTTCCGCTCCCTATTTCACGGCTCTGGAAAAGGGCTATTACAAGGCCGAGGGTCTTGATGTGACCATCGACACGGGCCCCGGCTCGGTCCAGGGCATTGCGCGCGTGGCGGCAGGCACTTATCCGCTTGGTTTCTTCGACATCAATTCGCTGGTGCGCTTCCGCGACCAGAACCCGGACCAGAAAGTGGTCGCGGTGATGATGGTCTATGATCGCCCGCCCTTCTCGATCGTCAGCCTGAAGAAGGCCGGCATCAAGACGCCGAAGGATCTCGAAGGAAAGATTTTGGGCGCGCCAGCACCGGATGGCGCTTTCGCGCAATGGAAGGCATTCGTGAAGGCGAATGGCTTTGATGGCGACAAGGTCAAGATCGAAAATGTCGGCTTCCCAGTGCGTGAACCTATGTTGGCGCAGGGCAAGGTCGATGCGATTACGGGCTTCTCCTTCTCCTCTTACTTCAACCTGCTGCAGAATGGCATCAAGCCGGATGATGTCTCGGTCATGCTGATGTCTGACTTCGGTCTGACCATGTATGGCAATGCCATTATGGTAAATCCGGAATTTGCCAAAGCAAATCCGAAAGTTGTGGCAGGCTTTGTGAAGGCAACTGTCAAAGGCCTCATCGATACAGCGCGTAATCCTGATGAAGCGATCAAATATGTTTTGAAATATAACCCGACCGCTGAGCCTGCAATTGAGCTGGAGCGGCTGAAGATGTCTCTGCGGGACAATATGGTCACGCCTGCTGTGAAGGCGGCCGGTGTCGGTGGTGTTGATATGGCGCGATTGGCGAAATCCATCGACCAGATTGCTGATACATACGAGTTCAAAAATCGTCCGACAGCAGCTGATATTTTCACCAGCGAATTTCTGCCGCCAGCTGCGGAGCGCAAGCTCTGATGATCAGGCTTGATCAGGTTTCGCTTGCATATGCGGGGCGTACTGGACCGGTGCTGGCGCTCGATGGGACATCATTGAGCGTTGGTGTCGGCGAGTTCGCGGCTGTCGTTGGTCCATCGGGTTGCGGCAAGTCGACTTTGATGAAGCTCGTCACAGGGCTCATCAGGCCGACCAGCGGATCCGTGTCGGTTGATGGCGCGGAAGTCTCGGGCCCGGTCAAGATTGCAGGCATGGCTTTCCAGAATGCCAATCTCCTGCCTTGGCGCACCGTGACAGAAAATATTCTTTTGCCACTTGAAATTGTGGAGCCCTATCGCGGGCAGTTCCGCGCCAAGAAAGACGAATATCGCGCACGTGTTGAAAACCTGCTCTCGATTGTGGGTTTGCGGGGCTTTGGTGATCGCTTCCCTTGGGAATTGTCGGGCGGGATGCAACAGCGCGCATCTTTGTGCCGCTCTCTCATTCATGAACCGAAACTCCTTATGCTTGACGAGCCCTTTGCCGCGCTTGACGCTTTCACGCGCGAGGAATTGTGGTGTGTCTTGCGCGATGTATGGCAGCGTTTGAATTTTACGGTCATTCTGGTTACCCATGATTTACGCGAGGCTGCGTTTCTGGCTGACACAATCCATGTGATGAGTGCTCGTCCGGGCCGTATCATCGATACGCGCAAAGTTGATTTTGCTCGGCCCAGAGAGTTGGATATTTGTTACGAGCCAGCCTTTACGGATCTTGTGCACGTCCTGCGCAATAAAATTGCCGAGGTGCGCAAAGCATGAACAAGACATTTGAAAAACTTGCGCCCTGGCTTTTTGTTGTCGTTCTCTTCGCTGTTTGGGAGGCTGCCTGTCGTTTGCTGGCTGTGCCGACCGTTATTCTTCCTGCACCCAGCGTTATTTTCGGCGCGTTTCAGCGCTTCTGGGGCCCGATTGTCTCGAACTCCTTCGTTACGCTTTGGACGACGATGGCGGGCTTTGGATTGTCGGTGGCTTTCGGGCTCTTCCTTGGCCTAGTGGTGGGCTGGTCGCGTGCAATTTACCGCGGCTTTTATCCGGTCATGATCGGATTCAATTCAATTCCAAAAGTCGCCGTGGTGCCAATCCTTGTCATGTGGTTCGGGATCGGCGAAGTGCCCGCCATTCTGACGGCCTTCCTGATTTCTTTCTTTCCGATCGTCGTCAATGTCGCAACGGGCCTTGCAACGATTGAGCCTGAACTGGAGGATGTGCTGCGCGCCCTTGGTGCCTCTAAGCTAGATGTGATGCGCAAGGTCGGCATTCCGCGTTCAATGCCCTATTTCTTTGGCTCGTTGAAAGTGGCAATCACGTTGGCCTTTGTCGGCACAGTGGTCTCGGAAACAGTGGCCGCGAATTCGGGTATTGGCTTTTTGATGTCGCAAGCCGGCGCGAATTTCCAAATGCCGCTGGTCTTCGCCGGCCTCATCGCTTTGGCCTTTGAAGGCATAATCATGTATGCTGCCACCGCTTGGCTTGAACAGCGGATGACGGGATGGGCGTTCCGGTCGCAGGGAAGTGCTGGGAACTGAGAAGACCGAGAATGCTCTTCGCTTTGCCGGTCGGGCCATCTTCTGGGAAAATTCAGGAAAAACGCCCCGAGGCTCTTAGGACCGGGGCGTTGTGCTTTTTACAGGGTGCAGTTTCGATCTAACAACATGTCCTACGAGGGTGTGGTCTAACCGATCAAACGCATTAATCATTTGCTTCTGAAATCCTGAGGAAAAGCTGCGTGTTTAAGACCTTTCCATCATACAGGCCGCTATGCTGGTAAAGCACCACATTTGTTGGATCAGATATTGAGCATCGTGTTCCAGAGCGGATTGCGCGGTTGGTAGTCTTTTGCCTCTTCCGCCCGATCCTTCGCGCGATGTACGCCCAATTCCGAGAGGGATGTGACCACCGGTGCTGTGGTGGGAGGTTCGGGCGTAATGGGGTCGGCAATGATTTCTGGTTTCTTTTTCAATGCGCGCTGAACCGGCCGAATCGCATTGATCGGCCTCGCATTCATAACATTAGGGCTGAATGTGATCCGCACTGCTTTCACCTGTGTTAGGGCACAGATGAAAGACGGCCGTAGGTGTTAAATATTTAATTTTTATCGTCTGGGGCGACCTTGGGGATGGGCTTTTACCCTAGCCCGCAGCCAATTCGCGCTTATCGCCCCCCTTTCGGTTGCGGTCATTAGTAATGCGGACTGCAAATATTGTGGCAATGGGGATGCAGAAGGAACAGGATATGGCGCAAAAGATTGTAGTAAACTTCAAGGCGTACAGGTTCTGACGATGCAATAGAGATTGGCTCGTGTCGGGCATTCCGCTGGAGCCGGCAGTCCTCTTGGTGTGACGATGGTCAGACCGAACAATTGGGCTGCTTGCTTGGATGATTACGCATCCGCGCGAAAACGTAAAACGTCTAGGGCAGAAATATCCTGTGCGTTTCTTTGGGGCTTAATACCCAGAAGGTTATACGCCTTCCGGCTTTTAGTATGCGTTTAAATACCTCGGAAAACATGGCGCCTAGCCGGATTTTTAAGTGCATTTTACGGTTTTCCGATGACATGGAAGTGTCATGCGGCCCTGATATGCGCAGGCTCACAAGAAGCGTGAGGGTGCCAAGATGGATTCGTCGGGGCTAAGGGCCAGTGGATCGCGCACGGAGCTTGCCGCTGCCGTTCACCGAAATGATGTACTCTCCTCGGAGGGGATGCTGGAGCGTCTTTTCACGTTCCTGTTCAGTGGGCTTGTTTATCCGCAGATCTGGGAAGATCCGGTCGTTGATATGGATGCTTTGTGCATTCGCAAGACGGACCGGATTGTGACCATTGCTTCGGGTGGCTGCAATGTCGCGAGCTACCTATCCGCACAGCCTGAAAAGATTACAGCTGTTGATTTGAATGCGACACACGTCGCTCTTAACCGGTTGAAGCTTTCGGCCATCAAATATCTTCCCGACCATCGCGCGTTGCATCGTTTCTTCACGAATGCAGCTGACCTTCGCAATGTTGACGCCTATGACCGCATTCTGGTTGCCCATCTTGATGATACCACGCGCGCCTATTGGGAGCGTCGCGATCTTTTCGGTCGTCGTCGGATCTCGCGCTTTGCCCGTGGCTTTTATCGCTATGGCCTGCTTGGCAATTTCATTGGCCTGACGCATTTTGTCTCACGATTGCATGGGTCTGATCTGCGCAAGGTTCTGGAGGCGCGGTCGCTCGCAGAGCAGAAAATTGCTTTTGAGACTTATCTCCTGCCTTTGTTCGACAAGCCGCTCATTCGCTTCTTGGCAAGCCAGCCGGCGTCTCTTTATGGATTGGGCATTCCCCCAGCTCAATATCGTGCGCTTGCGGCAGATCATGCAGATGGTATGATTGGCGCATTACGTATGCGGGTCAGAAAGCTCACCTGCGACTTTTCTTTCAAGGAAAATTACTTTGCTTGGCAGGCCTATGGCCGCAGCTATGGAGAGAGCGCTGATGCACCTGTCCCTCCCTATCTGCAGATTGAGAATTACCAAAAAATTCGCGCCTGTGTAGATCGCGTTGATGTTCGTCAGGTGTCCATGACGGCTTTTCTGGCAGGAGAGCCTGCAAGCAGTATGGATTGTTACGTTCTGCTTGACGCGCAAGATTGGATGAATGATGCAGATCTGAATGCACTCTGGTCACAGATCATGCGTACTGCGCGTCCGGGCGCCCGCGTTATTTTCCGCACCGCCGCCAATGAAAAGCTTCTGCCTGGTCGTGTGAGTGACGATATTTTGTGCCACTGGAAGCGCAAAGATGCGCGATCCGATATTCTTCATGCCCGAGACCGTTCGGCGATCTATGGCGCGTTTCATCTCTACGAGCTACGGGAGATACCGCAATGACCGATGCATCCTATGAAATGGACCGTATCTATGGCTGGCAAACCGGCTTGTATGACGCGACGCGCGCCTATTATTTGCTTGGGCGTGACCGTCTCATCAACGCTCTTGCGCCCACGCCCGGCGGGCGGGTACTCGAAATAGGCTGCGGAACGGGCCGCAATCTCTTGAAGGCCATGCGTCGCTGGCCTGATGCGCGTTTCTTCGGGATCGATATTTCACGCGTTATGCTGACCAAGGCTCGGCGTTCCATCCTTGGAGCTGGCGCGATTGATCACATCAGCATTGCCCATGCCGATGCCACTTGCTTCGAGCCGACGGATGTGTTCGGTCAGGGAAACTTCCAGCGTATCTATTTTTCCTATACTTTATCGATGATCCCGCAATGGATCGAGGCGCTTGATCATGCGGTGCAGATGTTGCCGGCAGGTGGTGCTCTTTTCGTTGCGGATTTTGGCGATCAGCGTGGCTTGCCAAATTGGTTCCGCAAAATTTTGCGCGTCTGGTTGTCATTGTTTCATGTGACGCCGCGAGACGATTTCGAACCCGTACTGCGTGCGGTTGCTAATGCACGCGGGCTTAATTGCGAATTTGTTTCGCTTTATCGTGGCTATGCTTTCATTGCCGCCTTGCGGCGGCCGATCTGAGCTCGAGCTAAAGCTTCGCGAAGCATTTCCGGCGCTGTGACAGCTGAGGAATTGGGGTGCATGGCATAATGGTGTGGCGGGGTCCCGGCAACCGAGGGGGATTTTGAGACACGGCCTCATTTTCCGACGAGAAGCCATGCAAACTTGCCTATGCGAGCCGCTGAAAGCCTACAGCGGACCAGAAATAAAAGCCGCCAATTGGGCGGCTTTTTTTGTTGCTGGTGATTTGACCTCACCAAAATTCAAGGTCCGAATTTGAAACCTTCGTTGAGCCGGTTGACTTTCACGCCCGGTAGGGCAGAAGGTGGTACTGCGAAGGCCCAAATATAATTGGGAAAACCCGTCTCTAACGAGTCGAAATCGTTGTCATTGCAGGCGAGAAGAAGATGGTCGCCGTTGGGCAGATCTGGGCCCCATGCATAGCCCTCAATCTTGTCAGGCAGGCCACGCGCGTTGGCGAAGGCGCCTTTTCCATCTTCCTGCGCTTTGTTGAGCAGCTTGCCGATGTCGGCAAACAGCGTCTTCTTCAACGCTATAATGCCTTCCGGAAAGCCTGTCTCGGGCAATGTCTTGCCGTTGGCGCCCGCATATCCCGCTGCAGCAAGATCAGTCGGCTTTTGTTCTTGGTTGATGTCGACCAGATAGAGCAGTTTGCGGCCATTAGCGCCGGCAGCAGCATCGCGCTCGTTCACGAGAAAGCGTGTCTCATCAACTGCGAGAATCTCACTGATCCCCATTTTTGTATCATCGAAGGGATAGATAAACTGGCGTGGCGCGGCCGCCTTGTTCTGGAGATCGTAAATCACGATGCGGCTGTTTAGGCCCTTCTGGCCGCCGTCCTGAATGAGCGGGCTCTGCATGGCAATCGCCAGATAGCGGCCGCTAGGAGTGAGAGCGAGACCTTCCGCCCCACGATTGGTGGCGCGACCAATCTTGTTAGTCTGCATTTCTGTTTTCAGGTTGGGGCCGGGTGTTGCAATTTCAAAACCATCAGGGGCGTTGAGCATGCCGATCTGGTGTCCCGTCTGGTCGAATTGCAGAATATGGGGGCCATATTCGTCGGAAATCCAAAATGTGCCATCGGGCGCCACACCCACACCTTCTGAATCGAAGCGTCGGTTTGTCTTTCCCTCCGCCGGAAAGCCTGTCGAAAGGCCGATATATTGCTCGCCCGCAGGATTTTTCAAAAGCGTCGTGCCGATATGTGAAAGTTCGACGCGCCACCCCGTAGGGCGTGTTCCGTCCTGAACAACCTTGATATCGAAGGTTTGGATGCGGTTGGGATAAGAGGTGGTGAAATCCACTTCGGCGCCGCCCTTATATTCGACCTTGTTTGGCCCGCGATCAGGCAACAACACGAAGCGGTTCTGGAAGCCCGTATACGTCATCCCTGAGCCTATGCCGTTCAATCCATTCATCGGCGAGACGCCATCTTCAAGCAGCGAGGCTGCCAGGCCGGATTTGTCTGTACCCTTTCCGTCGAGATATCCGGTTCCGATAAATTGGACGCCCTGAGCCGATACGCGGGCGGGAGCTATGGATACCAGACCGATGAGAAGGGCTGTTCGGAAAAGCATGGGCCACCTTCGGGTTGAGTCATTTCAGGCTAAGCGCCTTTTAGCGACATTATTCATGACATCACGATGACAAGAGCGCGGCTGCGCGTGGCGGGCGAACCACTCACTGTTTCGATCAGTCAGGTGAAAACATCGGGAAGCTGACGCCCAGTGACCACGCCAATATCAGGCCGAGCCCGATCCCCGCAGCTACGGGTGACATGGTGCGCCGCGCCACCCACCCGCCCATCGTTCCGAAAATTACGAAAAACAGGATCATGACCGGTATGATGATCAGCAAAAAGAAGAGCCGCTCGAAGTCAAACAGGACAGCTATCCCCAGGGATGCCAGAAAGGCACCGCGGGCTAGAAACATGCGCCAATAGGGCGCTCTCCCGCCATCGGTGGCAAGCGCATCTGTGATCATATAGGGCAGGGCGCCAACGGCGATGATCGCAATCACTTGCATGCGCGCGGCATTGGGCATGAAGGAAGCCACGTAGCGGTCCAGCGCAAAACCGAAAATCAAAATACCGTAAGCGGTGAAAGTTGCAGCTGATATCCACGCGATCGGTGTCAGCTTCACCCCGTTCCACGTGAGTATGCCGAGCGAGATTGCTCCAAACACAAACAGATGTGCGGCCAGATAGTCGGCAACCAGAATAGGCAAGAAGCGCGTGTCGACAAGGGTAAGAAGTGGCGGCGTGAGTGTTGCAGGCACGAGGGTGGCAAGAAGGAATGTGCGAAGTGGCAGGATTGTTGAGGGGCTATCCATGCGGGGCAACAGCCCGGCCAGTGGCCAAGCCAGAAGAAGGATACCTGCCATCAGGATTATGATCCACTCCCCGGTGGAGGCGATTGGAGCCTTGCTGGCGAGTCCAAAAACACCATCGAGCCAATCGCGTGCATCGCGCATGGCTTGCGGAGAATAGAGGATGCTCACATGTTCGACATGGGGCGCTACAAAGGTGCGCCGACGGCTTATTGTGGATGCGTCACCGACAGTTTCGCCTTCTTTTGCTGCCGGATCGGTAAGCTGTGCTTTCTGCAACGCGTTTGCGCGCAGGAAAGATTCCCATTCACCAGAAATTATCAAGAGATTGCGGGGTTCTGATTTTGTCACAGCTTCGGAGAACATCGAGATGGTCACAGTCGCCGACACACGTTGGTCGTCAACAGCTTCGCGCACGATAATGTCTGATGCCATGGAATGGCCTAGGAGGGCGACACGCCCATCAACCGATGGCAACGCGAGGGCCGCATCCACGACGCGCCTCACTTCGCGTTTCAGAATTTGCGTCGTCCCATCAACATGCGTGATATCACCCGACATGGGCGTAGGGTTGCGGCCGTGCCCTTCAAAGTCAAACGAGACAACAACATATCCAGCCTGTGCCAGCGTCAGGGCATAGGCCTCCATAAGCTGGCGTGATCCAGCAAAGCCGTGGGCGATGACTACAGCTGGGGCTTTGCCCGCACTTCCAAGCTGATAGACCGTTGCAGGTGTTGAGCCGACAGCAAGCGGTATGATCGATAGGCCAGATCGTGCGTGTTCAAGATTCCATATGCTTGCAGTGCAGAGCAACACACCTGCAATGGCCGCCAGTAGGCGCAAGTAAAACGTTCGCACATTGCCTCTCAAATAAAGAACGGATGGCGTGTTAGGCCCCTGCAAAGATGCGCGCGGCGACAGCGCTTGCCATCATGCCGAGCACGTAAAGAGGCACACCAAAGCCGCTGTACCAATAGGCATCCTTGATCGGGTCACGCACCAAGCGTTTCATCATGAGCAATTGAGTGATGAGCAGGAGAGTGACGATGCCGGCTTCAAAATATTGCTCCCATGACGCCAAAAGTCCGATCACGATCATCTGGGGTGCCGCCATAATGGCGCTGGCAACAAGCGCGGCGCGCTCTGCTCCGAGCAGAACAGGCAGGGAGTTGATCCCCATTTCGGTGTCGCCTTTGATCGCCTTGAAGTCGTTCAGCGTCATAATGCCGTGTGCGCCAGCGCCATAGAGAATTGCCAGGATCAGCACTTGTATGGGCGGTAGAGATCCGCCGATCATGGCGGCAGCACCTGTTATCCACGACAGGCTTTCATAAGCAAAACCGCATGCTGCATTTCCAAGCCAGCCATTGCGCTTCAGGCGGAAGGGGGGCGCGCTATAGGCCCAGGCGAGTACGAGCCCCGCAATGGTTGCCACCATTACCCATTGTCCGAGTGTTGCGGCGACGAGCAAGGACAGGATCGTCCAGATGCCTGCAATATAGAGTCCCCACTTGCCGGGTATACGCCCAGAGGGAATGGGCCTGTCGGGTTCATTGATCGCATCAACATGACGATCGTACCAATCATTGATCGCCTGGCTCATGGCGCAGACCAGAGGTCCGGCCAGGATCACGCCTGCCAGAATAATGTACCAGTTTGGCAAGAGGGGCATACCGGAAGACACGACACCGCAGGCAAAGGCCCACATGGGCGGAAACCAGGTGATGGGCTTCAGCAATTCGAGCACAGCTAAAGGCTTGGGATAGGTGGCTGCGGGGCGGGCTGTCGCTAGGTCTGTCGGGTCAATTCTCAATGCGTCGGTCCCATAATCTCTCAGTCGGGGCTTCCGAGCCCCGATTCACAAAAAGTGAGCACAAGCGAGCCCATCTTGACCAAATCATGAGCGGGTGTGCAATCCCGCTTTGGAAGCGGGTCTGCTTGGGGGCGTGCCGCTCCCAAGGGCGCGTGGGCCAAATTTATGGGGCAAGGGGCTAGGGGGAGCTTGAAATCGGCCTTGCAGATGATGTTCAGCGTTTTTCTGCGAGATTTAAAACATCTGACCAAATTCAATTCATTATGCCCGCTATTTATTCAGCCTGAATGTAAATAAGGCCGGCTACCCTTCCTGTTCCCGGATTTTTACTGTCACAAAACTTGCATCGCTGGAATTTAAATAAATCGGTCTCTTGTTCTATTTGCGAGAAATCCAGTGACGCGTTCAATACACTTCGGCTGCCTCGGGCTTTTTGCTGTCTTACTTGTTTCGACGAGCGCGCTTGCAAGTGAACCGCCCCCAGCCCCGCCTCCGAAACCTAAAAAGACAGAGCCCCCAGGCCTTACCGGTAACAAACTGCCGCAGTGCCCAGAAGGGCAATATGTAGCTTCCATGATCTGCAAGGTGGCCGCTCCAGGATATTACTTGGAGTATGGAATGAAGTATCCAATGCAGTGCCCAGAGGGCATGAGCTCACCTGCCGGATCAAAAGCAAAGTCATATTGCTATAGAGAAAATTGAGCACCTGCCTTCAGAACTCAGGCGGTCAAAACCAATGACCGCCCCTTTGGCCAGCTTCCACGGGGGTGCTCGGGCATGGCGGGAATTGCCGGTATTTCGTGCGAACCACGTGATGCTCCGCGCTAATCGGCGCTGCCCTCTGCGGCATTTTCCCCGGTGGCTTCCGCGGCTTTGGCGACGATGTCCGCCGGGAATGTATAGAGACGATCAATCAGTCCGTGGATGTCCTCGCCACTCATGGGGCGGTTGAGGTCGAGGCGCTGGCGTTTGGCGTCGCTCACCAGTTGCGGGTCGCGCATGGCCGCATCAAAGGTGCGACGCAAGAGGGTGACGAGCTCTGCCGGCGTGCCGGGCGGCAGCATGAAGGGGCGCCCCATCTCCTGCCGAGCGAAGACGACTTCCAGAATGTCTTTCTGTTCGGCCGTCCTGGCCAGATCAATGACAACCGGTACATCGGGAAAGAGTGAATGGGGCCGCAGCGAATCCTGTAAGAGGACTTTCACTTGGCCATTGGTGATCCAGTCTGGTTTGCTGGTGATGATGCTGGAGTAATGATAGCTGGCCGTGCCTTCCAGCTCGCCACGTTCGATGGCGAGAGCAATGTCGCCGGTGCTTTTATATCCGGCGATTAATTTGAAGCGTGTACCAAGAACCTTGTTCATGACATTGGCAAAAACAACATTGCCTGAAGTTGGGCCGCCGCCCCCCACCACCAACTCGCGATTGAACAGATCGTGAATGCGATCAACGGGAACCGTCTTCCAGGCTAGCACAAGTCCTACTTCTGCATTCATGCTGCCGATCCAAGCATAATAGCGTGGATCAAATCGCACTCCTTTGGATTTAAAGAGTTCGGCAGTTGCGGTGCCGCCGCCAACCGTTCCTATGGCGGTGCCATCCTTCGGAGCTATTTCATAAATATAATTAGCAGCCTTCAGGCTGCCTGCGCCGGGCATGTTGCGGATGACAATTGTTGGATTGCCAGGGATATAGCGCTGATAATGCACGGCCAGAAGGCGGGCATAAACATCATAGCCATCGCCTGCACTGGCGCCGGTGTAGATGCTTATTGTCTTGCCCTTGAAATAATCCTCTGCTGCGACGCTTAAATTTGCGCTGTAAAGCAAGCTTAATCCGAGGGCGGCGACGCGCGTGCATTCATGAGCCATTCTGAACGGCATCTGCATCCTCCCCATCCTTCTCCGGTCGGCCCAACGCGTTGAGGCGCAGCGCTACTTCCGGCTCGGCGTAACCATCTTTCCCTGTGAGTGGCCAAAGAGATACTAGGATATTAGGATGAGCCACTATCCATTATCGCCCTAAATTGCCGCGGGGCGGTTGCTCCATGTGCATCAGCTGGCCTATCGTTGAAGCAATAAGAAGGCCCGTGTGAGGCTAAAAAGGGGAGGGGCGGTTGCACGTCTTAGTCACGTCCGAAGATCCGCGCGGTCTGCGAGATCGGTGGCGCCGCCTGTGGTCACAGTTCTTGGCTTGCAGCCTCCTGCTGGCTTTGGCATGTGCGAGTCCCACGGCATTGCTGGCAGCAGATTCCGGTTTGGCCGCAAGGGGTGAATATCTTGTGACCATCGGTATTTGTGCGAGCTGTCACTCGCCCAAAGATTCCGAGGGGAGACTTGTTCCAGGCAGACATCTCTCCGGCGGGCAGCGTGTAGGTGGCTTGCTCGCATCAAATTTAACCTCTGATCCTGAGACGGGCCTCGGCGCCTGGACGGATGAACAGATCATAGCCTCTATCCGTAACGGAGTTCGACCCGATGGTGCGCCAGTGCGAGCGCCCATGGGTACTTTTTTCTATCGGGATCTTTCGGATGCTGACGTCAAAGCGATCGTCGCTTATTTACGTTTGGTGCCGCCGATCAAAAATCCTGTCGAGCGGATTGGCGCACAGCGTACGGCATCAAGCTTGGAGCCGGTGAGTGCCGTTGCCGAAATCAATTTCGACAATAAGCTGGCCCGCGGCCGCTACCTTGGCGTGACTGTGTCCCATTGCTTCCAATGCCACACGCCGCGCATCAATGGGCTGCCTGATCTGGCGCGATTGGGTGCCGGCGGAAATACCTATACGGCGCGCGGTGGTGGGACGGTCGTAGCCGCCAATATCACTCCGGTGCAGCTTGGTTCTTGGTCGGACGATCAGATCAAAGCAGCCATCACCAGAGGTGTGCGGCCCGATGGCGGCAAACTGGTTGGCGTGATGGATTTCAGTATGTATGCGCGCATGGATTCCGATGATCTCAATGCACTGGTTGCATTTTTACGCTCGTTGCCCCCGATGGAAACGGTTGCGCCCTAAGCTTTCATTCCGGAAGTCCACAGGTGATCAGAAAGGCAGAGGCTATGAAACATGTTTTGATTGCTGCCAGTCTTACGCTCGCTTGCGAATCGGGCATCGCGCAAAGTCTTCCTAGTGAGCGTTACATGCCATTGGATGTTGCTATTGAAGCGGCCTCCGCCGCTTTAAATCAATGCAAAGCTGACGGGCATCCTGTTTCTGTGGAAGTGATGAATCATCATGCTCGCGTCTTGGTTACTTTTCATGATCCCTTCACGACTATTCATTCGGCATATTCCGCGCATGCAAAAGCCTTTACAGTGCTAAGCTATTCGCGAGCGAGCGGTGAGACAACGTCGGCCCAAATTGCCGCGCGCATCACCAAGGATCCGGCATCTGTGGCACGCATCCAGGGCATTCCAGGGCTCATTCTGGCGCCCGGTGGTGTCTTGATCAAATCCAACGGTCAGACAGTGGGCGCCATTGGTGTTGGTGGTTCAACCGGATCAACGCAGGATGAAAAATGCGCGCTCGCTGGTATTGCGAAAATTCAAGGCAGGCTCGACGCTAAATGAAGCAGTCCTGAATCAGTCTGACATTGGCCCGGAGTGAAGGCATGATCATAAGTGATAAGGCGTCAGCTATCTACAAACTCATACTTGTCCTCATAGCCGTATTTTTATGCAGCATCGGGATTGTTGTTCGGGCTCAGGCCCAGACCGCAAATACGGGCAGAAAAATCACACTGGTCATCGGAACCAGTGTCGGTGGTGGATATGACCTTTACGGCCGTCTCGCCTCCCGACATCTAGGACGCGTGATGAATGGCAATCCCACGCTGATTGCGACCAATATGCCGGGCGCAGGTCAGTTGATCATGACCAACTGGCTGTACAATGTTGCGCCGCGCGATGGTTCGACCATCGGGCTTGTGCCGAGTACAACGGCCTTTGAATCACTCTTTGGTAACACGCAGGCTAATTTTGATGCCCGGCGGTTTGGTTGGATAGGCAGCCTCAATGGTCATACGGCTGTTGCTATTTCGTGGCATGCGTCGCCAGTCAAAACCGCCAATGATTTGTTTAAAGATGCGATCATTGGTGGAGGCGCACCCAGTTCAGATGTCACGATCTGGCCTCGTCTCCTCAACAGTGTTCTGGGTACGCGGATCAAATTGGTGGCGGGCTATGTCGGAACCTCGCAAATCGCTTTGGCGATGGAATCGGGCGAGGTCCATGGGCTGATTGGCTCCGACTGGGACGGCATCAAGATCAGCAAGCCCGATTGGGTGGCGAGCAAGCGAATCCATGTCTTGATGCAGTTGCGCGACAAACGAAGTGCAGATCTTCCCGATGTGCCGACCATTCTTGAATTTACGAAAACCGAGGAAGAGCGGATTCTTGTTCAGCTTTTTATCGATCGACTAGCCTATGGCCGGCCTCTAGCTACCCCGCCGGGTGTTCCGGTCCATGTTCTCGAAGAGTTTCGTGTCGCATTCAAGATGATGATCGCTGATGCAGATTTCCGTAAAGATGCGGAAGCTCTGGGTGCTACAATTGAGTCTAAACCGGGCAATGATATTTTGGCTCTGGTCAATCGCGTCTATGCCACAGACCCAAAAGTTCTTGACCGCGCTACGCAAGAATTGCGTGCAGCATCTCAATAAGTAGAAGGTTAGTTGATATGATCATTGATGCGCAGGTTCATCTGTGGACAGCAGAAACACCAAGCCGTCCTTGGCCCGCAGATGGACAGAAGAGGGCTCACCTCAAGACGCCCATGGGCTATGAGGACATGTTGCGCGAAATGGATAGCGCCGGTGTTGATCGGGGGATCATCGTTCCGCCATCGTGGGAGGGAGACAGGAACGATTACGCGCTGATGGCAGCCCACCAACATCCGGAAAGATTTGCAGTCATGGGACGCTTGTGTCTCGAAGATCCAATAAGTAAAGCGCTCATTCCAACGTGGATGTCGGATCCCGCCATGCTGGGTGTGCGGGTTAATTTTTCAGATAGTAAATTACGCTGGCTGTCAGATGGAACCGCAGACTGGTTTTGGCCTGCCGCTGAGAAAGCCGGCGTCCCGGTTATGATGCATTGTCCCGGCCAGCAAGCGAAGATTGGCGAGATTGCTGCGCGTTATCCCGCTCTCAGGATTATTATTGACCACATGAACCTGTCCACCCGCTTGCCTGTGGATGCGATTGGTGAATCTGTGCGCGCCACGGCTCTGTTGGCGCGGTTCACCAATCTCAACGTGAAGCTCTCTTCGGTTCCTGTCTATTCGAGAGACGATTATCCTTACCATAATATGGATCATCATCTCAGGCATATGATCGATTCTTTCGGCGCAGAAAGGTGCCACTGGGGCAGCGATCTTTCTCATGGCAAGGGGAAAATTCCATATGAAAATTATGTACGTCACTTCACTGCGGGATCATTTTTCCGTAGTGAGGAGGAGCGTAGATGGGTTATGGGCGGGTCGCTGCAAAAACTCCTGAAATGGCCTTCTGATCATTCATAGAAAGCATCGGGCCGGAAGACCGGTGTTTTGGAGCGGTTGTTCTCGGCTGCGTGCGGATCGATTTGCTGGCCTTGTGTACCTTTGCGGATCTCCGCATCCCCGCCCGAAGACGTGATGGATTCGATGCGCAGGACAACGAGTGCATCCGGACCCGAATTCTCAAAACAATAATAGCACCCATCAGGTAGCATGATGCCTTCGTTGCGATTTAATTCACGCTTTGTGCCGTCTGGAAAATGAAAGCGGGCCTGCCCATCCAGGATGATAAAACTATGGTCTTGATTATGATGAGCATGCATGGCGTTTTCGCCATTACCTGCCGCATAGCAGCGGATTTTGATTTTCATATTTCCCGTATCCGCCAGCATGTGGCGGAAGCTGCCTTGATCCATGAGTTGAATACGCAGTTTGAAAAAATCCGGCGGTATATGTGTCAAGTCGCCATTTTCTTTCATACGTTTATCCTCCCGGAAGAACGTGAGACCTTTTTGTCCCGCGTTATTGTCGCATTTTCACGAGGATGGGGGGCGTTTGTCCAGTCCCCGTTCAATAATTCGTTTCGTCGATGCTGCATTGCGAAATGCTCTGCTAATGTTAGACTCAACGATCAAACCGCCGGAGAGTGGTGTGGACAGGGGAGGTTGGCCGATGCGCCAGATGAAGCTTGGTCTCTTTCTGGCACCTGCCGGGCATCACATGGCGGCCTGGCGCCATCCCGATGCCTATCCTGATGGTTTCAGCGTCAAGACCTATGCCCGCTTTGCACAAATTGCCGAACGGGGATTGTTCGATATGCTTTTTGTTGCCGATGTCTTCTCATTGACGCCGAATGGAAAGCGGTCAGACAATTTCCGCCTCGAGCCGCTCACATTGCTCTCGGCACTTGCAATGGTGACTGAGCGCATTGGTCTGGTGGCTACAGCTACGACGTCGTTTAACGAGCCCTATCATGTGGCACGGAGATTTGCCTCGCTGGATCATATTAGCGGTGGGCGTGCCGGATGGAATATCGTCACATCCTCGTCGCCACGCGAAGCTTTGAATTTTGGCTATGACGCGCATTTTGATCATGCAGAGCGCTATCGCAGAGCGGATGAATTCACAGATGTCGTGCGCCGCTTGTGGGATTGTCTTGATGATGATGCTGTGGTGATCGACAAGGAAAGCGGTCTTTTTTTCAATTCGGAGAAACTACGCCTGCTCAATTATGATGGGCCTTATTTTAAGGTTGCAGGGCCTTTGTCTTTGCCGCGTTGTCCGCAGGGCAATCCTGTTTTGGTGCAGGCAGGATCTTCAGAGGATGGCAAGAATCTAGCGGCCAAATACTCAGAAGTGATCTTTACTATCCAGCGCGATCTGATGGCAGCACAGACTTTCTACCAGGATATCAAGGCGCGCGTGGTCTCATTTGGTCGTGATCCCGCCCATGCGCTCGTTCTGCCCGGTGTGATGCCGATTGTTGGCAGGACGAGGCAAGAAGCACAGGATCGCTATGAATATCTTCAAAGCCTGATCCATCGTGAGGCTGGGCTGGCGACGCTTGGTCGACATCTTGGCATGGACCTAACTGACATCGACATTGAAGGTCCATTGCCCGAGGTTGATATGACGAAGCTCACGCAGAGCCGCGCCATCGGCATTGTCGAAACGTCGCGGCGTGAAAAGATGAGTGTGCGCGAGACATGGGAAAAGCTCGTCGTTTCCAAGGGGCATCGCCAGCTGATCGGCACGGCGACTGATATTGTGGATTCCTTTCAGGAATGGTTCGAACATGGCGGTGCCGATGGGTTCAATATTATGCCGCCGATGTTGCCCAACGGGTTGCAGGACTTTGTTGATCTCGTGGTTCCCGAATTGCAAAGGCGGGGAATATTTCGCAAATCCTATACTGGAGCGATGCTGCGCGATCATCTGGGATTGCCGCGTCCAGCGCCGCGGCCGTTCTGAGGCAGGTTGGCCTGTTGTCTACAGCTACCATCAAGATCGTGGATGGCTTGACAGCGCTCCCATCACCGGCGACCGTGGTGGAATAAATAAAGCGGCGGAGGCGGAGTTCCGCGATACTTGATGCACATCTGCGTGGCATCGCTTGGCTGGATCTCGGATTGACTGCGGCATTGGGAGGGATCATGCGTAAAATTGCCGCTTTCGGTTTGGTGGCGCTCGCAATGTCGGGCAGCGTACGTGCTCGAGCCGAGGATTCATTTTTTAAGGGTCGCACGCTGACCGTCCATATTGGATTTGGCAATACCGGCTCGTATGATTTTTATGGCCGACTCTTGTCGAGGCATTTTGGCCGATCGGTGCCCGGTGCTCCTTCCGTCATTGTCCAGAATATGCCGGGTGCGGGCAGCACCAAGCTTGCTAACTGGATGTATAGCGTGGCGCCGAAAGATGGAACGGCGATTGGCATTGCCTCGCAGACTGTTGCACTCGAAGAAGTTCTGGGTGCATCGGGCGTGCAATATAAAGCTGCACGCTTCAACTGGATTGGGCGGCTGACGTCTTCTGGCGAGGTCATGATTGTCTCCGCAGCGTCGGGTGTCCGTTCCATTGAGGATATCAGACGCCGGGAGATCGTTGTTGGGACCACAGGAGCGGGTTCCCCGTCCCAAGGATATCCCATGTTGATGAATGCTGGCGCCAAAACCAAATTTAAAATTGTGACCGGTTATCCCTCATCTGGTGATGTTCTTCTGGCGCTTGAAAAAGGCGAGGTCGACGCGGCTTCCGGTCTGCTGTCACATCTCAATGCGGCGCATAAGGATTGGCTGGAGCAAAAGAAGGTTCATATTCTCTTGTCGGAAACGGTCGAGCGCATGCCGGCCATTCCGGATGTGCCCGCCGTGGGTGAACTGGGCGTCACTCCTGAGGATGTTGCAATGCTGCGTCTTTATGCGTCGACGGCCTCTGTGGGACGCGCTTTTTTCGCGCCGCCCGATACACGCACTGATCGCGTTGCAATTCTACGGGCCGCTTTTGATGCGATGACTAAAGCCCCAGATTTTCTGGCAGATGCTGAAAAATTGCATGCCGATGTCACGCCCTTGGTCGGTGCGGAGTTGCAAAAGGTCGTCGCTGCTACTGGCAACACGCCACCTGCCATTGTTGCGCGCATGAAAAAGGTCATGCATGCCGCAGAATAATAATCGTGGGCTCAGGCCCGCGGATTGACGTCCGGATTGACAACATTGCTGGGCTTGCCTGCGTCATAATCGACAATCTGGTCAAAAATTTCGGTGAATTGCACTTCATATTCATCGGTGGTCACATAGCCGAGATGCGGCGTGCAAATGACATTGTCCATTGCCAGTAAGGGATGGTTGGTGTCGTGCATAGGCTCGGTCTCATACACATCAACTGCCGCCAGCCCGGGATGGCCGTTTTTGAGTGCATTGACGAGTGCATCTGTCTGGATGAGAGGCGCGCGACTGGTGTTGACGATCAGTGCTGTTGGCTTCATCCGCTCCAGATCAGCTTGTGAAACAATCCCTCGCGTTGCATCAACGAGACGCATGTGCAGGGTCAATACATCGCATTGCTCAAAAAAAGCTTCCTTGGTTTCGGCTGTTTCCCAACCATCGGCGCGGGCACGGGCGCGAGATTCTTCTCGGGCCCAGATCAAAACGCGCATGCCGAAAGCCCTACCAAAACCGGCAATCGCGCCGCCAATTCGGCCATAGCCAAAAATACCCAAGGTTTTGCCATGCAATGATGTGCCTATGCCCATTTGCCAGTGACCCGCCTTCATCGATGCGATCTGTTGAGGCAGCTGGCGCATGGCAGCCAGTATCAAGGCCCATGTGAATTCGGCCGTGGCGTGAGAGGGGACGCCTGGGTGCAGGCTGGACGAAACAATAATGCCCATTCGGGTGCAGGCGGCGATGTCAATGTGCGGATAGACACTGCGTTGGCTAATCAATCTCAGCTTCGGCAAGCGCTCAAGCAAAGAGGCTGGAATTTTTGTGCGCTCTCTGATGAGGACAAGGACTTCTGTCTCTTTGAGGCGTTCGACTAGAATATCTTCGTTCTGAACATGGTCATTCCAGACCTTGACGTCGTGCCCGGCGAGCTTGGTGAAGGATGGGAGGTTACGCACCGTGTCGAAATAATCGTCAAGAATGGAAATTTTCATAAGGCTTGTGTCTCCGTCTCAAGGCGGAGTGTATGCAGACCCCGCTTAAAAATGACCGTAAGTGGCAACGGGACGCCTGGCAACGGGATGGCGGCCATAGATAAGTGTGGGTATTTTTCTACTACTTTTGGCTGATTGCTTTACTCTGGCTGTCGGTGAATTGGCGGTGGTTTTTACTGACATCAAGAGCGGGAATTTCTCCTAAATCAGCGATAAGTAGAAACTTTTCGCTTCCTGCCCGCCTTGTGTGTTGCACAGGCGGGGGGGGGGCGCCTGCAACACAAAGTGAAGAGCGCGCTGTGGGTTTTCGGCTTGAACTCGCAAAAGGCAGAGGTAAAATATTTCAAAGATTGGACAGGTCCATAAAATTAGAAATTCAGGGGCGGGACTATGGGGGAGCCAATCAAGGCTTTAGGCGGCAGTGACCCGTTGCGCGAGGAGATCCTGGCCGATGTGCTGACCCGGTCAGTCATTCCTGCCCTTTTGGCTCAGAAAAAAAATCCTATTACGGCTTGGCACGTCGGCGGTCTTCGTCCAACAGATGGAGATGTGCAGAAATTGAGCGCCCTGATTTTGGGGCCCGATAATGCGGATGCTCTTGAATATATTTATTCCTTGCGTCATGCAGGCGTGTCTCTCGACGCCCTCCATCTTGAATTGCTAGAGCCAACAGCGCGTCGTCTTGGTGAATTGTGGGAAATCGACGAAGTCGATTTTATCGCAGTTACGATGGGTGTGGGCCGTTTGCAGCGCATCGTCCATCATTTCGCTGAGCTGGATCAGGTGCAGCCCTATGATGAAAAACGTCGCGCTCTGATCATGGTGGCGCCCGGCGAGGATCATGACTTCGGCAGCCAATTGGTTCAGAAGTTCATGAAGGCTGCCGGATGGTCAGTTGTGACCCTCAGTGTAGGTGAAAGTCATAAGGTTGTTGATCTGGTCGCTCGTCAATGGCTTGCTGTTGTCGGATTTTCGATCAGCACCAGCTTGCATGTCGATGCTTTGGCTGCCTTGATCAAGTCGATTCGCGCAAAATCGTTGAATCCCAATGTCGGCATTATGATTGGTGGCCCGATTGTTGCCGAAATGCCGGAAATCGTCGAGCAGGTGGGTGCGGACGGGACAGCCGCCAATGCGGTTGCTGCTGTTATTCTAGCGAAAAAAATCCTTGCCCAGTCACTGACGGTAGAAGGCCCGACAAAACCGTAATCGGATTGAGCCTGCTGGACGAAAGCCTCGACTAGCCTCTATGACAGCCCCTATAGGAGTTAGGTTCGAGCTGGCAGGGAGAAGGTGATGTTGCGCGACGATTATAGTAGCGTTGTGCTGTACGGCGATGAAGTTGCTTTTCACGCATGACACCCGAAGAGATTGTACTAGTTGCCGTCGCAGCAGTAGTAACCTCTATCGTGGGAGGCGTGGCTGGCTATGGGACAGGCTCCTGGTATGCACTCTTCGCGCCGAAGGGCACGCCGGCTGATGTGGTTGAAAAACTCTCGCACGCCACGCAGGAAATTTTCAGTGATCCGGCTTTTGAAAAGCAATTCCTGACTCCCAATTATACATTCTCCATCGCCAAGGGTCCGAAGGATTTGCGTGATCGCATCCAGAAAGATTTCAATCTATCGGCGCCGATCATTAAAGACGCGAAGCTGACAGTTGAATAAGTAATGCCGATAGACGTGCGGTTTTCATGGAGAGAATGAATGAATCAGGCTTGGATCCCGGCGACATTCTGGCGGGGCGGCACCAGCAAGGGCGTGTTCTTTCTGTCGAAAGATCTACCCACCGCGCGCGAGAAGATTGATCCGATCCTGCTTGCGGTGATGGGAACGCCTGATCCCTATGGTCGTCAGCTGAATGGCTTGGGGGGCGGCACATCCTCCTTGTCCAAGGCCGTGATCATCGGCCCCCCCACGCATCCGGATGCGGATGTTGATTACACATTCATCCAGCTCGCTATTGACAAGCCGATTGTTGATTGGACCGGCAATTGCGGAAATCTCTCTTCCGTTATCGGCCCCTATGCTGTGGATATGGGGCTGGTGAAAATGCCCGATGGCGAAGTGACCGTGCGCTTTCACCAGACCAATACGAAGAAGATCATCCACGCGCGCTTCCGTGTTGAAAATGGCATGGCAGCGATTGATGGCGATATGGAGATTGCAGGTGTAGCGGGCAAGGCTGCGCCCGTGCGCCTCGACTTTGTGAAACCGGGTGGTGCGGCCACGGGCAAGCTTTTGCCAACGGGGCGGGTGGTTGATCAATTGCCGCTGCCCAATGGCCAGCTCATTGATGTGTCGCTTGTGGATGCGAGCCATCCCAACGCCTTTTTGCGTGCGCGTGATCTGGGGCTCACGGGCATAGAAACGCCTGATGCAATCCAGGCTGATAGTGAGCTTATGGCCACGTTGGAGCATTTGCGCCGCAAGGCTGCTGTGAAAATGGGCTTGGTAGCCAGTGAAGACGAGGTGACGCTCACGGGCCCGCGCATTGGTATTGTTGCTGGGCCGCAGGCCTATGTGGCTTTGGATAAGGCGACAATCAGCGATGATTATGAAATCTCTACCCGCATGATCTCTGTCGAGCAGCCGCACCGCGCTGTGCCTCTGTCGAGTGGTCTTTGCCTGGCAGTCGCGTGCCGCATTGAAGGTACTTTGCCTCATCAAATGTCGCGAAAGATCACCGATGGACAGCCGATCCGCATCGGCAATCCTTCCGGCCTACTTACTTATGGCGCGGATGTGCGCCCAGAAAAGGGTCAATGGGTGGCAGATAGCGCGGGCGTCTATCGTACGTCGCGCTGCCTGATGAAGGGCATGGTCGCTGTGCCTCGCAACCTCGTCGACTGATCATTTTCACGCGCAATAAAAAGCCGCCCGTTTGGGAGGCTTTTTGTTTAAAAATTGAGAGGTGTGTACATCTCAATGATTATCGTGCGAGTGGACTTGTAGTGCCTCAAGAAAACGCGAGACCATATTATAGGCAGCGATGGTGGCGGTGAGTTCGACCATCTGTTCTGCATCAAAGAATTTAGCTACGCTGTTATAAATGTCGTCAGGCACCTGAATTTTCTTTGTCATCGTATCGCAATAGGCGAGTACGGCACGTTGCGCATCGGTGAAGCAGGTCGCGCCTTCCCAATCATGCAGCGCATCAACTTGCGCTTGTGTCAGGCCTTCGCGCAAGGCAATGGGGGCATGCTGATCTGCCTCATAGCTCGCGCCATTGACGAAGGCGACGCGCATGATGACCATTTCGCGGATGTCACCCTCGAGTTTACATTTCTGGCGAATGGCGGTGAGATAGGTCAGCCAGCCTTCCGCGATGGGCGCGCTGTTGAGTAGCATTTTATAAAGATGCATCAGTGAACCGCGTTCGCGGATGATGCGTTCCGCAATCGCTTTGCGCTCGGGCGTGTCGGGCTGGGCATAGGGAATGCGCGCCATGTGCTTTTTTTGCCTTTCATATGCGCATAAATGCGTGAAGGAACCTGTTCCGTCAGGAGGGTTATGAATAAAGGACCAAAGTCATAATCTGTCCAATCTTTGCCTGCGTAAAGCAGCTTTCTGGAGGGCCTGGCCTCTTCCAGAATAGCCAAAGTCTGACGACCACTTTACCAGCCGCGCCAAAGATCATGAGTTCGCCGCAGGTTAAATGGGCTGCCCCCTGAAAAGTGATCCCGAGCGCGCACTAAACCCCGCCCGCGATTGCCAAGGGCGGACCTTCCCCTTATAGGCTCTGCTGACTTGCTATCGTGCCTCGAGCTTCCCTCGGGCGCTGATGGGCGTGGGAGAAATTCCTCGGACAAGAAGGGATGAGCCAGATGAAATATGCCAGCTTCCAAACAAAAGACGGTCGTGCCTCTTACGGCATCGTTGATGGCGATTGC
Organism: Beijerinckiaceae bacterium; assembly: GCA_947478405.1. Classification (GTDB taxonomy): domain Bacteria; phylum Pseudomonadota; class Alphaproteobacteria; order Rhizobiales; family Beijerinckiaceae; genus Terripilifer. Next base: position 46,230 of record CANJVX010000006.1, on the reverse strand, counting down.
TTGATTGATCTGGGTGCCTCGCGCCCGCAACTGCCGACGCTGAAGGATTTCATGGCGTCTGCGGAATTTGGCAAGGCCGCCACCGGCACCGAGCTGAAATATACAGATGTGAAGCTTCTGCCCGTCATTCCCAATCCCGGCAAGATCATTTGCGTAGGCCTGAACTATCAGGATCACGTCAAGGAAATGAACCGCCCCGATTCTGAAAAGCCGGTACTCTTCATGCGCGGTGCCAATTCGCAAATGGCCCATGGTGATCCGCTGGTGCGCGCCAAGGTGACCGAAAAGCTCGATTATGAAGGCGAGCTCGCCGTCATCATCGGTAAGCCGGGTCGTTATATTTCCAAAGCCGATGCGCTGAAACATGTGGGTGGTTACGCTTGCTATAATGATGGCACGATGCGCGATTGGCAGCGCCACACGCATCATTGGACGCCGGGCAAGAATTTTGACAATACAGGCGCCTTTGGTCCGTGGATGGTCACGGCGGATGCGCTGGGCGATCGCGCCAAGACGTTCCTTACCACACGCGTCAATGGCGAGCAGATGCAGCGCGCGAGCCTCGCGCAGATGATCTTCTCCATCGAAGATCTTATCGAATATATTTCAGGCTTTACCACGCTGCAGACAGGCGATGTCATCGTCACCGGCACGCCGGGTGGCGTGGGTGATCGCCGCACACCGCCGCTCTATCTGGTGGCGGGTGATAAGGTCGATATCGAAATCGACGGCGTCGGCCTGTTGCACAACACGGTTGTACAGGAAGCCTGAGGCTCTCCTCATTGCAAAGACCTTGTGAAAAGCCGCCCTCGCCGGGCGGCTTTTTTCATGTATAGTTTTGGCTTCGGAGGATCACCGCGTGCGCTTTCTCGTCTGTTTTTGGGTGTCTTTTGAAGCTTTTGTGATGGGTGGCGTGCCAGCTCTTGCTGGCTCCACGCATGTCGCGGTGGCGGCTAATTTTGCCGATGCTGCCAAAGAGATCGCGGTCACCTTCAAAGCCAAGACGGGGCATGAGGCCGTGTTGAGCTTCGGGTCGTCTGGTCAATTGCTGGCGCAAATCCAGCAAGGCGCACCGTTCAAAGTGTTTCTCTCTGCCGATGAGGAGCGTCCCAAAGCTCTTGCTGCAGAGGGCCTCGCCTTGTCCGACACACGCTTCACTTATGCCATCGGCAAGCTTGTTCTTTGGAGCAAGAATCCGGCCTTTGTGAATGGTGAGGCGACTTTGCAGGCGCAGGCTTTTTCGAAAATCGCCATCGCTAATCCCGCAGCGGCACCTTATGGCGTAGCCGCGCTCGATGTGCTGAAATCGCTGAAGCTCAATGATGCGCTGAAATCCAAAATCGTGATGGGCAATTCGATTGCCCAGACTTACCAATTCATCGACAGTGGCAATGCAGAATTGGGCTTTGTCGCGCTCTCGCAATTGGTGGGTCAAAGCGGTGGCTCGCGTTGGTTGGTCCCGCAAGCGCTTTATTCTGAAATCCGGCAAGATGCGGTGCTTTTGAAAGCGGGCCAGAGTGATGCGGTCGCGAAAGCCTTTCTGGCCTTTCTCAAAAGCTCGGAGGCGCGTGCGATCATCGAAAAATTCGGCTATGTGTCGGGTGTGAGTTAAGCGGAAGACATGGCAGGATTTTCAGCAGAGATTTGGCAATCGGTCTTTTTGACCCTGAAGCTCGCGACTTTCGCGACGCTGATCCTGCTCGCTATCGGCACACCGCTCGCTTGGTGGCTGGCGCGTTCCAGAAGCCTTTGGAAAGAGGCTCTGGCAGCCATTGTTGCCATGCCGCTCGTTTTGCCCCCGACAGTGCTTGGTTTTTATCTGCTCGTCGTGCTGGGCCCGCAAGGCCCCGGTGGCGCGCTCGCCTCGCTCTGGGGTGCGCGCACACTCGCCTTTTCTTTCACGGGCCTTGTGATTGGCTCGGTGCTCTTTTCGCTCCCCTTTGTGGTGCAGCCCATTCGCAATGCTTTTGAAGCAATCGGTGATCGCCCGCTTGAAGCCGCAGCGACTTTGCGCGCCTCGCCATGGCGTGCTTTTTGGACTGTGGCTGTGCCTTTGGCAAGCCCCGGTTTTCTTACGGGTGCGATCCTCGGGTTTGCGCATACAGTGGGTGAATTCGGCGTTGTCTTGATGATCGGCGGCAATATTCCCGGCGAGACGAAAGTTCTTTCTGTCGCAATTTTTGACTATGTCGAAACATCGCAATGGACGCAGGCGCATCTTCTTTCAGCGGGCATGGTGGTCTTCTCCTTCTGCGTTGTGCTGGCCATGATGCTGATTGAAAAGCGCATGATGAGGCGCGCCTCATGAGCGCGACGATCAAGGTTCATTTGGCAGGCCAGCTGGGGCAATTTTCCCTCAATGCCGCTTTCGAAGTGCCCGCACACGGCGTGACGGCGCTCTTTGGTCCCTCTGGATGCGGCAAAACTTCTGTGCTGCGTGGCGTTGCAGGCCTGTTGCATCTGCGTGATGGCTATTGTTCGATTGCCGGTGATGTCTGGCAGGATGCGCATCATTTTCGCCCCGTGTATCGGCGGGCTCTGGGCTATGTCTTTCAGGAATCCAGCCTGTTTGCGCATTTGTCCGTCCGCGCCAATCTCCTGTATGGCGCGCCAAAGCAGGCCAGAGATCATGTCATTCGTTTTGACGAAGTCGTCACGCTTTTGGGGATTGAAACATTTCTGGATCGCGCGCCAGAAACTTTGTCGGGTGGTGAACGCCAGCGCGTGGCCATGGGCCGTGCGCTTCTCTCGCAGCCCAAAATCTTGCTGATGGATGAGCCTCTCTCGGCCCTCGACCGTCTCACCAAGGACGAGATTCTTCCCTTCCTTGAGCGGCTGCATGAGAGCCTCGCTATCCCCGTTCTTTATGTCAGCCATGACATGAGCGAAGTGGAGCGTTTGGCGGATCATCTGGTCTTGATGCGTGCAGGCCAAGTGATGGCCGCAGGCCCGCTCAGCGCTTTACAAAGCGACCCTTCTTTGCCGCTCGTGTCTTCCCAGGAGGCAGCGGTCAGTCTGGATGCGCACGTTGAGGCTTACGACGCGCAAGATGGTATAGCGGCGCTGGTTGTTGCGGGTGGGCGCTTCCTTGTCCCCTCGGCGCCTTTGTCAATTGGTGCCTCGCAACGTTTGCGCATTCTCGCAGGCGATGTGAGCCTTGCTTTGGTTCAACCCAACGAGAGTACGATTGTGAATGTGTTCCGCGCCAAAATCTTGAGCGTGCAGGAAAGCGGCGCACATCAAATGGTGGCGCTGCTTGGCCTTGGCGAAGACGGGCAGGGTGCGCGTCTCCTGTCGCGTGTCACCGCCCGTTCCTGGCGGCTCTTGGGGTTGTCGCAGGGTATGAGTGTCTATGCGCAAGTTAAAGGTGCGGCTCTTGTGCGCAAGGCGGCGCCCGCGCGCTCGTGATCGGTACTTCGCTTGGCTTCCGCTGATGGCAGGGCTAGAACCTCCCCATCGGAATAATGGCGCCCCGTATGGCGGGCGAGCGCGTAGCGGGAGGCACGGAATATGAGCACACGGTCCAAACGAGCCATGGCGGCATGGGCGCTTCTTGCAGGCGCCACATTTGGCACCACCGATACGCGCGCCGATTCTGTGGAAGATTTTTACAAGGGCAAGAATCTGTCCATCATCGTCGGCTTTTCGCCCGGCGGTGGTTATGACCTCAATGCCCGCGCAGTTGGGCGCTATATCGGCAAACATATTCCCGGCAATCCGAAAGTGATTGTTCAGAATATGCCGGGTGCTGGCTCGCTCACGGCCATCAACCACATGGCCAATCTGGCACCCAAGGATGGAACAGCCATTGCGACCTTCTCGCGTGGCACGCCCTTCGAGCCGCTGATGGGCAACAAGCAGGCGCAATTTGATCCGCGTACTCTGACATGGATTGGCAGCCCGAGCCGCGAGACCAATCTTGTCTTCACACGTACACAAGCCAATTTCAAAACGCTGGATGATTTGAGGGGCCGGGAGGTCGTTATCGCCACATCTGGTGGCGGCGCCGACACGGCGACATTCCCGCTCATTATGAATGCCGTCTTCAAGACAAAGATGAAGATCGTCACCGGCTATCCTGGTGCAAGCGAATTGTTGCTCGCAGTTGAGCGCGGCGAAGCCGATGGCATGGCGGGTCTTTCTTGGGGCTATCTGAAAGTCGCGCGCCCGGCATGGGTGCCTGAGAAAAAGATCGATGTGCAATTACAGCTTGGTCTTACCAAAGCCGTTGATCTGCCAAATGTAGCCTCAGCGCTTGATCTGGTGAAGGATCAGGCCGATCGCCAGTTCCTTGAAGTGTTTTTGGCGCGACTCGCGATCGCTTGGCCGTTGGCAGGTCCGGCAAATATGCCAGCTGATCGTGCAAACACCCTGCGAGCGGCTTTTGCCGAGACGATGAAGGATGTCGAATACAAGGCGGAAGCTGAAAAGCAGGCGATTGATGTAGATCCGGTTTTTGCGGATGAGATTGCGTCGATCCTCAATCGTGTCTATGCGGCTTCTCCTGAGGTCATCGAGCGCGCGCGCCAGATTTCTGAAGCCGCGCGCTAAGCACGCGGACAAGAGAGTTAGAACGAGAAGAAAATGTCTGATCATTTTGATGTTGTGATTGTCGGTGGCGGGCCAGTGGGTGTTGGTTTGGCCGTCGCGCTAGGTCTGCGGGGCGTCTCGTGCGTGGTAATCGAGCCGCGCGAGACCTTGAGCCGCATTCCCAAAGGACAAAATCTTACACAACGTACGATGGAACATTTCGCCCGCTGGGGCGTGGTGGAGGATATGCGTGCGGCGCGCCTCATGCCCAAAGGCTATGCCATTGGCGAATTGACCGCCTATGGCAATCTGATGAGCGATTATTGGCATGCGCCAGCTGGTCGTGAATTGGTGCGCTCTTTCTATTCGCAAGACAATGAGCGCCTGCCGCAATATCAGACAGAAATGGTTCTTCGCAAAAAGATTGAAGAGCTGAAAAGCGTCAATCTCATGCTTGGCCATGTGGCGGGTACTATCTCGCAGGATGCGCAGAAAGTCAGTGTCGAAATTTCGCGTGAGGATGGGTCAGATCAGCGCATCATCACGGGTGATTATCTGGTTGGCTGCGATGGCGCGCGGTCTTCTGTGCGCGATCAGATCGGCCTTGCGCGCACCACGCAAGATTACGAGCAAACCATGTTGCTCGCCGTCTTTCGCTCGTCAGAGCTTGATGAGAAAATGAAGCGCTTTCCCGAGCGCTCTACCTATCGCGTCATTCGCCCCGAGCTTGAAGGCTATTGGCAATTCTTCGGCCGCATTGATGTGCCTGATGGCTGGTTTTTCCATGCACCTGTGCCGCCTGACTCCAAGATAGAGACTTTTGACTCGCTGGGTCTGATCCAAGAGGCCGTTGGACTTCCTGTTGCTTGTGATTTCGAACATTTGTCCTTCTGGCAAATGCGCGTGGCGGTCGCCAATGAATATCAGCGCGGGCGCATTTTCATTGCAGGTGACGCCGCTCATGCGCATCCACCCTATGGCGGCTTTGGCCTTAACAATGGCCTTGAAGACATCGTCAATCTGGGCTGGAAGCTCGCCGCACGCGTGCAGGGCTGGGGCGGGGACAAGCTTCTCGAAAGCTATAGCGATGAGCGCCGTCCGGTGTTCTGGGATACGGCGAATGATTTCATCACCTCGCGCATCAAGCGCGATGCGGATTTCTTGCATCGCTTCAATCCAGAGCGTGATCGTGCCGAGTTTGAAGCCGCGTGGAAGGGCCGCGAGACCGACATCGGCTCACGCTTCCAGCAATATGAGCCCAATTATGAAGGCTCGCCCGTGATGTTCGGGCCGTTGGGTGGCAAGAATTCCGCCCATGGCGTGCATCAGGTGAAGGCGCGCGCAGGTCATCATCTGGCACCCGTGCTGCTGTCAGATGGTGAATTGACCTTTGATGCTTTGGGCCAAGGTTTTACGCTGATTGCGCTTGATGCCGATGAGGCGCAGGTCAAAGCTTTTGCGGATGCCGCGCAAGCGCTCAAGATACCCTTTGATATTTTGCGTGACACGCGCACGCATGGTCGTGAGGCCTATGAAGCCGCACTCGTTCTGGTGCGACCCGATCAATATGTGGTTTGGTCGGGTGAGACATTGGATCGACCTGCTGCAGACCTTCTACGCCACTGCGTTGGCCTCGCTTAAAAAAGAAACGCCCCTTTGTCCGGGGCGTTTTGTTTTAGATCGGGGTGATCTTGGCGGTCTGGATGACCTCGCCCCATTTTTGCGTGTCGTCCCGCACCAAGGCGCCGAAATCTTGTGGCGACATGGCGAGCGGGGCGCAGCCCAATTGGTTGAGGCGTTCTTTCAATTTGGAATCAGCCAAGCAGGCTGCAATCTCTTTGTTGAGCAGGGCGATAGTTTCCGGCGGCGTATTTTTGGGCGCCGCCATGCCAAACCAGTCATTGCTTTCATAGCCGGGCACAAATTCTGCCACGGTTGGCACGTCTGGCAGGCTGTCCGAGCGTGTCTTGGTTGAGACAGCGAGTGCGCGCAATGTACCCGCGCGCACAAACTCCACAGCGCCTGCAATGCCTGCGAAAGAAATATCAACCTGCCCGCTGACAAGATCTGCCAAAGCTGGCGCTGCGCCACGATATGGCACATGCACCATTTCAATGCCGGCTTTCATCTTGAACAATTCGCCCGACAAATGACCGATGGAGCCAATGCCTGCAGAGGCAATGGTCAGCTTGCCCGGATTGGCTTTGCCATAGGCAATACATTCGCCGACATTTTTGAACGGGAGTTTGGGATTGGCGAGCATGACTTGCGCTTGGCTCGCCACGCTTGAAATGGGGGCTGCATCGCGCAGGAAATTAAAATTCAGCTCTTTGTAGAGCGTCGCGTTGATCGCGGCGGATGGGCCGACCATCAAAAGTGTATAGCCATCGGGTGTCGCGCGAATGGCGGCTTCGGTTGCAATATTGGTTCCGGCACCGGGGCGATTTTCAATGACGAAAGATTGGCCGAGACGCTCGCCGAGTGATTGGCCAATCAGGCGGCCGACCGTATCCGTGGAGCCGCCGGGCGCAAAGCCGACATAGAGGCGGATGGGTTTGTTGGGATAAGTGCTTTGCGCTTGGGCTTTAATGCCGAGCAAAGGCAAAGCAGCCGCACCAGAGGCAGCCTTCAAAAGATGACGGCGAGACAGGGCCATAGATTCCTCCCGAGATGTTTTTTTGTTCTCTGGGGACAGGCTACGGCGCTCGTGTCCGCGCGGCAAGCCGGCGCCCGCCTCAGGAGGGCAAAGACAATCAGGGAAGGCTGATTTTGAATGGTAGCGCTTAACGGATTGTCTGGCTGCGGGTTGAAGATTGCTTTTGCGAGATCTCTTCGATCAGTCCGCGAATATAGCGATGTGCCGCATCATTTTGCGAGCGGCGGTGCCAGGCCAGATACATGGGCAATTGGTCAAAATTGGCAGGTGTGCGGCCCTTGAGTGGCACGGGGCAGGAGGCGAAATCGCGCATCAAAGTGCCCGCCAATAATTGCGGCATGGTGGCCAGCATCGGCGTGCCTTTGAGAAAGGCGGGCACACCCGAAAAATTAGGCACGGAAACAGCAATGTTGCGGCGAATGCCGCTGGCTTCTAGAATCTTGTCGAAGTTCAGCCGCTCATTATCCGTATAGACCACGGTGATGTGGCGGGCTTGCAGATAGTCATCGGCGTCACGTGGTGCGTCCCGCGCAGTCGGGTCGTAATAGCAGGCATAATGATCTTGCAGGATATGCTTCTGCATAATGTCCGTGCCTTGCGGGGGCAGCGGCGTGATCAGCAGATCACAACGCCCCGTGCGCAGCATTTCCGCATTGGGCAAATTAGACGGAATGGCGCGCAGGCTGACATGGCGGACTTTGTCGCTGAGCCGCTGGAACAAGGCTGGCAGCAGCAGGTCACGCTGGAAATCATTGGCGGCAATGGTCAGGGTAATTTCGGCGCTTTCGGGCCTGAATTGCGAACCGCTCGAAAAGTCCCGCAGGGCCTCCAAGAGCCGCTGGGCGGGGTCTGCCAAAGCCTTGGCATGGTCGGTCGGCAGAATGCCGCGCCCGGCCCGCACAAAGAGCGGGTCGCGGGTGATCTCCCGCAGGCGCTGGATGTTCTGGCTCACCGCCGATTGGGTGAGCCCCAGCCGCGCTCCGGCCGCCGTAATGGAGCCTTCCTCCAGAACAGTCAGGAAGAGGCGCAGCAAATGCCCGTCAATGTCCCAATGATCATTTTTTTTCATGGGTCTCATTATAATCAAAAGATTTACTTTTGAAACGGCTCAGTCAATCTGGCACCAACCCCCGCCGCAAGGACGGGGAGTCATGACCCTTGGAGGGAGCCGCCCGTGAACGATCTCGTCTCTCATGCGCCGCCGGCATTTGTGAAGGAAGGGACCAATCCCTATCCGGAACTGTTCCGTCGCGATTATGCCGCGCAATCGCCGGCCTATACGCCCATTTACAAGACCAGCGTCTTGCGCTCGCCGCGCAATGCCCTGCTCTCGATTGATCACACCGTGTCGGAAACGACAGGCCCTGTGTTCGGTCACAACGAGCTTGGCTTGCTCGATAATGATCTGATCATGAATTACGCCAAGGATGGCGAGGCCATTGGCCCGCGCATCATCGTCCATGGTTATGTGCTCGACGAAAACGGTCGCGGCCTGCCCAACACGCTTGTGGAATTCTGGCAGGCCAATGCGGGTGGCCGCTATCGTCACAAGAACGATACTTATCTGGCGCCCATTGATCCGAATTTCGGTGGCTGCGGCCGCACGCTGACGGATGAGAATGGCTATTATTATTTCCGCACCATTCGCCCCGGTGCCTATCCGTGGCGCAATTATGTGAACAGCTGGCGCCCCGCTCACATTCATTTCTCGCTGTTTGGCAATGCTTTCGCGCAGCGCCTCATCACGCAGATGTATTTTGAAGGCGATCCGCTGATCAAAGTCTGCCCGATCATCAAGACCATTCCTGATGAAGAGGCGGTCAATCGCCTCATCGCGCCGCTTGATCTCAATGCGTCAGTGCCTGACGACACGATGGCCTATCGTTTCGATATGGTTCTGCGTGGTCGCCGCTCGACGCTGTTTGAAAATCGTCTCGAAGGGAATTGATCCATGAGCGTGAAATATCTCAAGGAAACCGCCTCGCAGACGGCAGGCCCTTATGTCCATATCGGTTTGGCGCCGCATCAAGCAGGCTTTGATATTTTTCAGAATAACTTCGACAATAATCTCGTCGGCGCGACCACGCGCGGTGCGCAGATTGTCATCGAAGGCCGTGTGTTCGACGGTTCTGGAAGCCTCGTGCGCGATGCTTTGATCGAAGCTTGGCAGGCCAATGCGGATGGTCGTTACAACCATCCGGGTGACCGCCAGAAGACGGGTTCGGTTGATCCGAATTTCCGTGGCTGGGGCCGTGCCTGCACCGATTTCGAGACTGGCATCTACCGTTTCTACACGGTAAAGCCGGGTCCTGTGGCAGGCCGCGGGGGCAAAGTGCAAGCGCCTCACATCAGTCTGTGGGTCGTTGCGCGCGGCATCAATATGGGCCTCAACACGCGCATCTATTTCGCTGATGAGGAAAAGGCCAATGAGGCTGATCCGATCCTGCGCGGCATTGAACTCAAGAAGCGCCGTGACACATTGATTGCCACACCTTCACAGAAGGATGGCAAGACGGTCTATACATTCGACATTATCCTTCAGGGTGATAACGAAACTGTCTTCTTCGACGTGTGATCAGCGTTCAAGCTGATCGCAGAAAGGCCGCCCTTCGGGGCGGCCTTTTTTGTGGTGGGTATCGAACTTGTTCTTTGCTTTGGTCGGTGCCATCCTTGCCTCATAAAAATGGGGGAGGGGAATATGAAGCTCACAAAATCGGCGCTTTTGCCTTTGGCGATGGCCTTTCATCTGGCCTGCGCAGGGCTTGCTGCGGCGGCCTCGACGATTCCGCAATCTTTGCTCTGGGTCGGCAACAGCTTTTTCTATTACAACAACAGCATGCATAATTTCGTGCTGGGTTTCGCGCGCGCTGACAAAAATAATGAAGCGCGGGGAACCTCGCTCACCATCAGCGGGTCCGGCATCGACTGGCATAATGTGTCTGCCTATTTGGCGCCCGGCCGCATTGGTGGCTATTCATTCGTTGGCGATAATGAAGTGCAATTCAATAAGCCGGGGCGCCAATTTGATGGCGTTGTGTTGATGGATTGCAGCCAATGCCCAGTCCACCCCAAGCTCGCGCCTATCTTTTACAAATATGCCAAGCAACATGCGCGCACGATCCGCAAGGCGGGTGCCGAGCCCATCTTCTTTATGTCCTGGGCCTATAAGGACAAGTCGGAGATGACCGATGGTCTTGCCAAGGCTTATGACAAAGCGGGCAAAGACAATAAAGCGCGCGTCATCCCCGCGGGTCTTGCATTTGCCAATGCGGTGAAAGCGCGTCCTGATCTGGAGCTCTATCAGCGCGACAAGCGCCATCCGACATTGGCTGGGACTTATCTGGCAGCTGCCACGACCTATGCTGCGGTTTATGGAAAGAGCCCGGTTGGCAGTAGCTTCATATCCACGCTCGATGCGCCGACAGCGCAATTCTTGCAGCAGATCGCTTGGGACACGGTGCAGGCGCATCAGAAGAAATAATTTCTGACAGAAAAGAAAAGTCCCGCATTTCTGTGGGGCTTTTTTACCCGAAGAGTTTCGATGCCGCCTTGGCTACCAGCTCGTCTTGGTGGCGGGAGCTTTCCGATCGAGCTTAAAATGATGCTTACAGGCGATTTCGTCCGGCACGGTTTAGGGTAGGCATTTGATGTCGGAGATTTCGCCTGTGATCCAGAGATCTTCTTTTCTCTTGGACAACAAACTGAAGCCCATTTGTGGCCCAACATTTCACCCTTCATGCGGCCTACCCTCATGCGCCGCATTTATCTTCAAAAGTGCATGCTTTTATTGATTTTCTGACCGAAAGGTTTGGTTCATGTTCCTGTTGGGGTGTGGCAAAATAAAAACCGTCAGCGAAGCCCATAGCTGAATGTCAGATAGATCGGCCCGCCCGCAGGCGGGGCAGGTAGGGGGCTCGCACGGCGCACAGCGTTCAGGGCAGCATTGTCGAGGATGCGGTTTCCACTCGATACAACAATTGCGGATTGAAACACCTGGCCTTTGCTATCAACGCCAAATTTGATCAAGGCCTCATGCCTGTATTGAAGCTTTTCCTCTGGCAAATCCATCTTCTGCATGATCTGTGCATAGACGATGGACAGATAGGTGCGATCAGCATTGCCTTTTGGCAGATTTGATTTCGGCGCCGGTGTGTCGAAAGTCAATTCCGGCAACTGGCCTTGCAAACCCCAGGGGTCAAAGACTTTCGGGGGTTCCTTTGCCGGTTCAGGCACGGGCTTTGGCTGCGGCGGCACATCCAGAGGTGTCGCCTGTGTCTTGTTCCCGCTTTTGTTCTGATCGGACGCACGCGGCGCATCCGTCGCAGGCTTTTCATAAAATTCTTGCGGTGGCTTTTGCGGCTCGGGTTCGGACTGTTTTTCCGGTTGTGGCTCGGGATCTGGCGCTGGTAGCTCGTTGATGATTTCAACGGGAATGATTTCTTCGACAGGTGGCATGTCGGCGCCCGTCTGGCGCTCGAGCAGCCAGAACAGCGCCATATGCAGGATGACGACGAAGACGAAGCTGGCCACAAAGCGCGCACGGTCCCTACCGCGGCTGCGGGGGGGCAGCACGGAGGTCAGGTCGAGCGGAATTTGCTCGACGTCATAGATCTCGGAGGTCTCGACTGGGCTCACGTGTCGTCCTGTTGGAAGGTCGCGGCAATTTCTATTGGTCCGCGCGCCATTAGGCCAGCCCTACTACTTGGCGGGACGCCTCTTGCTCTGTAGGCTTTGCCCCAACTAAGAAAAAAGAGAGGTGTCTGCCGTGATCCGAAGGGAAATTGTCGCGATGGTGGCCTTGATGCTGGGTGCGAGCGCCCCGGTTCATGCGCAGGAAGGGGCGGTTGGTGCAGGCGATGCCCTTTATGAAGAACATTGTGCGACCTGCCATGGTGAGCGCCTGCGCCCAACCGGTGCAGCGCCCGATCTGAAAGGCCTTGGCGCTGATGAGCGCCCCAAGTTTGAAATGATGGTTTTGAATGGCAAGGGCCAGATGCCTTCTTGGCAGGGCATGATTACAGATGATGAACGTGCCGCCATCTGGGCCTATATCCGCTCCCGCGCCAAATAAAAAAAGCCGGCCCGAAGGCCGGCTTTCTTCTTAAGTGTCGCTCGCTTATGGCAGAGCAAAGACGAACACGGAATTATGTCCGCGCACCGCCTTTGGCATGCTCTTTTGTGTGAGGCCCAGCGGACCTGCCGAGACGGATTGTCCCTCGCCCGTAAAGACCATCACATATTGCTTGCCCTTGACCGCGTAGGTGATCATCGAATTCATCACCATGCCGCCGACGACACTCTCCCACAGCACTTTGCCGTCATCTGCATCAAAAGCACGTAGGCGACGGTTCTGATCGCCCCAGAAGAGCAAATCGCCCGCCGTTACCAGTGTTGAACTCACGCTTGCTTGCGGCTGCGAATGAAGGATTTTCATCTCGCCGGTGCTTATGTTGATCTTGGCGAGATTCATGTATTTATTCGGATCAATACCCGGCCGCATGATGCCGCGGCGCGGCCCCCATCCTTCCGCGTTCTTTTCATTTGCAGTCATGGAAACGCATTGGTCCTGGAAGGGCACATAGAGTGACGTGTTCTTCGGACTATAGGCGATCGACCAGAGGCCACGTGTGTTATGGTAGCAGCTGATCCGTGAATCGCCGTCTGCTTTGAACAGCTTATCAACATTGATATGCGTTTGTCCGGTCTTTGTATCGATCTTGCTGATGTTGAAATCCGGAACATCAAATGGGAAAGGTTTCGCCCAAATAAATTTGCCGGTGTCACGATCCACCACAAACATGCCGCCGCCTTCGGCGACTGTCATGACGACTTCGCGCTCCTCACCTTTCTTCACATCATCGCCAATCCATTTAATGTGTTTTGGATCGGGCCGAAGTTTCACTTTGGCCAGAATGCGCTCGTGACTGTGGTCGGCATCCCAATCATCGCCCGGCAATTCTTGATAATACCATTTCAGCTTGCCGGTATTGATGTCGATAGCGACCGTCGAATTGGCATAAAGCTCGACAGGTGAGACGAAGGGCGCGCCATCATAACGCCCATGACGGCGAAGGCGGGTATAGGGAATAGGATTGGCAACACCGAAATAAATAGCCTTGCGCTTGGGATCGTAGGAGCCTGGCAGGCCCCACGGAGATGCCACGCGCTTGTCGCTGTCTATCTTGCCCCAAGTGTCGCCGCCCGGTTCGTCCGCGCTGGCGGTCGTGTGGAACCGCCAAGCTTCCTTGCCGGTCTTGGCATCATGGGCGGCAATGAAGCATCTCGGACGCGTATCCTTGCAGGTGCGGTTGGTGATGACCTTGCCTTCTGCAACCAGAATACCGCCCGCGACGTGGTCGCCATCGTCAACCTTCGTGGCCCAACGCTCTTTGCCGGTCTTGGCGTCAATACCAACGAGATAGCCATCGGGCGCAGCGAAATAGATCATGTCCTCGTAAATGCCGAGGCTCTTGTTGCGCGCAGCTACTGCGGTTACCTCTTTGGGGTAGTCGCGAACATATTCCCAAAGCAGATCGCCATTGGTGGCATCCACCGCCTGCACGGACGCGCCCGGCGCATAGAGATACATCACGCCCTTATAAACGATCGGCACAGATTCCTGCGTGCCATTGGGCAGTCCGCGTGCCCAGGCCATGCGCAGATTTTTCACATTTGATTTGTTGATCTGGTTGAGCGGGCTGAATCGCTGCTGATCTTGGGTGCGGTTGAGATGCAGCCAGTCGCCTGGATCAGGATTTGCCAACACGGCGTCTGTCACCGGCTTGAAATCAGCTTTTTGTGCAAATGTGGGTGCCGTGAAAAGAGCGGCGGCCAAAAGGGCAGCCAGCGATGTCGCTGTCTTGTGCATTGGGTTCCCCTTCCCTTACCCCGGCTTTTGGCGCCGGTTAGAGCTAAGTGAAGCAGAATGGCTGGCGCCTGACAATCAACCCTTGGACCAGCTCGGGGGTTATTTCCCCGCAGGCATTCCACGCCTTTGCCAGCTGACTGGTAAACTCTGGGGCGGGAGCCTTGCGGGAGCCCCTTTTCTCTGCAAAATGAGCCTCTGAAAGACGGCCCCGCAAAGGTGGCCCGCAGCACGTCCGGGGAGGGACCCATGAGCAACGATCAATCCTATCAAGTCTTCAGCTATAAAAAGCCCGAATTGAAGAAGGGCAAAGGCATTGTGCAGCTGGCTGGTACGGACATCATCCGTGGCCGTGTGCAGGTCGTCAGCGAGGGTGGCGAAAACAATCTCCATTCCCATCGCGGTATGGACGGCTTCTGGTTTGTCCTCAGCGGCAAAGTGAAGTTCTACGGCCCCGGTGATGCGGTCATCGGCGAATTCGGCAAGCACGAGGGCATTTTGATCCCCGCTGGCGCCCAATATTGGTTCGAAAGCTCGGGCGACGAAGACCTCGAAATCCTGCAAATGGCTGGTTTCGACAAGGCTGTGAAAACCGAGCGTGTCGACGCTGCGCCGCAGAAATTCGAAGTGGGCTCGATCAAGATCGACAATATCACCCAGCGCATTTGAGTGGACGATCATTGATAATAATAGGAAGCCGCCGCGAGGGCGGCTTTCTTTTTGCGCAGGCTGCCAAAGCTTGCTAGCGTGCTAGAAATGATCCGCGCGACAGATGCGGGCAGACATGGAGGAAGGCATGAGCATGCGCAGCGCTCTTGCATGTATTTTGGTGATCGGAATGGCGTCTGCAGCCTGTGCTGCTGATGAGCCTTTTTATAAAGGCAAACGTGTCACCGTGTTGGTCAATTTCGCCTCTGCCGGACCGACCGACATTGAAGGTCGTCTCTTTGCGAAGTTTCTGGCCAAACATTTGGCTGGCAAGCCCAATATCATCGTCCAGAATATGGATGGAGCAGGCGGTGCGGTGGGTACGAATTTTTTGGGCGAGATAGCCCCGCGCGATGGCACAACAGTTGGTTATCTTTCCGGCATCGCCTGGCGTCATGCCAGCGTGAAAGAAAAGGCCCGCGTTGATATTCTCAGCTATCAATTCGTGGCCTATCAGCCAGGCACGACGGTCTATTACGCCCGTGCCGATATTGCGCCGGGTCTCAAGACGCCGGCCGATATCATCAAGGGCGAGAATATTGTGATCGGCGGCTTGTCGTCCGATTCATCGAAAGATCTCTTGTTGCGGCTCACAGCCGACATGCTCGGCATGAAATATAAATATGTCACAGGGTACAAGAGCAATTCCGCTGCGCGTCTGGCTTTTGACCGTGGCGAGATCAGCATGTTTTCTGAAAGCCCACCGGGCTATCGCTCTGTGGTTGAGCCCGGTGTGATCGCGCTCGGTACAGCTTTACCGCTTTTTTACAATCCCGGCTGGAACGGCTCACGTTTCGCCGAGCCCTCGCAGGTGCGTGGCCTGAATATGCCATCCTTCGATAAGTTTTATCGAGAGGTGAAAGGCAAGGAGCCGTCGGGTGAGATGTGGGAAGCCTATAAGCGTGTTCTGGCCACATCATCGGCGATGCAGCGGATGATTGTCTTCCCGCCGCAGGTGCCGGTCGAAGCGATGAAGGCTGTGCGCGAGGCGATCCGCGCATTCGAGAAAGATCCCGACTACGCAAAGGAAGCTGAAAAACTCGTCGGCTTCGTACCCGATTATGAAACGGGCGACGACGTAGAGGAGGATGTACGCCGCGCTCTGACCATCAAGGATGAAGAGCGCGACTGGTTGATGAATTACGCGGCGCGCGCGGGCAAGGACTGAGCCTTCGCCCGCGTTAGATTGCGGCGCCTTTGAGTTCGGGTGTGCGGATGGGGCCTGTCAGGCTTTCTTCGGGCACCCGAATGATGGCATCTTCGTCGAAAAGATCGCCCATGAGCGAGGTGACGCCATGCTCTTTCAGCGCCAGCAGGAATTTGCGGTGAATGCGCAGATCCTGATCCTCATATTCGATCTGTCTCCCACCTTGCTTCACCGATGTTGAGCCGCCGCCCTCATTGGAGACGCGGCGCAGCGAGATGAACGGATAGCGCGCGCTACCAATGGAACAGGCGAGATAGCGCGCCGGTGCATCAGAGGTGTTGAAGTGCTGATGGAACATCCAGAACGGGGGCGTGTACATGATGCCGTGACGCCATGGCAGTTCCACGAATTTATCATCACCCTCATACCAGAGCAGCGAATAGCCAGAGCCTGTCACCGCATGAACATGTGTGCCCGCGGCGTGGCGATGTGCCTTCTTGTAGCGGCCCACTGGAATTTCTGACGTATGCGCATGCATCGTTCCGTCAGCCAACTGGAAGAACACATTGCGTGAGCCTTTGCCGCGCGTTTCCAGTTCGTAAAGTTTGAAAGCTGTCAGATCCTGAACGAAATTCGTTTCCCATATATTGATTTGGCCGCTATTTTTCTTACGTTCGAAGGAGGAGTGGTCGCCTTCGCCCTGGAAGCGATTTTCAGGCCCCACGCGTTCGGGAAATTTGAAGTCATTGCCGAAAATGAAATCTTCATTGTGATAATGATTGAGAGCCAGAGGAAGATCATTGGTGCAGGAGAGGCGTGCGCTCTCATGGCCTGATGTGTTGAAGATTTGATACTCACAATTCAGCGGAATGGCGAAGAGCGCCTTCGGGCCCCATTCAAACGTATTCTTCGAGCCATCGGGCAGCCACACAGTTGTCGAGCCATTACCCGACAACACAAAGAAGAATGATTCCGCCAGATGTTTGACCGGCTTGGTCTTTCGGGCAGGCTCTACTTCCAGAACGAAATTCGCCACAAAGTCACCGCGGCCGTGGGTATGCGCAAAACAGCCGCGCGCATCATAGTGCGCCCAAGGCTTGGTTTCGAGCGCCAGCAAATCATGGCCGAAATCGAGATGGATCGGAATTTCCTGGCGTGTCGCCCATTCCATATAGGGGTCGCGGAAAATGGCCTCGCCATTGGATGCAATGCTGATGTCGTCCGATGCTTGGCTCATCGCGCCCCCCGTCTTGTTTTTCCTTTGTGTCAGCCATTCATAAGTCAGGGAGAAGCTCAAGTCAAAAATGCCAAAGGGGAGCTGCGAGTTTGCTAAATTGTTTCGGAATAAAGAATAATCTGATTAAGTCTGTGGCCCGAGGCGTTTGAACTGGCGGCCTTGAATATGTCCGTCTGCTTTTCGTTGCTCTCTGTTCTTTTTATCATCGGCGCCGTCAGCCTGACGTCAACTTGTGGGCTTGATAGGCTAAAGCTCGATCCCGTTCAGCACTTTCAGTCGACCGCTCAAATGCTGGCGCGAGATGAGCGCGCTAACGGATTGTCCCAAGCCATCAAGCAGAAAGATGAAGCCCGCCGCATCTGCTGAAACCCAACGGCATTGCGTATGCAGGTGCCAACCTGAAACATCGCTACCGTCTTGAAATGCGAATTCGAAAAAAAAGCCTTGCCCTCTTCAAACCGACCATCGTTTTTCAGCTTGAAACCCACATCACTGATATCAACGATATCGATGCCTTCGCTATCGTGAAAAGCTAAAATACCATATCCTGGTTTGAAGCGAACCTTGAACCGGCCATAGGCAGCGCGTGGGAAATGGGACAAGGCGGGCATGGTTTGCTTCTGTTCTGTTAAAGGACAATCAAATTTTCAGAATAGGGGAACAAAGCTAAGTTAAGGACATGCAATAAAATAGTAATTTTCCGTAATTTGGCCTACTTATTGACCCGCTGGGACAGTGCGGTCAAAAGCTAACAGCTCCTTCAAATGGGGGTAAGGAGGGGTTTCTAATGGATTTTCTCGGCACGCCCGATATCGGGCCCATGCTTTTTTTTGGCCTCGGCCTTGCCTCCTTTGTTACTGCTTTTATTGGTGTTTTCACAGGTACCGCGGGTGGCGTTATTCTGCTGGCTTTGATGGCTATGGTCATGCCTCCGACAGTGCTTGTCCCCGTTCATACGGTTGTGCAATTGGGGTCTGGCATTTCACGCACAGTGATTATGTGGCGCTACGTTATGCGTCAGGTTGTTCCAGCTTTCATTCTCGGGGCAGCGATCGGTGCGGCGGCTGGTGCCAAGACGTTTGTCGCGCTGCCCGTCACATGGTTACAGGCAATTATAGGCGGGTTTATCTTGCTTGTGACATGGATGCCCAATCTTGGACGGCTCGGTGCGGAGAAGAGCCGCTTTGCCGTGCTCGGCTTTGTCGCAACCTTTCTGGGTGTGTTTGTGAGTGCCACAGGCACTTTTCTCTCGCCCTTCATTGCTAGTGCTGCACCTGACAGGCGAAACCATGTTGCCACGCAAGGCGCGTTGATGATCTTTGTCCATATAGCAAAGCTCATCGCCTTTAGCGTGATCGGCTTTGCTATCAACGCTTACCTTCCCTTGATCGGCGTGATGATCCTGACGGGAGCAGCTGGGAATTGGCTGGGCGAAGTTGCGCTGCAGCATATGCCAGAGAAAAAATATCGCACGACACTCAAAATCATTCTGACTTTGCTGGCCTTGCAATTATTGGCGCGTGCTGCGAGCGAAGCGGGATTTTGGTAACCGGGTGAGACCTAGCCTCACCCTTCTCGCCTTTTCTAGCCAATCGGCAGCATAGCATTTTTTCCCTTATGCAATTGCATATTGAAGGTCGTCAGCAGCGCTGCGGTCGAGGCATGAGTGCCCATCAGCAGTACCAGATCGACCAATTGATTGGGGCCAAAGATAGTCTTTGCATGCGCGAACAATTCGGGCGAAACCTGATGGTCACGCCACACCGCCCGGCCCAATTCAATGACCACTTTGTCTGGCTCTTCGAGCCCCTCGGTTGAGCGATCATGCTTGATCGTGTCTATCACATGCTGCGGCACGCCTGCATGTACTGCTTCTGGTTCATGCGCGGTCCATTCGAATTGTTGGTCCATGCAGCGCGAGGTGATGAGCAGCGCGATCTCGCGAATGCGGGGCGTGAAGCCGGCGTCGTTACGCAAATAGCGGCTGACAGAGGATTGCGCTTCGCTGGTCTTGGGCGAATAAAGCATGATGCCTGTCGGTCCCTGCAAGCCCGCAATATTGCCGCCATTGGCGGCGCGGTCATAGCGCCGCTGGCCGACCTCGTCGAGGTCTTCACGCTTCAATAGCGGTAGGCGAAAGCCAGACTGGGGATCAATATCGGCTGGCCAATGTGTGTCGTTGCTCATTTTATGTCCTCCCGTATTTTCATTTATTCTTTCATGGGCCCACTGACAGCACGCAGAATGAAGGGCAGTACCGCCAGCAGAATGGCCGTCAGTCCGGCTGCAGGCATGCCAGCTGCTGCAATCAATGGGCCTGTCACAAAGGCTGCAAAAATCGTGCTCGCTCCTGCGAAAGAATCATTCACGCCAATGGCGCGGCCACGTTCTGAAGTCTGTACTTTGCCCGCTATATAGGCGGTGGCTGCGACATTGGCACCAGCCCATCCAAAGCCAACAAGAAATGTGCCCAGAGTTACCGTGATCATGTTGGGCGTGAAAGCGACAAGCGCGGCGCCGATCAGCGAGACGAAGACGCCGGGGAACATGATGCGCGAGCGACCATAGCGGTCGGCGAGTTTACCCAGCGGAATTGTAAAGGCAAACATGCCAGCGGAATGAAATGTATGCGACACAGCGATCTCGAATAAGGAATGCCCATGATTGTGGAGAACCAGCGATGTCAGCACCATGACAATCGACATATTACCAGTGCTCGCGCAATTGGAAATGATTGCGAGTCTGATAGATGGATCTGCTAGCAGCCGGCGCGCAGTGAAGCTTGTGTTTGCCGGGGCTTCTTTCTTGGTTGAGGGCGGTAGATCCGGCCAATAATCGCGCAGGTTCATGCCTATCACTTTCGGATCAGGCTTGACGAAGCTGACACAGATCGCGCCACCAATGATGAGAACCGGCAAGAAAAACCAGGGTAAGCCGAGCGGATCAGCGCCTGTGGCTGTCGCAATCCGATCAGCAATGCTCACCATTGATGGGCTCAGCAGCAGACTGAAGAGCGATCCGAGTGCCAGATAGCCCAGAGCCTGCGCGCGCATGGGGGCGGGGAACATGTCGGTGACGCCCACGCGCATTTGCTGCGCGCCATTCATGCCCATCCCAAATAGCAAGAGTCCGGCAATGAAGAGAAAGAGGGAATGGACGATCATGGCGCTGCCCAACGTCAGGCTCCCAGCGAGTGCCAGCGTCAGGCCAAGGTAAATGCCGCGTTTGCGGCCGAAAGAATCGGTGATCTTTCCCATCGGATAGGCGACGAGAAAACGGCTGATCCCGACCAGCCCGACGGAAAGCCCAGCAAGCTCCGGAGAGCCGGTGAGCGTTTGTACCATCAGCGGACCAAAGCCATAAGAAAACTGCATTCCCGCGCCCGTAAAGCTTTGCGACATGGAAAACAGCGCGACATTCTTCTTGATTAGCGCAGGCACTTTCATCTTCGGTTCCATCGTTTCTTGGTTTTATTATTTGGTGCCGATGAGATCGATCACTGCTGCCATGCCGGCGTGCCCTGCGCCTTCGGACATGTGTGTGTCATATTCCTTGATCTCGAAGCGCGAGAGTTTGGCGAAACCTTTTTCGAGCATGGCGCGTGTGTAAAGCCGCTCGATCTCTTTCGGGCCGCCGGTCTTATACTCGAGTTGTTTGGGTGTGTAACCTTCGAGCAGCAGAAGCCCACCGGGCTTCAGGCAGCGTATCATACCATCCCATTTGAGTGTGCGTTCTTCGGGCGTCGAAAATTGCGTGAAAATTTCGACAACCACATCGAATGTATTTTCCGGATAGGGCCAGGCATGCACATCCACACATTCGAGTGTGATGTTGATACCGCGGCTCTTGGCCAGCGTGCGGGCCTTGTTTTGTGCATTGGAAGAGAAGTCGATGGAGAGGACATCGAGCCTTTGCTGAGCCAGCCAGACGCCATTGCGCGCCTCGCCATCGGCCACTGCCAGAGCTTTGCCGCTTGTCGGCAGAAGATGTTTTTGAGCTGCGAGAAAAACGTTCGGTTCTTGGCCGAAAATATAGTCAGGCGCCGCGTAGCGGCCCTGCCACCGGTCGTGTTCGCTCATCTTTCGCTTCCCCAATTTGGAAGCGTCGGCCTGAGGCCGACGCTTTCTTCTCGTTGGGGGCGAGTTTAGCGGCTTTCCCGCCTCTCTGCCCAGACAAAAAAGGCGACGCTGAGAAGCGCAAGTCCTGCAAACCAGACCGGAGCTGGAACCCCTGTCACGTCGGGCAGGCGGATTTTGCCATAGGCGCCGACCGTCAGGATGTTGGCTTTCACCCAGTCGAAGGACAGAGCGAAGAGAATTCCGCCCGCGATCATGCCAAGCGCGCCCACCAGCGCATGCACACTGCCTGTCGCGATGGCGGCAAGGCCGGTGCCCGGGCAATAGCCGTAAAACACCATACCAATGCCAAAAAGGCCTGCGCCCAGAGCGACACCCAGAAGATTTGTATCTTTCACGGCATATTTGGCGAGATTGGCATCTGCCAGCGCCATCACGCCAACGCCACCCACGATGATGGCTGTCAGCATGACTTTCAGCACGGTGTAATCTTTCAGGCGGAACTGGTTTTCAATCACATTGCAGCTCGTCACGCGACCGCGGTGCAAAAGAAAACCAAAGGCTGCGCCGATAAGAAGGGCAAGCGCTATGCTGCCCGGAGCAAAGAAGTCAGTCATGATTGTGCTCCTCAAGCTTTCTTGGTGTGGAACAGAACGAAAGAGGCGATGAGGCCTGTGGCAAACATCACCGCGAGAAAGAGCCAGCTGGACACAGCCAGCTGCAATCCACCAGAAATGCCGTGGCCGCTGGTGCAACCGCCCGCAAGCCGCGCGCCATACATGACGATCACGCCACCCAGAAACGCATAGGTAAAGCGCTTCCAAACAGAGGCGCCCATTTCTTGCTTCCAGACGTCGGGCACAAGTTCGATTTTGAACGTGCCGGACATGATGGCGGAGACGAAAGCGCCGATCATGATGCCGAGGAGAAAGAGAACGCCGTAATCAAAGGCGAAGGGCGCAATTTTCCAATAGGTGTTATTGGCAACGGTTTCGCTTCCCAGAAGCGGGATGGCGACTTCACCCGCGAGGCGGCCATAGGCCGTTGTAACGCCAATCGGATCTTTGGCGATGGCGAAAGCGATCCAGCTCAAAACGCCAATACCGGCGCCAGCGAGATAGGGTGTCCAGTCGAGGCGAGACGCTCCTGCGCGCGTGCCCGAACTGTCCAATGTTGCCATACTCATTTGGTATTTCCTTTTGCTTGGGTCTTGGTCGGAATCTGTACAGGTTTCTCTGCGCAGAAAAGCTCGTACAGAACGGCCATCACGCGCGAGGCATCGTCGTTGGCCAGCGCGTAATAGATCGTCTGCGCATCGCGCCGCGTGACGACGAGTTTGTCTTCGCGCAATTTGGCGAGATGCTGCGACAGAGCCGATTGACTTAAACCCACGGCGTCCATCAGAGTTCCAACGGACCGTTCGCCCTGATGCAATTCGCACAACACCATCAAGCGATGTTTGTTGGCCAGTGCCTTCAGGAAGGCTTCGGCCTGTTCGGCCTTGGGGAGAAGTTGCTCTATATGCATAAAATCTAATTTAGATATTTCTAATAAAAAGGCAAGCGGGTTTTCGACATCTGGCCTCTATTAGTCTAATATATTGTATCTAAAGAGTTTTATTTGGTGCCCGCATCCCTTCCGCCGCCCTTGCGAGCGGAGCGAAGCAATCCAGAAAACGATCAGATCGACACATTTGTTCTGTGAGTCTGGATTGCCACGTCGCCTTCGGCTCCTCGAAATGACGGGCCGGAGCGTTGTTGTTCAGCGGTCATCGCTCACCAGACGGCACTCATCACTACGCTTGCCACCATTGCCGAAGAGATAAGACATTTGACCGAAATATTTGTAATTGAATTCAAATTCAGTGCCGCGCCCACTTATGTAACCGCGCGCAAACATGCTGCCATTCTCTCGCTTGATGCCGCGGACCACGAGTTGTGTGACGGCACCTGTCGCCGTCACAGTCGATGTCATGACGCCGCGATCATCATCAATCATCAGTTCATAAGTGGATGCGCCGCTGCCGCAGGAGAGCGTCATAACGCCGGCTTGCGCCGGCAAAGCGATGGTCGCCAGCGCGAGCCCAATCAGCATTGATCTTTTCATCATGTGGTCTCAGCCCCGCCCAATGGCCTGATGTAAGGCCACCACTCTCTGCTAAGGCGTGTATGAATGGGGGTTACAATAATGTTCATTCACAGGGCTGGTGCCAGCCGGAAGCTCATTTCCTTGGCCAGATGTTGAAATGTGGCCCGTCTTCCTGACGTTGCGCGGAAGGCAAGGCCAATGCGGCGAAAATTCTGTTCGCCTGACAGAGGCGAGCAGCCAACATCGAGCCCGCGCAACAAGCCGCCTTCGACCGCCATTTGCGGCAGTAATGTCACGCCCAATCCACTGGCGACCATTTGCACCAATGTGTGCAGGCTCGTGCCTTGAAAGGCAATATTGCGTCGTGCGCCTTCGAGCGAGCAGGCAGCTAGCGCATGGTCGCGTAAGCAATGCCCATCTTCGAGTAACAGTAATTCCTCACCTGCAATCTCGCGGGGCAAAATGTCATCGCGCCCGGTGAAGGCATGACCCTTGGGATAGACAACCCAGAATCGGTCGCGCGCGATTTCAATCGATTCAAAATTACCCGAATAGGGCAGGGCGATAATGGCTGCATCAACCTCGCCTTCTTCAAGGCGCGACAGCAGCACGGCCGTTTGTTCTTCACGCAGATAGAATTTCATTTCCGGCATGGCTTGGCGCAGAGGCGGCATGATGCGCGGCAGAATGAAGGGTCCAACGGTTGGGATGAGGCCTAGATGCAAAGGCCCAGACAGCGGGTCCTGTGCCGCCAAAGCTGTATCGACGAGATCTTCAGCGCCTGAGAGCAGGCCGCGGGCGCGCTCGGCTATGTCACGCCCAATGGGCGTTGGCACTACGGAGCGTTTCGTGCGTTCCAACAGGCGCACGCCCAGAACCAGCTCAAGTTCCTGAATTCCGGCTGAGAGGGTCGATTGCCCCACCAAACAGGTCTCCGCCGCCTTGCCGAAGTGGCAATGGTCGACGACGGCCACAAGGAAACGCAATTGCCGAAAGGTCGGGAGAATTTTCATTCTCGTACAGTAATCGATTTATACGATTAAAATAATCGAAATAATTCACTTTTTCAGCTTGGTAAATCCGGCTACACCACCCAAGTCGACTTCAAACGGGGTGGCGCTGCCATCCCACATCACAGCCTAGGAGAAAACGCATGTCGCTGATCGGTTCACAGATTAAGCCATTCAAAGCCCAAGCCCTTAAGGGCGGCAAGTTCATCGAAGTGACCGACCAGTCGCTGCACGGCAAGTGGTCCGTTGTGTTCTTCTACCCGGCTGACTTCACCTTCGTCTGCCCGACCGAGCTCGAAGACCTCGCCGACAATTATGCCGAATTCCAGAAGCTCGGCGTCGAAATCTACTCGGTCTCCACCGACACGCATTTCGCGCACAAAGCCTGGCACGACACATCGCCCGCCATCAAGAAGATCCAGTACACGATGGTTGGCGACCCGACGACGCAGCTCTCGCGCAACTTCGACGTGCTGATCGAAGCGGCGGGTCTTGCTGATCGCGGCACATTCGTTGTCGATCCGCAGGGCAAGATCCAGATTGTTGAAATCACCGCGGGTGGCGTTGGCCGCTCGGCCTCCGAACTGCTGCGCAAGATCAAGGCCGCTCAGTATGTCGCTTCGCATCCGGGTGAAGTCTGCCCGGCCAAGTGGCAGGAGGGCGAGAAGACACTCGCCCCGTCGCTCGACCTCGTCGGCAAGATCTAAGTCCCATACGCAAGCGGGATTGCGCTCTGCCCCTGAGCGCGATCCTTGTCCCCGAGCCTTTTGATGAGGCTCGGGGCCTTCTCTTCCAAAACAGAATTCCGGAGCCTCCCATGTTAGACGCCAATCTGAAGGGCCAGTTGCAGAGCTATTTCGAGCGCATTCAAATGCCGATCGAACTGGTCGCCTCGCTCGATGACAGCGCCAAATCGCAGGAGATGAAAGAGCTGCTCGAAGATATCGTGCCGCTCTCCGACAAGATTTCTCTGCGCATCGATGGCGCTGACGCGCGCAAGCCCTCTTTCGCCATCAATCGCGTGGGCTCAGACATCGCCGTGGCCTTTGCCGGTCTGCCGATGGGTCACGAGTTCAACTCGCTGATCCTGGCACTTCTGCAAGTGGGCGGTCATCCCCCCAAAGAAGATGCGGCTGTGCTGGAACAGATCCGCAATTTGCAGGGCACATTTGTGTTCGAGACCTATTTCTCATTGTCGTGCCAGAATTGCCCCGATGTCGTGCAGGCGCTCAATCTGATGGGCGCGCTGAATGCGAATATCAAACATGTCGCCATTGATGGCGCGCTCAACCAGAAGGAAGTCGATGATCGACAGATCATGGCTGTGCCGTCTGTCTATCTGAATGGCGAGCCCTTTGCGCAAGGGCGCATGTCGCTCGAACAAATTCTGGCCAAGCTTGATACGGGTGCGGCTGATCGTGCCGCCGAAGCCATCAAGCACAAAGAGCCATTCGAAGTGCTGATCGTGGGCGGTGGCCCTGCGGGTGCGGCGGCCGCTGTCTATACAGCGCGCAAGGGCATTCGCACGGGTGTGGTGACGGAGCGTTTTGGTGGCCAGGTACTCGATACGATGGGCATTGAGAATTTCATCTCCGTGCAACACACGGAAGGTCCGAAACTTGCGGCCCAGCTCGAACAGCATGTGCGCGAATATGATGTCGACATTATGGGGCTACAGATGGCAACCACTTTGGTGCCGGCCTCTGTTGCTGGCGGCTATCACGAGATCAAACTCGCCAATGGCGCTTCGCTGAAGGCCAAGACGCTTATCCTTTCAACCGGCGCACGCTGGCGCCAGATGAACGTGCCGGGTGAAGAGCAATATCGCAACAAGGGCGTGGCCTATTGCCCGCATTGCGATGGGCCTTTGTTCAAGGGCAAGCGCGTGGCGGTGATTGGTGGCGGCAATTCAGGCGTCGAAGCTGCCATCGATCTCGCAGGCCTTGTGGCTCATGTCACATTGATCGAATGGGATACGAAACTGCGCGCGGATGCGATTTTGCAAAACAAGCTCTACTCGCTGCCCAATGTCACCGTCGTCATGAATGCGCAGACGACGGAAGTTTTGGGCGATGGCTCCAAGGTGAGCGCGCTGGCCTATACGGATCGCGGCACGGGCGAGGCCAAGAGCCTCGAACTCGAAGGCATTTTCGTGCAGATCGGTCTTGTGCCCAATACCGAATGGCTGAAAGGCACACTGGCACTTTCTCCGCGCGGTGAAATCGAAGTCGATGCGCATGGCGCCACCTCACTGCCCGGCGTCTTTGCAGGCGGCGATGCCACGACCACGCCCTACAAGCAGATCATCATTGCTCTGGGCGAGGGCGCCAAGGCGGGTCTGTCAGCCTTTGATTATCTGATCCGTCTGCCAGCAGACGTGAAGGCCGCCGCCTAACGCGTCCACCGTCACTGGATTGCTTCGTCGCTGCGCTCCTCGCACTGACGAGGGCCCGTCATTGCGAGCAAAGCGAAGCAATCCAGAAGCCCCAAGAGTGGCCTCTGGATTGCAGCCCCAGTGGCGGACTTATTTCACGCCGGCCAGCGCCTTCTCATAAAAGCTGAGATCGACATATTTGCTGATCGGTGACTCAATCTTCTTTGCGCCGCTCAATTCATTGCGCAAAGCGATCAGCGTTTTCACGCCTTCCATATTCATCGCCGCGCGCTTGTTGAGCCCGCCTTTGCCTGCGGTCATATCGCCATAGATGATTTCGGCATCTTCAGCCGACAATCCCTTGATGCGCGCGCGCATCGTGGCAATGGCGCCAGCTTTATCGGCAAAGACTTCATCGCTGGCGATAATCATCGCGCGCAAAAAAGCGACGACTTCTTTCTCATGTTCCTTGCCATAAGCGCGGCGCACGACAAAGGCCGAGCCCTGATAGGCGCCGATGATCTCGGTCGCATCAGCCAGCACACGCATGCCCGCTTTCTTGGCTTCGATATCATCTGGCGAGGACAGGGCGGCGGCCTGCGCCTTGCCTTCCAGCATGGCTTTCAAGCGGTTGGGGCCGGAGCCCACGGCAAGGGCTGAAAAATCGCGCTCGCGCTTCAAACCGTTCATTTCCAGAATGCGCACGAGCACAAGGCCATAACCGCTGGTCAAAGCGTCACTCGCAACGACCTTGCCCTTGAGATCGGCAAAGCTCTTGATCTCGGGCGTAACGACAATCTTGTTCATGCCGGAATGAATGCCTGCAATGCCGACCAGATCGAAACCCGCAATCGACACATCGCCTTGGCCTTCGATATTGGCAATCGTGTTGTCAAAAGCGGTGGAGGCAAATTGATATTTGCCACTCATCATTCCTTCGATGGCAGCGGTTGAGCCGCGCGTCACTTCATGGGTCACGTCCAAACCCTGTTTGGCGAAATGCCCCTTGTCCATCGCAATCCAGACGGGAAGGTTGGTGGCGCCAGCAAATGTGACGACGGTCACTTTGGTTTGCGCAAAAGCGGGCGCGGCAAAAAGAGTGGCGAGGGCAATGGCTGTGCGAATGAGACGCATGGATTTTTCTTTCGTCATTGCGAGGAGCAAAGCGACGCGGCAATCCATAGCGCCCATGCTGTTGAGTAAGTCGCTATGGATTGCCGCGTCGAGCTTTCAGCCCTCCTCGCAAGGACGAGAAGGGCTGAGCTCTGATTAACCGAATTTCACGCCCGATTCGGCCATAGCCGACTTCATTCGCGCGGCCGTGAAGGGCACGGTGCGCAGGCGAATGCCTGTGGCATCAAACACGGCATTGGCGAGTGCGGCAGCCACTGGGGCTGTTGCAGCTTCACCCGCGCCGCGCGGTGGTTCATTCGGGCGGTCGATCAATTCGATCTTCATCTCCGGCAGGTCGGGGAAAGTGAGGATCGGATAGCTCGCCCAATCACGGCTCGTCACATGATTGCGGTCGAACTTCACCTCTTCGAAGAGCGTGCGGCCGATGGTCTGCAAAATGCAGCCCTCGACTTGCGAGCGCACGCCATCGGGCGAGATGATCTGTCCGCAATCATGGGTGGCGGCCACACGCGTCACGCGAATGCGCCCGTCGGCCGAGACATCCACTTCCATGGCAATGGCGACATAGGTTTCGTCGCCCTTATATTGCGTATAGCCAATGCCGCGGCCCTTGCCATTGCGGCGCGGTTCCACGCGCTTGTCCCAGTTGAAGAGTTTGGCAACACGCTCAACCGCTTCGCGGCCACGCGGATCGGACATATAGGCAAGACGAAACTCGACAGGATCTTTGCCGGCAGCCAGCGCCAGCTCATCCATGAATGTTTCAACCGCGAGGCAATTGCCGATCTTCCCCGGTGCACGCAAATGCGATGGGCGCAGAGGTGTATCTTCCAGCCAATGCACTTCGACCAGCAGGTTCGGCACATCATAAGGCGGCTTGCCGCCTGATGAGAGCGAGCCCGTGGCAATGCCTTTGACCTGTTTCGCATCGACTTCGACCGGTGCGAGCAGGGGAATGGTCGGCAGATTGGCGGTGGGCTTGGGGCAGCGCATGGTTGTGTGCCAGGCGACTATCTTGCCATCGGCCGACAGAGCAGCTTCCTGCGTGATGACTTGTGCCGGACCTTTCGGGTCAAGCGCATGCTCATCTTCGCGCGACCATTGCACGCGCACCGGCTTGCCAACAGCCTTTGACATGAAAGCCGCATCAGCGGCGGCATCTTCGTGGCCGTTCATGCCATAGCAGCCTGCACCATCCAGATAATGCACGCGCAACCTATTGGCGGGCAGGTCCAGCATGGTGGCGAAATGCTTGGCATAGCGATGCGTGCCTTGCGAGGAACACCAGATGGTCGCCTCGCCTTCTTTCACATCGGCGATGGCACATGAGGGCCCCATGGAGGCATGGCTCTGCGCTGGCCAATAGAATTCGCCCGATAGTTTTTTGGGTGCACTCGCATAAGCAGCAGCGAAATCACCCGCTTTGTCGAGCGCTTCCGTTGAGCTGATTTTCTGCGCTTTGACATAATCGCGAAGCCCTGTGGAATCGGTCGGCAAGCCGCCGCCTTTCCATTCGGCTTTGAGCATTTTGGCAGCACGCACGGCATCCCATTCATCAGGCGCAACAACGCCAAGGAAGTTTTTCAAGCGCACGACTTTTGCGCCGGGGATCGATGCAATCGAGCTTTCATCGACCGAGACGAGTTCCGCGCCGATGACGTCGGGGCGGATCGTGCGGCCATGCAACATGCCCGGGACTTCCAGATCATGCATATAGACAAAGCGGCCCGTAGCTTTGGCCGGAATATCCGGCCGCGGCACATGCTTGCCGACAATTTGATGCGTCTTCGGGTCGCGCACAGGCGCTTTGGCATCGAGCTTCAGCTCAAAACCCTTGTCGGTGATGAGGTTGGCGAATGAAACGCCGGCACCACCGGCTTTCGGGCGCACTTCGCCATTGATCGCGTCGAGTTCGCTCGCAGGCTTTCCCAGTTTTTCCGAAGCCAGTTTGATCAGCGCTTGGCGCGCAGTGGCAGCGGCTTGGCGCAATTGCATACCGCCTTTGGGAATACCATTTGAGCCCGAGGTTGATCCTTGATCGGGGGTGAGCAAAGTGTCGCCTTCGATCAATTTGATCTTGTTGATCGGCAGGCCGAGCTCTTCCGCCGCAATTTGCGGGAAAGCCGCGCGCAGGCCGGTGCCCAGATCGACCTTGCCCGAATAGATCGTTGCTGTGCCATCTGCATTGAGCGCAAGATAGGCATCGACCTGTGCAGGATCAACCGTCTTGGCGGCGATGCGCCCTTGCGCTTTCACGTGTGAGGCGAAGGGAATGGCGATGAAGAGAGCGCCTGTGCTCTTCAGGAAATTGCGGCGCGAGGTGTGCATATTCATCCGCGTGCTCCTCCAGCCTTGACCACAGCGGCGACGATGCGCTCATGCGTACCGCAGCGGCAGAGATTTTGTGCCAGCGCATCTTTGACTTGCGCGGCTGTGGGCTTCGGATTTTTTTCAAGCAGGGCGGCGCCGGTCATCACCATGCCATTGGTGCAATAGCCGCATTGGGCTGCCTGTTCGGCGATGAAGGCCGCTTGCACTTTATGCGGCTTTTCGGGCGAGCCCAGACCTTCGATCGTGGTGATCTTCTTGCCCGCAAAGGCAGAGACCGGCACGGTGCAGGAGCGCACGGGCTCGCCATCCACCAGTATGGTGCAAGAGCCGCATTGGCCAAGACCGCAGCCATATTTGGCGCCTTTTAGGCCAAGGTCGTTGCGGATCGCGTAGAGAAGCGGTTTCTCAGGATCGCGCACATCAATCGTGCGAGCGCTCCCGTTCACCGTCAGAGTGATGGATGCCATGTGCCTGTCCTCCCGTGTGGCGGGCCATCTTGGTGGGCCCGATCCAGTCTCGGTAGGGGTGATTATGCACGAGACGACGAAAAGAAAAAGGCGGCCCGAAGACCGCCTTTTGGAAAGATCACAGCGTGTAGCTGCGCTCGCCGTGGGAGGTAAGGTCCAGTCCCTCTTCGATCTCGTCCGGGGAGGCCCGCAGCCCTATTGTGGCGCGCATGCCGGCCACCAGAAGAGCGGTCATCGCCCCCGACCAGGCAACGGTGGCGCCCACACCCATGAGCTGAACCTTCAGCTGGGTGATCGCATCGCCATTGTCGCCAAAGCCAGCTCCATTGAGCGCCGGATGGGCCAGGAAGGCCACGAGCACAGTGCCCAGGATCCCGCCCAGGCCATGCACGGCGAAGACGTCGAGCGTGTCGTCGACCTTCATCTTGTGCTTCACGAGGTCCACCGCGAAGAAACAGACGACGGCACCAGCAAAACCCAGAAGGCAGCCGCCCAGCGGGCTGACAAAGCCCGAGGCCGGGGTGACTGTTGCCAGACCAGCGACAACGCCCGTCACCGTGCCGACCACGCTGGGGCGGCCAAAACGCATCCATTCAATCGCCATCCAGACGAGGCCTGCGACGGAAGCCGACATATGCGTGGCCAGAATGGCATTGCCGGCAGCTGCATCAGCGGTCAGCGCGCTACCGCCGTTGAAGCCATACCAGCCAACCCAGAGCAGACCTGCGCCGATAATGGTCAGTCCCGGATTATGCGGCGGGCGCAATTCTTTCGGCCAGCCGTCGCGCGGGCCGAGCATCGCGGCAATCACCAGCGCAGACGTGCCGGCCGTTGCATGCACCACAAGGCCGCCGGCAAAATCCATCACGCCGCGGCTCATCAGCCAGCCATTGCCCCAGACCCAATGGGCCACGGGGGCATAGACGACGATCAGCCACAGACCCGAAAAGACCAGCACGGGGCCGAATTTGATGCGCTCAGGGAAAGCACCCACGATCAGCGCCGGAGTGATGATGGCAAAGGTCATCTGGAACAGGAAAAAGACGCTTTCCGGCAAAGTGCCGTTCATCGCCTCGCGATCCATCGACAGCAGGAAGGCCTTTTCGAAGCCGCCAAGCCAAGGCGAGCCTTCACCGAAGGAGAAAGAATAGGCAATTGCCAGCCACAGCACAGAAGACAGGCAGGCGATGGCGACGCAATGCATCAGCACGGACAGTACATTTTTTGAGCGCACGAGGCCGCCGTAAAACATGGCGAGGCCCGGCAGCGTCATCATCAAAACAAATGCGGATGCGGTTAGAATCCAGGCAGTATTGGCTTGATTCAGAGTACTTTCCGCAGCGCTTGCGGGGCTCGTCGCGATGAGCGCGAACAAAGCAACCAGCATGAAATGGCAAGATTTATTGAGCAGGGCCAAGACCGACCTCCCGAATGTCGTTTTCTTGCCCTTTAGTTGGAAATCGGGCTTTTGCCCAGAGCTGAAGCACAATGCTGCAATCTAATGCACAGGTCTGGCGCTATTCTGCTTAAGAAGAGCGCATAGCTAATCTTGCCTGAATACCGCGGCATTTAAGGAGTTTGCGTCGCTGTTTTGGAAAAAGCGAGGCCCATTTTTGCAAAAACTGCACGCGGCGGGCGCTAAAACTGCAGAAAACGGGTCGAGGACGAAGAATGCGTTGGTTTAAAAATGATCGGGGCGACGCTATGCATCGCCCCGAAAAAATGGTCAGGCCTTGGCTGCATCGAGCGTTGGATAGTCCGTATAGCCCTTGTCGCCACCGCCATAGAAGGTTGCGCGGTCATAGGCGTTGAGCGCCGCCCCCAGACGCAGGCGCTCGGCCAGATCAGGGTTGGCAATGTAATGACGACCAAAGGCAATGGCATCCGCCTTGCCGTCGGCCACGGTTTGCGCGCCGCTGTCGCCATTGAAGCCGCCAGCACCGATGACGACGCCACCAAATTTCGATTTGAATGTGGCTGCAGCGTCCGGCGCATTGGCATCATTCACATCGGTGCTTTGATCAGCGCGCGGCTCGACCAGATGCACATAAGCAAGCTTGCGCTGGCCCAATTGCGTGCAGACATAGGAATAGAGCGCCAAAGGATCGCTTTCGATCTGCGAATTATTTTTACCCCATGGCGACAAGCGCACACCGACGCGATCGGCGCCCCAAACCTTCACCACTTCGTCGACGACTTCCATCAGGAAGCGCGCGCGATTCTCGATTGAGCCGCCATATTGGTCGGTGCGCATGTTGGAACCATCATGCAGGAACTGGCCGATCAGGTAGCCGTTGGCGCCATGTACTTCGACGCCGTCAAAGCCCGCCTTTTTGGCGTTTTCTGCAGCTTTGCGGAAATCGGCGATGAGGCCCGCGATTTCGGCTGTCTCCAGAGCGCGTGGTGTTTCGAATTCCGCCGATTGGAAGGTGACAGTCATATGCTTGCCGCCAGCCGCGATAGCGGAGGGTGCAAAGGGCACGACGCCATCAGGCTGCATGGACGAATGCGAGATGCGACCCGTGTGCCAGATCTGGTCGAAAATATAACCACCCTTGGCATGCACGGCCGCGGTCACCAGCTGCCAGCCCGCAACCTGTTCATCCGTATGGATGCCCGGCGCGCCGGGATAGCCGCGTGCAGTGAGAGAAATGTCGGTGGCTTCCGCAATAATGAGCCCGCCCTTGGTGGCGCGCTGGCCGTAATAGACGGCATTCATCTCCTGGGGGATGTTACCTGGCTGGCGCGACCGCAGGCGCGTCAGAGGCGACATCACGACGCGATGGGCCAGCGCGAGTGCGCCGAGCTTGAGAGGCTGGAAGAGGGCGTCATAGGCCATGTGCTGCAAACCTTGTCTCGTGAATTTCCGCAATGCAGCATGTAAGGCCTCTGGGCCCGATTTCAAACGCCAAAGCGTGGGTCTCCCCGCGAGACTGTGATCTGAAGCCGGCTTAATGCTGTTTCCGCCCAGACTTTTTCGGGTTAGCATCGCCCAAATAAGAATATTTGGGGGGAACTATTATGCTGTCTGTCGCTGGCCGGTCGGGATCTGTAGTTGTGCTTTTGAGCGCGTTGAGCGCGACAGGGGCCGCGGCCCAGTCACCTGCTGATTTCTATAAGGGAAAAACCGTCACGATTTATGTCGGCCTGTCTGCAGGTGGTGGCTATGACACCAATGCGCGCCTCGTGGGGCGTCATCTTGGCAAATACATCCCCAGCAATCCGACAGTGCTGGTCCGCAACATGCCTGGCGCTGGTGGTCTGGTCATGACCAACCATGTCGCCAATGCGGCTCCCGCCGATGGTACCAATATTGGCGCCCCGCAGCGTGGCGTTCCTTTCGAGCCGCTGCTGGGTCAAGCCTCAAAAGCAAAATTCGATCCGCGGACTTTGAATTGGATCGGCAGTGTCAATTCCGACACGTCGATTGCCATCGTTCATTCGCGCACCGGCATCAAGAGCTGGGCCGATTTGAAAAACCGCGAGGCGGTGATCGCAGGCACAGGCGTGGGCACGGAAAGTGTCGTCATTCCCTATGTGCTTCGCAATTTGATGGGCATGAAGTTTAAGGTCATCGCGGGTTTCCCCGGCGGCAATGAAATGAATCTCGCCATGGAACGTGGTGAGGTTGATGGTCGTGGTACCTTCTCCTGGACAAGTATCAAGCCCCATTACAAGGACATGGTGGAAAGCGGCAAATACAATATCCTCTTCCAGATGGGCCTGCGCACGCATCAGGATTTGAAAAATGTACCCCTCATTGTCGATCTGGCGGAGGATGCCGACACCAAGCAGATTTTGAAGGTCCAGTTCACAGCGTTTGAATTGGGTCGTCCGCTCTTTGTGGCTGAAGCCGTGCCCGCTGATCGCGTCGCTGCTTTGCGCAAGGCCTTTAACGAGGCGATGAAGGACAAGGATCTGATCATTGAGGCAGAAAAAAGTGATCAGGAGGTCAACCCGATGACGGGTGAGGAAATGATGGCCGCATTTAAAGATGTTTATGCTACGCCGCCCCATCTCATCAAGAAGCTGGCAGATGCGTCAGTTCTGAAGCCCGATCTGAAAGTGCTTGAAGGCGCGAAGACGGAAGAATAAACACCGCGCGGTCCACCGTCATTGCGAGCGTAGCGAAGCAATCCAGAAGCCTCAGGTGCGGCGCCTGGATTGCTTCGCTTTCGCACGCAATGACGTCCTACTTCCTGCGAACAATCCACGCCAGCGCTGGCCGCAGTGGCAAGAAAAGGCGGTAGCCTATTTCCATCATAGGCAGAACCAAGGGCAAGCGCGCGACACGCGCTGCCCAGCGCCATTTCGGCAAATCATCCCAAATCGCCACAAATGCAGCCGCCCCCGAGACCAGTGTCCCGTCTTCCTGACGAATGTGAAAACGCGCCAGCGCCTGTTCGCGCGTGAGGTCGGCTCCCGGCGTTTCATCCGCGCGCGATACATCGCGAAAGCACAGATTTTCAGCGCCGTCCTGCTTTTGATAATGCGCAATCTCGATTGTGCAGAGCGGGCATGCGCCATCGTAATAAATTATCTTGCGTGTCTCGCTCATGCGAGGCCGCGCTTGGTCAGGAGCGCCTCAACGCCTGGCAATTTGCCGCGAAAGGCAAGGTAGGCGTCTTTGGGATCGCGCAAATTGCCGGCGCTATAAATATAGGTGCGTAGACGTTTGGCTGTTTCAGCGTGGAAAATATCGCCTGTTTCCTCAAAGGCTGAGAAAGCATCGGCATCGAGCACTTCCGACCAGAGGTAAGAATAATAGCCAGAGGCATAATGGCCGCCTGAGAAAATATGCGAGAAATGCGGCGAGCGATGGCGCATGGAAATCGCATCAGGCATATTGATCTCGGCTAGCACTTGCCGCTCGAACGCAAGCGGATCAGCCACAGCCGCGTTCGTTTTCAGATGCATTTCAAGATCAACAAAAGTCGAGGCGCAATATTCGACTGTCGCAAAGCCTTGATTGAACCCACGCGAGGCTTTCAGCTTATCGAGCAGCGCATCGGGAATTGGGACATCCGTTTCCGCATGACGAGCAAAGCGGCGCAGCACATCGGCTTGCAGCAGCCAATGTTCATAGAGTTGCGAGGGCAGTTCCACGAAATCGGTTGAGACAGATGTACCTGCCAGAGAAGGATAAGTTACATCCGACAGCATGCCATGCAGCGCATGGCCAAATTCATGGAAGAGTGTTCGTGCTTCGTCAATACTGAGCAAGGGATCAGCATCGCGTGCTGGCTTAGCAATGTTGAGCACATTGACAATGATAGGGCGAATATCGCCTTCGAACTTTTGCTGGGTGCGGAATGCTGACATCCAGGCGCCGCCGCGTTTGGAGGGACGGGCGAAATAATCGCCCAGAAATAGCGCAACATGGGCGCCGCGCGCATCCGTCACATCAAAAGCGCGCACATCTGGATTGTAGAGCGGCAGATCAAAGCGCTCGGCAAAGCTCAGACCGAAGAGTTTATGGGCGACAAAAAATGCAGCTTCGATCATGCGCGAAAGTTTGAAATAGGGCCGCAATTCCTGATCTTCGATTGCATAATCACGCTGGCGCAGTTTTTCGGAATAATGGCGCCAGTCTGCTTTGCGGAAGGGCCCATTCTGACCGTCTTCTTTGGCGAGGTCGGTCAGCCTGTATGCTTCGCGCTCTGCAGCCTTGCGCCCGGCCGGCCAGACCTTGTTCAGCAGGTCGCGTACGGCTTCTGGGGTTTGCGCCATTGTGTCGTCGAGCTTGTAATGCGCATAGGTTTCAAAACCCAGCAGGCGCGCGCGTTCATGGCGCAGCGCCAGAGTTTCGGCGATGATGGCGCGATTGTCGCTCTCGCCGCCATTTTCACCGCGCGCCAGAAAGGCATTGAGCAATGTCTCGCGCAGGTCTGGTCGCGTCGATGAGGTGAGAAATGTCTCGACCTGACCGCGCGAGAGGCCCACAGCATGCTGGCCATCCCGCCCGCGCGCTGTCGCCTGAGCTGCTGCCGCATCAAGGAAATCGGTTGAGAGACCCGAAAGATCTTCTGGTTTTTCCAGCCAGAGAATAAAGTCGCCCTCATCCTTCAAAATGTTTTGGGCAAATTGCGTTCCCAATGTCGCCAGATGCCCGGTGATCTCGGTCAGGCGCGCGCGTTCGCTATCTGAGAGTTTGGCACCCGAACTGACGAATGCTTTTTGCATACGCTCTGCGAGCCGCTTTTGCTCGTCATTGAGTGTGGCCCATTCCGCCCCGTCAATGATGGCCTCAATCCGCGCCAGTATTTTGGCGTCGAGAAAAATTTCCGAGCCGTGGCGCGCTAGAACGGGCGAGATCTCACGCTCGACCTTTTGCAATTCATCGTTGGATTCGGTGCCAGTCAGGTTCCAGAAGACCTTGTTGATGCGCAGCAGCGCACCACCTGCCTTTTCAAAGGCGGCAATCGTATTGTGGAATGTGGGAGCGGCCGGATTGTCGCGGATGGCGGCAATCTCCTGCACATGCAGGGGCAAAGCTTTTTCATATGCGGGCAGGAAATGCGCTGTAGTGATGCGGTCGAAGGGTGGGATGCCAAAGGGTGTGACCCAGTCTTCGAAAAAAGGATTTTGCGGCACAGGCTCGGGCTCCAACGGGACTGGAGCTCATATGGCCTCGGACTGCTCATCCGGCAAGACTTTGAGTTGAAAAAGAACGGGCGCGGCGCAGCCCCTTGGGTGCGCCGCGCCGCATGGGTCACATGAAGAGCAGGTGGATCAGCAGAAAGATACCAGCAGTCGAGAAAACCACCGTGTAAGAGCCGATTTTTGAAAAGTAGAAAATTGAGCAGCAGATCGCCAAGGTAACCAGTTCAAGCGCCACGATCACCATATTGGGCTCATTGGCCAGAGCCGCGCGCACCACCGCCAAAGCCCCGGCGAAGATCAGACCAATCGCAACGGGCGCCAGTCCGCGTTCGACCGCGATTTTCAGCGGCGAGATCTTGTGCTTCTGCCACCAGCTCGCAATGCCATAGACCAGCAGGGACGAGGGCACGTAAATGCCAAGGCAGGCAACAATCGCCCCCCAGAAACCGGCGACCTGATAGCCAATCAAAGCGGCGATCAAAGTGCTGGGGCCGGGAGCTGCGCGCGATATGGCGAAGAGATCGGCAAATTGCGCATTGGTCAAATAACCATGCACCGACACCGTCTGATATTGAATGTCGGCAACAATAGCTTGTCCGCCGCCGAATGATAGCAAAGAGAGCGGCGCGAAGACAACGAAAAGTCCGAGGAGACGATTGTCCATTACGCAGCCCCCCGCGCTTCGAGATAGGCCCAGGCAATGGATAAGGGTACTGCGACAAGAACAACCGGAATCGTCGGCCAGCCCAGCAAGCCAATGGTGATGAACACGGCGGCACCGACGATGAAGGTCGAGGCGCGCTTGGGCAATTTGCGCGTGGTCCGCAGGCCTTGCGAGACCGTCGCGCCGACGCCCGCCGCTGCCACACCATGCAAGACGAAGCTGGTTACCGGCAGGCTTGAGAGTTCAGTATAGGCAAAGCCCATCGCCATGATGATGCAGAAAGCCGGGATCACCATGCCAAAGACGGCCGCAGCGGCTCCAAGGCCACCAGCTACTTTCAAGCCCATATAGAGCGCGAGATTGACGGGGTTGGCGCCCGGCAGAACTTGCGCAATGGCCTGGCCGACGATGAATTGCTCTTCATTCATCCATTGCCTACGATCAACCACTTCGCGAAAGACCATGGCTTGCGTCGAGCCGCCAAAGGCCGAGCCGCCGATCTTCAGAAATGACATGAGCACATCGAAAGCGCTGCCACGCGCGCCATCGGGTTTTTCTTCATTCGTTTCTTGCGCCATCCGGTTCCCCCCTGTTTTTGCTTGGGGGAACAATAGACTGATTTGTGCGTGCGAATAAACCCTTCAGCTTGTGGCAGCTTCCGGGGAGGCACGGTCAGCGGGGCGCAAGCCCCCCTTGCGCTTTAAAAGCTGGCGCACATCGCTGGATGTGACGATTTCACCACGATCGGCAAAGGCCTCATGGTTGGCCTCGATATCATCAAGCTCGTAGAGGTAATTCACCATCAGGCCATAGGCTTGGGTGAGCCCCTTTTTCGACACGTCGCCGTGCCAATTGATCCGCTCCAGCCGCGCGCCATTGCCCAGATGGAAGCGGGCCACGCTATCGCGCGGCTGCTGGCCCGAGGTCTTGGCCTGCGTAAAATAGAGCGCGGCAGCCGCGACTAGAGGTTTGCGCAGATGTTCAGGGGGTGGTGCTTGCGAGCCGCCCTTGAGATCGTTCAATGCATCGCGCAGGTCTGCTGGCACAAGCGATGCTTCACTGGCCAGCTCCCCGTCAAGCCAACGGACAAAATCGGGCACGGGGGAGAGCGTCACGAAGGTCGAGAGTTTCGGCCATTCGCGGCGCAATTCCTCCACCACCTGTTTGATGAGGAAATTGCCAAAGGAAATGCCGCGCAATCCCGATTGGCAATTCGAAATAGAATAAAACACAGCTGTCGTTGCGGCTGTACCCTTGATTGTGCGCTGCTCAGACGCGAGCAGTGGCGCAATTGCTTCTGGAATCTCCTGCGTCAGTGCTACTTCTACAAAGATTAGCGGTTCATCGCCAAGGCGTGGATGGAAAAAGGCAAAGCAGCGACGATCGGAGGGCTCGATCCTGCGGCGCAAATCATCCCAATTCTGGATTGCGTGCACAGCTTCATAGCGGATGATTTTTTCCAAGATATTGGCCGGCGTGTTCCAGTCGATCTTGCGCAGCACGAGAAAGCCGCGATTGAACCAGCTGGAAAAGAGGTGGCGGAAATCAGCATCCAGCGCCTTCAATTCCGGTCTCTCGCGCTCATGGCGGAAGAGATCCTCCCGCATATGCACCAGTGCAGCCGTGCCGCCTGGTGCTTGGTTTAGGCGGCGGATGAGCTCCTGCCGGCGCGGCTCTGCGGCTTCATGCAAGCGTAGCGCATTCACGTCGCTCGTATCTTTACGATAGATCTCGATGGCCTTGTCGAGTGCGGCGCGATCGGGGCCGAAATCATGCGCCAGCTGTAGCAGGAAATCGCGCCGACCCTCTGTCGAAAGCTGCCCATAGGCCTCAAGTACCTCTTCAGCCAGCGCGACCCCTGTGGCCTCGCCTCGTCGCGTCAGCAAATCGCCGGCAAGGCGCGCGAGATTGGCTGGGGAGGTGGCGTCTTCGCGCCGCGCTTTGCCGAGCAATTCGCGGCCACGCTCTGTAATGCTCTGGAGCAGGTCGGAAATGAATTTGCCGCTCATGATTTTTCTCGCAAAGACCTGATGCTCTGACAAGTCTGAGATTGGATCATGGCGTCTTCGTGACGCTTGCGCCAGCCCCATTCTTGGTCAGCAGTGAGAAAAAGCGCTAGCCAATAATTTCAGCGACGATGGCGCGTAATTCCTCGCGCGTCAGTCCGCATGCGGTGGTGCGATGATCGTCGTCCTGGCGTTTCGGTGCCGTTGCGCGCGGCGGCGTTGGTGCAAGCTCTGCGGGTTCGCGAATCAGAGCTTTTTCGTGAGAGGGGGCATTTTTCATGTCAATTCTTTCCATTGACGTTTGCTTTGCCAAAGCAGCCTTGTGCGAAGCTTTTCTCGGTGGATGACAGGCGGGAACGCTTGTTCGTGCTTTGACCCTCGAGGGCATGGCGCTTAGACCTCGACCTTCGTTCGATCGCGTATTCCAGAATCGCAAGGGCCGTCTCATGATGTCGATCAATCAGCGCATTGCCCAAGAGCTGTCCGTACAGGAATGGCAGGTTACGGCTGCGGTGGATCTGATTGACGGCGGCTCGACGGTTCCCTTCATCGCGCGCTACCGTAAGGAAGTGACGGGCACGCTCGATGACACGCAATTGCGCACGCTTGATGAGCGGCTGCGCTACTTGCGTGAGCTGGAGGAGCGCCGCAAAGCAGTGATCGACAGCATCAAGGAGCAGGGCAAGCTTGATGATGCGCTGCTCGCCCAGATCAATGCGGCCGATACCAAGGCGCGGCTGGAAGATATCTATCTCCCCTACAAGCCCAAGCGCCGCACCAAGGCTCAGATTGCGCGTGAAGCAGGTCTTGAGCCTCTCGCCACAAGGCTGCTGGCCAATCCGTTGCTCGATCCGCGCGTGGAAGCTGAAAAATTCATCGACAAGGAAAAAGGCATCGAAACCATTGAAGCTGCGCTCGATGGAGCGCGCTCAATTCTGGTCGAAACCTTCGCTGAAAATGCCGAGTTGATCGGCGATCTGCGTGAGACCTTCTGGACGCGCGGGCGTCTGCGCTCGATTGTTCGCGAGGGCAAGCAGGTTGAGGGCGCAAAGTTTTCAGATTATTTCGACTTTGCAGAGCCCTTCACCAAGCTTCCCTCGCATCGGATCCTTGCCATGTTCCGCGGCGAGAAGGAAGAGATGCTCGATCTGAAAATGGAATCGGATACGGACGTGCCGGTGCCGGGTGTGCCCACACTTTATGAAAACCGCATCGCCGCCAAATTTTCCATTTCCAGCATGGGTCGCCCTGCTGACAAATGGCTTTCGGATTGCGTGCGCTGGGCCTGGCGCACGCGTATGGAATCCTCGCTCTCGGTCGATCTGCGTGTGCGCCTCTGGCAGCATGCAGAACAAGACGCGGTAAAAGTTTTTGCTGGAAATCTGCGCGATCTTCTGCTGGCAGCTCCCGCTGGTTCGCGGCCCACACTGGGGCTTGATCCGGGCTTCCGCACCGGCGTGAAAGTTGCGGTCGTCGATACGACAGGCAAGGTGGTCGATACGGCCACCATCTATCCGCATGAGCCGCAGAAGCGCTGGGATGAATCTCTTGCTATTCTGTCTAACCTCTGTCGCAAGCACAAAGTCGAGCTGGTGGCGATTGGCAATGGTACGGCCTCGCGCGAGACCGATAAGTTGGCGGGCGAATTATTGAAGGGGGCGCCAGAACTGAAACTGACCAAGGTCATGGTGTCGGAGGCGGGGGCCTCGGTCTATTCGGCCTCGGCCTATGCCTCATCGGAATTGCCTGATCTCGATGTGTCGATCCGCGGCGCGGTGTCGATTGCGCGGCGCCTGCAAGATCCTCTGGCCGAGCTTGTAAAAATTGATCCCAAATCCATCGGTGTCGGCCAGTACCAGCATGATCTTTCGGAAGTGAAATTATCGCGTTCCCTTGATGCCGTGGTGGAAGATTGCGTGAATGCGGTGGGCGTGGATGTGAATATGGCATCGGCGCCGCTGCTGTCGCGCGTTTCGGGCCTGACGGAATCACTGGCCCAGAACATTGTTATGCACCGAGATGCCAATGGTCCGTTCAAAAGCCGCACAGCCTTGCGCGATGTGCCGCGTCTGGGTGCGAAGGCGTTTGAATTATGCGCGGGCTTCCTGCGTATCCGCGGCGGCGTTGATCCGCTCGACATGTCGAGCGTGCATCCGGAAGCCTATCCGGTCGTGCGCCAGATCCTTGAGTCGACCAAAAGTGATATTCATGTGCTGATTGGCAATGCGAATGAGCTGCGCGCATTGAGCCCCAAGCAGTTCGTGAATGAAACCTTCGGCCTGCCAACAGTTACCGATATTCTCAAGGAGTTGGAAAAGCCGGGCCGCGATCCGCGTCCCTCCTTCAAGACAGCCTCCTTCCAGGATGGCGTAGAGAAGCTCAGCGATCTGAAGCCGGGCATGATCCTGGAAGGGGTGGTCACAAATGTCGCGGCCTTCGGTGCCTTCGTCG
Source organism: Beijerinckiaceae bacterium (assembly GCA_947478405.1). Taxonomy (GTDB): domain Bacteria; phylum Pseudomonadota; class Alphaproteobacteria; order Rhizobiales; family Beijerinckiaceae; genus Terripilifer. The sequence goes on along the minus strand of CANJVX010000006.1, from coordinate 3,883 downwards.
ATATCGGTGTCCATCAGGATGGGCTTGTGCACATTTCGCTCATGTCGACGACATTTGTGAGAGATCCGCGCGAAGTGGCCAAGCCCGGCGATGTCGTAAAAGTGAAGGTTCTGGAAGTGGACGCCGGCCGGAAGCGCGTCAGCCTGTCGATGCGGATGGATGCCGAGCCCGGCGACCAACAGACGCGTCGGGGCGACGGCAACCTGCCCGGTGTGCAACGCGCCGTGAAGCAGGTTCAGCAGAAGGCGGCGGCTCCCCCCGCGGGCGCCTCGGGGGCTCTGGCCGATGCCCTACGCCGGGCTGGCCTTGAGCGGAGCTGAGGGATCGCCGGCCTCGAGCTTGGGGCCTAGGACGGGGAAAAACCAGCCTCCCGGCAGCCCCGCCGATTGAGGCGCTCTTGCTTTGGCTGGTTCTGCCGCGCCATAGTAGGAGCTATAATTACCGCCAGACAAGAGCGGGGTTTGAGGGAGGCAAAACATGGATTTCCAGCGTCGTGACCTTTTGAAGGGCACCGCCTTAGGTTTGAGCGCCCTTGCGCTTCAGCCCATCTCACCCGTTTTCGCGCAAACGCCCTCTTGGGTGACGCCCGATCTTCTGTCGGCGGCCAAGGCAGAGGGCGGTGAAATCATCGTTTATGGGTCGATGAACGAACAGGAAGCCTTGCCACTCTGGAAGGCATTTGAAACCACCACGGGCATTCGCGTGCAATTTGTGCGCTCGTCCGACACTGGCCTCATGAGCCGCATTGTGCTGGAAGCCCGCGCGCAACAAAAGTCATGGGATCTGGTGGTCACCACCGCGGTGAGCAAGCTGCCGCAGGATTTTCTGCAGGTGCTCGATCTGCCGGAGGCGAAGAACATCGATCCCAACGCCATTGACGCCAAGAAAAAATGGTACGGCGTCTATTCCAATTACAATTCACCCGCATTCAACACGAGATTCGTCGACAAGGCGAACCTGCCCAAAACTTATGAGGAAATGGCCACGCGCAAAGACTGGGCTGGTAAGGTAGCCATTGATGGTAATGATAGCCAATGGGTCTATGCCATGTTCACCCATTTCGGTGAGGCTAAGGCCCGCAAAATCATTGGCGACCTTGTTGCCAATCTGAAGCCGGTGATTATCGATGGGCATCTCGCGCTCGCCCGCTCTGTGGGCTTGGGCGAATATTGGGTTGCCATCAACAATTACACCAATCTCACTATCAATGTGATGTTGAAGGGTGGCGATACAGATTGGTGGGCAATGGAGCCGGTTGGTCTCTTCTTTGGTCAAGCAGGCATTAATGTGCGAGCGCCTCATCCAAAGAGCGCGCAACTTGCCACCAATTTCCTTGTCAGCAAGGAAGCGCAGACGCTCCTCACCGAAGCCGGACGTTTGCCCGTGCGCCCCGATGTGTTGGCTAATCCGCCTGACACGATGAAGCGTTTTGGCGCCAACAAAATCATCCCCGTGAATTTCTCGCCCGAAGACGAGAAGAAGTGGCAGAAGATCACGTCAGAGCTTTTGAAGCCGCGCTGAGCGGCTTCCCATCAATAACAAGAGGTGGCGCGAAAGCCGCCGCTGCGGAGGAAACAGGTTTTGGCTCTCTCGACTGGCATGGACATTGTAGCCACGCCGACATGGCGTGATCGTTTTTTTGCTTTTTCACCAGCGAAGCTGATCGCCATAATTGGCGTGATCTTCGTTGCATGGCTCGTTATCGTACCATTGGCAGCGCTGTTCTATACGGCCTTTGCGGAAGACACGATCTATGGCCCGGGTGATTTTACCCTGGATAATTTCATCAATGCTTATACGCAATGGCATTTGCTGCGCCTGTTCTGGAACTCTCTGGTCTTTGCAGGCGGGGCCGGATTACTGACGCTGATCTTGGGCGGCTTTGTTGCATGGGCAGTGGAGCGCACGGATATGCCCGGGCGCGAAGTTTTTCATTCGCTCACTCTTTTGTCTTTCGCCTTGCCGGGTCTGCTCACGACGATGGCCTGGATGCTGATCCTCAGCCCGAATGTCGGCTGGGTGAACTCGCTCCTAAAAATCGTCTTTGGCACCGAGGCCGCGCCCTTCAATATTTATTCCATGAGCGGGATGATCTGGGTTTTGTCAGCGCATTATTTCCCGCTTGCCTATCTGTTGCTTGGCCCCGCCTTCCGCTCTCTGGATGTGCGTATGGAAGAGGCGGCCTATATGTCAGGCGCGCGCACGTTCCAGATTGCGCGCCGCGTGACCATGCCGATGATGCGCCCGGCTATTCTCTCGACGCTGCTGTTGCTGTTCATTCGTGGCATTGAAAGCTTTGAAGTGCCCCGTTTGATTGGCAATCCTGCACGTATCGAAGTCTTTACAACTGACATTCAAGCGGCGATCCGTGGCTCACAGCCCGAGCTTGGCACAGCCAGCGCTTTGTCCATTACTTTGCTGATCATGTGCGTCGTCGCGGTCCTGCTTTATCGCCGCTCAACCCGCAATGCAGAAGCTTTCGCTACGATTACAGGCAAGGGCTATAAGCCGACCCGCATGAAACTCGGCGCTTGGCGCTGGCCTTTGTGTGCTTTGACCGGTCTGCTCTTTGCCTTCGCGCTTGGGCTGCCAGTGGCAACGCTCATCTGGCAATCTCTGTTCATCAAGCCCACGCTGCCCTTCATGGCGGGGGCGGGTGAGATGACTTGGTCGAATTATAGCTTCGTGCTGAGCTATCCGATCTTTGCCGATGCGGTGAAAACCTCAGTGTCTCTTGGCGCCATGTCGGCCACGATCATTGTGGGCCTCTCTTTCCTGCTTGCATGGATTGCCCAGCGTGCTCTTCCGCGTTTTGGCTGGATGCTTGATTTGCTCGCATTCCTGCCGATTGCGTTCCCCTCAATCATCGTGGGCGCCAGCATTCTCTTTGCTTATTTGCTGCTGCCGATCCCGGTTTATAATACGATCTGGATTTTGCTGATCGCCTACCTGACGCTCTACATGCCCTACGGCATGCGCTTCGCCTCAGGCGGTCTGGTGCAGATTCACAAAGAACTGGAAGAAGCCGCTCACACTTCCGGCGCAAGCTATGGCCAAGTGTTTCGCCGCATCCTTCTGCCGCTGCTGATCCCAGTTGCGCTCTCGGCTTGGATTTACATTTTCGTATTGGCCGTGCGTGAGTTGGGGGCCTCGATCATGCTGACTGGTCCGGGCACACATGTGCTGGGAACCATCAGTCTGACCATGTGGGAAGAGGGCGGCAGCTATGGCGCAGTTTGTGCTCTGGGTGTGATCCAGATTCTCCCGCTAATTGCCATTGTGGCCCTGCTACGCTGGCTTGAACATCGCGTCCAGCGTTCCAATGGCGACTGATTTTTAAAAAGAAGGATAAGAACAATGAAACTTTGCCGCTTCGATCATGATCGCCTAGGCGTTGTCATCGGTGATCAGGTGCACGATGTCACCGACATCCAGGCCGAGGTGCGTGCGAAAGCGCCGTACGACATGCGCGGCGATGCGCTGATCGCCGCCTTGCCGGAAATCCGGACGCGTCTTGAAGAGGCCGCCAAACTGGCGCCGGGCAAGCCACTTTCGCAGGTGAGTCTCTTGCCGCCCGTCGCGCGCTGGACGAAGACCATGGCCGCGCCGACCAATTACCGCGATCATATAGCTGAAATGGAAGCCGCTCGCGCTGGCGAACCTTCGAAAATGGGCCCCGATATCGGCAAAGCCGGCATTTTTCTGAAAGCCAATTCTTCGGTTGTCGGCATGAATGAAGAGATTCCGATCCGCTTCCCGGATCGTCGCAACGATCATGAAGCTGAAATCGTGATCGTCATTGGTAAGAAGGGCACTGATATACCGCTCGATAAGGCGCTCGATTATGTCGCTGGCTATTCGTTGGGCCTCGACATGACGGTGC
>CANJVX010000005.1 GCA_947478405.1 Beijerinckiaceae bacterium | reverse complement strand
GCAGTTATCAACTCGGACCTTCTGAACAGTGTATTGAGGAAATAAATGCCTACATTTCGGCTTATGGTTGCGGACGTGGACTCACCCTCGTATTTCGTGGCGACGGCGGCGGTTAAACTCGGTTTCTTCAAGCAGCAAGGGATTGACGTCGAATTCGTGCCTGAGTATGGCGCCAAGCATGGGCCCGAGCAGCTGCGCGATGGCAGCATTCATTTCTTTGGCGGGCCGGCGTTTGCTGCGACGCGCGCCTTCCCAGCCTGGAAGGGCGCTAAACTGCTGTGCGCGCTATCGCAGAACTCTTATTGGTTCTTGGGCGTGCGCAAGGACCTCGACATTCCGCGCGGTGATATCAAGGCGCTGAAGGGTCTGCGCATCTCTTCTTCCTTCGCCTTTCCGCGCACGGCACTGCGCCACATGCTCGTGGAGGCCGGTCTCAACATGGACCATGACGAAGTGCGCATCGTCGAGAGCTTGCCGACCGATTCCGAGTGGCACAGCCGTGATGGTGTGTCGGCCATCCAGCAGAACCATGCCGATGGGTTCTGGGGCAACGGCATGCGGCTGGCGCTCGCCGAAAAAGCGGGTGTTGCGAAGTTGCATCTCGACCTTCGCCGGGGCGACGGACCGCCAGGCGCGCATCGATACAATTTCGCGGCGCTCACAGTTACCGAAGCCTTGATTGAAAAGGAGCCCGAAGTCGCGGCTGCGGCCGTTCGCGCCATCGTTGCAACGCAGAAAGCGCTTCAGGCCGATCCGTCGCTGGCAAAGAAAGTCTGCGATGAGCTGTTTCCCGGTGAAGAAGAGGCGGAGGTCATGCCAATCCTGATCAGCCGCGATGCTCCGTTCTATGATGCCACCATCTCGCTCGAGGTCGTGGATGGACTGAACAAGTTCGCAATGGCAAACGGATTGGTCGACAAGCCGCTGGCTCTCGAAGATATCGTAGCAGCGCAGTTCAGCCATCTTTGGAAGAGCTGAAGCGCGCTAGCAGAGGGATCAGGACATCGCCAAAATACCCTAAATTCCGAGGCCAGATTCTCTGGAATTCCCCGGTAAATTGCCTGTGTCCATGAAAATTGCAGAGACTGGTTCGGGCGGACTGCTCGCTCCGCCAGTCTTTAGTCTCCCCACCACAGTCCGGCTTTGCTTTTGTCCTGTGCGGCATGTGCGCGTGATTTCAGCTGCTTGTGCGCGGGGCTCTGTTCGGGCTTATGGCAGAGACGCTTTCCATGCTGAATTAGGGCTCATTTACCACGCCTTTCTCAGTTATCGTTTTTGGGGGGTACGGAAGTCTCTGCTTACCAGCCACGCAGTCCCGCATCTGGCTGGATTTTAGCGTTCTACTAGGGAACGAGCGCGCAAACTTTGACGGATAATTCTGACTGGATTGGTTCAGGCCTGCGCAAAACCAAGCGCGATGCGCTGCTCATGCCAGCCAGGCGGATAGCGCCTGTCCAGCATCAGCTTTTTAGTTGACAGTTCAAAAGGCTATTTTCCATCAAAGATGGCAGCAACAATATCGGGCGCTAGGAAATTAAGACGCATGAGGCGGGATGTATAAGAGTGCGTCATGCTTTGCGGGGAACTTAAGTATTTGGGACATTTTTTCTTATCGGGGTCTGAAGGTCCTATAGAGCCTGGAATAATTGAAGCGTAACTATATGAGGGTACCCAGCTCCAGAAAGGAGCACCAAAATGAAACGATTTGTTCCCTTGGCGGCGCTTATAGGTTCATTCGGGGTGGTTAACCTTCGCCCTTCGACAGCAATAGCAAACAGCGAGCCCTCCAAGACGGAAGCGCCCGCTGTACCTGCTAAGAAACAATTGCCGCCAGGACTGACCGGAAATAAAATTCCTCAGTGTCCAGCGGGCGAGTATGTGGCGGGCTTGCTCTGTAAAATTGCAGCTCCCGGCTATTACCTTGATCTTGGCATGAAATACCCGGCACCATGCCCACCCGGCACCACATCCCCTGCCGGGGCACGATCAATCCGTTATTGTGAGTAGGCTTAGCGTGATTTGTAGTTAGCGGTGCGGTGGGGGCGAAGATGGTTGGGGTTGTGCAATCGGCCATTTTAAGACCTCTGGTGCAGGCGGTTTATATCGGTCTGCGGAGTGCCGCCCAATCGTGTTAAGGCCCTCTCATATCTTACTGAACCTGATCGCCGAGCATTTTTTTGACCTCAGCAACAATAGAAGGTGAAACCGAATACATTTGCTTGATAATTTTTCTTATCTCTTCCGGAGATGTGTAATTTATATCGAGCCGTCTTTTCTCTGCCTCATCGAGGAATTGTTTATCTTGAAGAGTAGCGAGAAAAGCTTCCTCGAGAATTTTGATGGTTCTAGCGCTTACATTCGGTGGAGCAATGAATGGCCTGCCAAATTCCTGCGTGCCGAACATGAGGTTCATCGCTCCGCGCTGATCTTCAGTTTTAGCATAATCAAAAATCCAAGGAACGTCGGGAAAATCGGGATGCTTATTCATTCCAAATTGAACAAGGACTTTAATTTTTCCCGACGCTGAATATGCTTCGCCAATCGATCTAAGGGCAGAAACGGTTATCCCTACCACACCTTCAACTTCACCTCGTTCCATAGCGAGTAATCCTGCGCTGGTCGCACTATAGCCCTTAACAATGTTGAAGCGTGTTCCCAATATAGTATTTGTGAATAGCGGAAAGCTGCTCGTAGAGCCGGTGCTTCCCGCGATAATAACCTCGTTATTAAATGTCTCATCGAATTTTTTTATTTTTGAATTAGACCAGAAAATTCCAATTATTGATTCCCTTGCAGCGCTGCCAATCCAATTCAATGAGTTCACATCATACTTGGCTTGATCAGGAAAAAATAATGGATGTGTCGCTGTAAGTGAATGAACAGCTGCAATAACGGACCCATCGCGCGGTGCGACGTGGTAAAGATGATTTGTGAGAATGAGTGATCCAACGCCAGGCATGTTTTGAATAATAATTTTCGGTGAATTGGGAAGGTGCCGGCTCATATATGAGGCAATTGTCCGTCCATAAGAATCGTAAGCTCCGCCGGGACCGGAGCCCACAAGCAAACGTAACTGTTTCGTATTTGAGGAAGTTTCCTGACAAAAAGCAGATTGAACCAGGAAGGCGTGAATCAAAATAATATAAAGCATCGGGATTAGTAGGTATCCCAAACCAATACGATAGGCCCCGCTGAAAAGTTTGGAATATTTTGTATCCATGACGAGTTTCCTTACATATTTAAGTGCCCCTACTCCCCAGAAGCAGGACTTTTTTTAAAAAGGGCAGGGTAGAATGCTCAGGGGTTCACTGCAGTTGTTTATATTTATGAAACGCCAGCACCTATTTTTGGTTTAAAATTGCGCGTACTTTATCTTTTACAGAATTTGGGCTGTTCGCAACCCTAGATAGGACGGCCAATAGGCGATCGCCGTCTATCGGGCTCAAATCGGCCTGTGCTCGCAAGAAGTCTTTTTGGGTAAGGGGATCAGCTAACGAGCTCATAAATCCCTCACGTAATTCTCTGGTTTTTTCAGTTGTCAGCCCCGGTGGGCCCACGAACGGCTTTGAAAATGCAAACGGAAGTTCCAGAAAGTCCAAGAGTTGTATTGCGTCCTGGTCTGAAATCAGATCACGCGCCATTGGAACTTGAGGAAAGTCGGAGTGACGCTCAGCTCGACCAAGTTGTAAAATGGGAATTACATCGCTTCCGGTGCGCAGCCAGTCGGGTTGCGACGTGCGCACGGCAGACAGGCCGACAAGACGAGCATCTATTTCCGCTCGTTGAATTGCGAGAAATATTGCATTGCTATCTGGATATCCTGAAACAATCTTTGCGTTGAATTTCAAGGCATCTCTAAGGAAAACAGCGACATCATTGCCGCCACCGCCGTCATTTGTTACACCGATTATGAGTTCCGACTGGGATTCTATTGGTCGGTCCCTCTCAGTTTTTGAAAGAGCGTCTCGGCGAACCCAGAGCATGTAAGCGTCGTCTCGGTAAGTACTAGCAGAGCCGAGCCAGGTAAATCGCAACGGATTAAATTGAACATTCTTATTCTGCTCTAAAAGCCCGATAAGAGCGATGTCTCTTGAGAATGTTCCAATCGTAGTTCCATCTTGTGGCGCTGAATTATAAAGATAATTAGCAGCTCTAAGACTTGATGCTCCAGGCATATTTTGAATGGTTACATTCGGGCTGCTGGGTAAAAAGCGAGGGAGATGGCGGGCAATTATCCGAGCATATGCATCATATCCGCCACCTGGTCCGTATCCAACGATCATTGTTATTGGCTTGGCGTGAACTTGGGCGACAGCATGGAGTGTCGAACTGAGCATTGCTGCGGCATAGATTAGTTTTCTGACCAATCGCATTATGCTCCTCCTGCTTTATAATTGACTATAGGCTGCATATCCTAAATAGCGAGTGTTCGGATCGTCCAATTGAGGCTTGCACTTTTTTGTATGAAATAGGACAATCTCGCCATGGATCGTTTTCGTGCCATGGAAGTATTTGTCGAAGCAGCGAGGACGCTGAGTTTTGCAGCCGCCGCGCGCCAGCTGAATATTTCGCGCGGAATGGTAAGCCGTCAAATTTACGAACTCGAGCAGCATCTAGGTGTTCGTCTTTTTAACAGAACGACGCGTGATGTAAGTCTCACGGCTGCCGGTGCTCAGTACTATACAGTTTCTTCAGAGGTCATTCGCGTTCTTGCAGCTGAAGATCTGAAGCTGGCCGAAGTAAACAAAGGCAATAAAGGTGTTCTTCGAATTGTGTCCGTCCGTTCATTTGGTGAACGGCACTTAGCGAGGGCGGTTGCTGAGTTTCATAAGAAAAATCCAGAAATTTCAATTCATCTTGAGTTGGCGCCTGGCACGAAAACACCGCTGCAGCTGCATGAAAATGGTTTTGATCTCGGAGTTTGTATCGCCCCCGTGACTAGCCCATCGGCTGTTGTGCGCGAGGTCACCAGATTTGATTGGCTGTTCTGTGCATCTCGTCGCTATCTTAAGAAAAATGGCGCTGTATCAGACTTAGTAGATCTTTTAAAACACCCGACGATTATCAATCCACGCACCTTTCCGAATGGAATTTGTAATCTAGCGCGGGCTGAAAAATCACATTCCGTGCGCTTGAATGCAGAAATTTCGATAACAAATTATTGGGCGATCCGTGAAGTGATGTTAGAGGACAGCGGGATTGCGTTACTGCCGTCATTTTGTGTTCTGGAAGATATCAAAAGTGGGGAAGTTGAGCGGGTTCTGCCCTCTTATTTACTTCAGCAAGGGCAGGTCTCCGCAGTTTATCCCCATTACGAACATGTTCCAAGGCGCGCTAAGCTCTTCACACGTTTCATTCAACAGCGTTTTGACCGTGCATTCCAGATCGAGTGAGAGCGGGCAGAACATATCATTCTGCCCGCATTTTTTCACTTACATGCCCGTGAATTCAGTCATTGGGCGTTGTTCGCCGTCTTTCGGTTCCTCATAAATCCAATCTTCCATGCGAGATCTGCTACCCTCTTTGGCGAGCGTGTCTTCATATTCCCGACGAATGTAAGGATCCTCCATGTCATAGGGTATCGCGTTGCCACCGTCGCGAAGATCGATCGCGCCGAGATCCCGCTCTTTCTCGCCAGGCCGACCCGGTCGGCGACCCCGTGCATTGTTTGGTCCGAACCACGCAGTCATGCGGAGCGGTCCTTTGCTGATGCCGAAGTGTTGATGATACCAATCACCACTCATTGGAGCAGCACTGACCATCCCGACCGGCTCATAATCGACTCGAAAAACTTGGTCTGCTTTTCCGTCTTGCCATGGTTTCGTACCAAGTTCCGAGGGCCATGTGTAAGTATATCCCTTACCATTGACGCAGATTAGGACGGCTGCAGAAGCGTGTTTGTGCGCTTTTGAGTACCGGCCTGTTTCATGTTGGCCAATCCACATATAGAACCGCTGCCCGGCCATATGGGGCTCGATGCGCCTGTAGCCTGGAGACCGGCGATTATCCAATGGCAGCTCACAATTCATCACATCAGGGATCATGTTGGTGCGACGCATCGCGAGACCGCGAACAGGGTCCGACGCGATATCATCGCGAGGTTTAAAAAAATCAGTTTCGCCAGAAAATCGATCGTTGAATGCAAACGGATTGTTAAAAATAAATTCTTGATTTCCGTAAAGATTCATCGCATTCGGAGCCGATGTTCCGGCAAGAAGTAGCGCGGGAGCTGATGAGGCATTTATGATGCGGTGATATGCATTCATCGGAATTGCGAATAACGAGCCCTTCTGCCATTCGAAAATCTGCTTCTTGCCACCTTCTTGCCAGACTTCGGTTGTGCCGCGACCTTCGATGACAAGATATTGTTCTTCATAAAGATGTTTTTCTGTATTGAGTGCACCAGAGCCGGGCACCTCAATAACATAAGAGCCCCAAAGGCCTTCTGTTCCCCATAATTGAATAAAGGATCCGTTTCCCCCCATGCGCTTCCATGGTTTGAGCGGAAGGTTCTGGACCTTGCTCACCCCAACGGCCCTGACAATTGGAATCTCTTGCTCTTCCATAAAAACGTCGTATGGCATGGGCGGTTTTTTGAAGGTTCCGAGCCCCGCTTTTTTAGTGAGCCCGGTTGGTTCATGCCAATGGGAATCTGAATTCAGGTCATGCGCCATGGTTTACCCCCAGTTTGCTTATTTAAGGATTTTGAGGCGTCTATGGTCTCTTGAATAGCCTATTCTAATAAACACTATGTCCCAAATTATCGTACAATTGAGTATTGGGAGTTGTTGACACGTCGTTCTGTGTGGCCCCACACTTACGCCCCATAAGGGTTCCTCAAAGAACTCAAGAGACTGGGAGGGGGAGAAATGACTGGGAAAGAAATATTCCCGGATTGGGATCGTAATCCGCGTCCGCCAGCCCCCCTGCCGCCGCCTCTCAGTTGTGACTGCCAAGTCCACGTCTATGAGGACCAGAAGACCTATCCGGTGCGTTGGAACATCCAGCACGAAATCCCAGACGGACCTTTCTCGGAAGCCCAGCGTGTTCTTAAGGTGTTGGGATTTGAGCGGATGGTTCTCGTGCATCCTTCTGTTTACGATACAGACTATTCAATGCTTAAGGATATCCTGCGCGGTCTTCCGGACCGATCAAATTACAGAGGCGTCGTTGTCGTGAAAGACGACGTTTGCGATGCTGAACTGAGGGAGCTGGCAGAGATAGGTGTTTGTGGAATCCGGTTTCATATTTCAGCTCGTTACGAGCCATATCCCAAAGACGCCTTCTTGCGAACAGTAGAACGGGCCAAAGCGCTCGGGTGGCATATACGCTTACACATGGATGGCCCCGATCTTCTGGAATATGCAGAGGTACTTGAAACCTTGACGGATATACCCGTCGTTATTGATCACATGGGCAGGCTGAACCTATCATTAGGGCTTGAGCAGCCAGCAATGAAGTGGATCCTCTCCATGTTACGGCGAGAGAATTGGTGGATGATGCTTTCAAATGGGAACCGAATCTCTGCCTTAGATGCAGGCTGGGATGATGCGGTTCCCTTTGGGAAGGAATTTATAGATGCCGCGCCCGACCGAATGATTTGGGCGACCGACTGGCCACACGTCCGATGGCGTAAAAAACGGATGATGAATGATGCCGAAGAGGTTGAGCTTCTCTATCGCTATGCTGATCATGATCCAGGGCTCATACAAAAAATTCTCGTTGATAATCCGGCTCGCCTGCACGGTTTTCGATAACCTTAAACAAAGAGAGAGTCATTGCGTGCACCTCATCCCCTTTATCGTTTGGTATTTTTAAGCCTCCTAACAGGCGCCCTGCCGCAAAATGCTTGGTCGGACGAAAAGGCAATCTCGATCTATATCGGATCAGGCGCCGGGGGAGGTTACGATCTCTATGGGCGCCTCGTTTCGAGACACATCGGGCGTCATCTTGCCGGTACGCCAATTGTCACGGCGCAAAATATGCCCGGCGCGGGTAGCGTAACTATGACGAATTACATTTACAACGTGGCCCCCAGAGACGGCACTGCTTTGGGGATAGGCTCTCCCTCGTTACCTCTGCTTGAAGCAATTGGCACACAGGGGGTTCGCTTTGAAACAGCGAAATTAAATTGGATTGGGCGTGTAGCGTCCATTACCAATGTGACTGTCAGCTGGCATACGAGTGGAATTCAAACAATCGATGATGCCCGCACAAAAAAAACTCTCATAGGAGCCATTTCACCGAATTCACCCCTGACGCAATTACCGAAGGCCTTGAATAGTGTTTTGAAGACGAAATTTGAAATAGTTTCTGGATATGCGGATTCTAACGCGACCCTCCTTGCGATGGAGCGCGGTGAGGTTGAAGGATCAACTATATCTTGGGATATGTTGCGCAACCAAAAAGCAGATTGGGTAGAAAAGAAAAAAGTGAACATCATTGTTCAATACACGCTTGAGCGGTCGCGTGATCTGCCAAATATACCCACCGCGCTCGAGGCCGCACGTACGCCTGAGGAGAAACAGGTTATATCTATTTATGTTAGCGGAGCCGATGTTGGCTACGCTATCTTTGCCCCACCAAATCTGAAAACTGAGAGCGTGAATTCGTTAAGAACAGCTTTTTCTTCCATGTTGAAAGATGAAAAACTATTGGTAGATATAAAAAAATTAAATATTGCTTTTGATCCAACGTCTGGAGACAAAATCCAAAATATTCTGGTGAACCAAGCCATCGATTATCCCGCTCTGCGTGATAAACTTAAAGCTCTGACTGCGGCGGCTGAATCTGGCCCTTAGGAGAGATCTGATGACTGTGTCTTCGAAGCCAAGATCTGGAACGATGAGTACAGAGGAGTGGCAAGCCCGTGTTGATCTTGCTGCGTGCTATCGGCTGATCGCATTGAACGGCATGGATGATATGCACGCAACTCATATTTCTTCTCGCGTGCCAGGCGAGGGGCATCATTTTCTAATCAATCCATACGGGTTGTTATTTTCGCAAGTTAAGGCATCAAATCTCGTCAAGATTGATCTTGATGGAAATATTGTCGAAGAGACACCCTATGTCATAAATCCAGCAGGTTTTGTTATCCACTCGGCTATCCATGCTGGGCGTCCGGACGCAAATTGTGTTATTCATACACATACTGTTGCCGGCATCGCAATTGCCTGCTTAGAAGAGGGCCTCTTACCACTCTCGCAGAAATCAATGCGATTTTACGAACGAATTTCCTATCATGACTACGAGGGTAAAGCCGACGATCTTGATGAACGTTCGAGGTTGGTTCACGACCTCGGACCACATAATGCGATGATCTTGCGCAATCACGGTTTGTTGGTATGCGGGCAGAGTGCCGGGCGAGCTTACAAAACGATGTATAATCTTGAAAAGAGCTGCAAGATCCAGCTGGCTATTATGTCCAGCGGAGGAACGCCAATTAAATTGCGCGAAACAGTAATGAAGCATGCAGCAAAGCAGTTTGATAGAGATGATGTGCCTGGTAGCAAGAGGCCAGATGGCTGGCCCTCTTTACTAATGAGCTTGGACAAAATTGATCCTAGTTACAGAGACTAATGCAATCGGAAATTGCCGCCGGAAAAAAGACATCTCAAATAAAAGGCGCCAGAATTAAACCCATATAGGGGGCTGATGGAACCAAGCACACCTTGACGCTTTGCAGGCAAGGATCAATTCTAAAAAATCAATCGCTCAAGAAACGTTGGATTGGGAGGGGACATGCAATCGTCTGCGCAATACGAGACGATCAAGGACTTTTATCCTCGTGAAGACGTCCTCCAGATGGACCGGGCCATAGCGGATCTTCCTGATATTCCTTTGGCTGAGAATGAGGATCTCTTCCGCATCGAAAGCCTTGGCCTCCAATGGGACATTGGTGTTTTCATCACGCAACCCAGCGATGAAGAAAAGGTCATGCGTGGTCCAGATGGACGAAAGACAGGCTTTTTTCTTCTGCATGGCGGCGATGGAGACTTTAAGTCGTTATCAATTCTGGCACGCCAACTCGCCGGTAAACTCGGTGCCAAGGTTTTGTCCATGACCTTCCCGGGACGGCTTTATTTGCAGCATCCCTCCCGCGACTGGCCGGGTGATACGATCCAATCGAATGGTTTGCTCCGCACGCCAATCTGGCGTGAGGGCGAGATCATCGGGCCGGACCAATATGACGTCGTTCAAGATAGCTCGACTATTAATCGTTTGCGATATGGAACAAGAACGTTGGCGCGCGCTAAGCCGGGCACGATCTTCTGGGACCGCATGGCTGCTTGGCCGGTGGCATTCGAAGAGGCGATGGCAGTAGCATGCGCGCGCCATTTTCCAATTTCCGAATACGCGGTCCATGCACATGGGCATTCGACCGGTGGCGCCTTCTCGGCGAAATTACCGCAACTTGTTGAGAATGTGGTCGGACAAACCGAGCTTGAAACAGCGCCGATTGGATATATCAATGAGGTGAAACATGACTGGTCAGGTGCGCTTGGAAAGATAGGTAATTATGAGCGCGTCTCTATGAGTTCGCATCGCCGCACCGATGCGTTTAATGAACTCTACATCCGAACATGGCGTGATCTCGCACGTTATGCGGGGCCCGAGGCGCTTGGTCAGGAAGGGCCGCCTGCGCTGATGCGTCTACCATGGTTAATGGAAGAAGTGCTTGCAGCATGGGAAGACGACCGAACTCGCCCTAACTTCAAAGCTGAATATCCGATTACGCATAATATTGTAGCTTCACTGGAAGCTGCCGCTCAAGCCGTCTCTGATCGACTGCAACTTGCAGGACAGGAACACCAAAAATTGGTTGAAAAATTTCTTAGCTTCGGTCGCTATGATGCCGGAAGCGGTGTCCGCCCGGTGCAACCAATTTTCTACATCAATTCTGCGAATAGCCGAGACAACAGCCCGGAAGCCTTCAATGAAATCATTTTACCGATGTTGGCCGAATTGACGCCTGCTCCACGGGTTAAAGCCACACAACTCGGTGCCGGCACACATATTTATTACAAAGCAATGCCGGAGCTGCCCGTTGGTTTGACACGTGCGGCGGCTTTTTTGTGGCGACAAGCTATCAATGACGGATTCTTCAGTCTCTGACGGAGAGGGGCAGCTATGTCCAAATACGGGATCTACAAGGGCGAAAAAATTTCAACCGGCGTAAAAAGCCTCGCTGTGATTTTGCTGATTTCACTTCCGCAAGGAGCACTGGCAGACGTTGGGCAATTTTATCGCAAGACAAATGTTACCATTGGCGTCGGCTCGGGACCAGGTGGGGGATATGACGCGTATGCGCGACTTTTATCTCGCCATTATGGCCGCTTCATTCCCGGCAACCCCTCAGTCATCGTCCAAAATATTCCGGGAGCCGGAGGACTCAAGGGCGCGAACAATCTCTTTAATATTGCGCCGAAAGACGGTTCGAACATTGCTATTTTACAGAACACGCTAACCCTCAACCAGATTGCAAAATCTGGAAGCGTTTCGTTTGAGATGATGAAATTCGGCTGGCTTGGCAGCATGAGTACGACATCAACAATTTGCGCTTTTACGAAAGACGCGAAGGTCGAAAAGCCCTCCGATATTTTCATGAAGGATGTCATTATTGGGACATCGTCGGGTTCGACCGCAATGATTCCAGCAATTCTGAACTCGCTGGCAAAGACGCGCTTTCGCGGTGTGAAGGGATATGATTCGACCAATAATGTTCTACTTGCGATGGAGCGTAGTGAAGTGCACGGAGTTTGTGGCTGGGGTTGGGATAGCGCCAAAGTCCAAGCTCGATCCTATCTTGAGAGCAATGCATTCAAAATTAGCCTTGATATCGCCAATGAACCCAATTCAGATTTGAAGGCGATGGGTGTACCGTTCATCATGGACCTCGTCAAAGACGGCGAAGACAAATTGGCTTTACAACTTATCCTCAGCACCCAAGTTTATAATAGGCCCTTTGCTACCCCCCCCGGTGTTCCAGCAGATAGGCTCGAGGCTTTGCGAACAGGCTTCGAAAAAACGTTGAAGGACAATGCTTTCCTCGCAGACGCCGCGCGTGGGAATATGGACATCGAATATATGGCTCCATCTAAAATAGAACAATTATTAGCTGAAGCTTTCAAAGCGCCGCAACGTGTTCAGGAGCGTGCAGTGGAAGAATTGAAACAAGCTGGCTGGGGCGGCTTGTAACATGTTTGGTTTATTAGAAATTTGGGGGAGGATCTTATGCTCGGACGCGGTATTTTCCTTGCGGCCTTCTTTGCCATGACGAACACAATTTCCGCTCCAGCGGACGCAGCTCCCTTCAGGACCGAGGAAGCTGGGATTGCAGACGTGCATCGCGCCATGCGGAATGGCCAGATCACGGCGCGCCAACTTGTCGAGATCTATCTCAAGCGGATCGATACCTATGATAAAAAGGGCCCAGCGATTAATGCTGTAATACAGCTGAATCCAAAAGCACTGGAGGAAGCTGATCGACTTGATACTGCGTTCAAAAGAGGTGGGCTTATAGGCCCATTACACGGCATTCCAGTATTCGTGAAAGATGCCATCGCAACCATTGATATGCCCACGACCGGTGGTTCAATGAGCTTGCAAGGTTTTGTGCCTCAGCGCGAGGCGACCATCGTCAGCAAACTTAAAGAGGCTGGCGCCATCATTCTTGGCAAAACCAATCTGGATGAATTCACGTTTGGGACCCGGGGCATCAGCTCGCTCGGTGGGCAGACGCTCAACCCTTACGATCTTACCCGAAATCCGGCGGGCTCGAGCGGTGGATCTGCTGCGGCTGTCTCAGCCAATCTAGGAATGGCGGCGTTGGGCACTGATACCGGCTCTTCAATTCGCTTTCCTTCGAGCGCAACAAGTCTTGTCGGCCTGCGCGCCACAATTGGTCTCGTCAGCCGAACCGGCATCATGCCCAATTCCATGACGCAGGATACCGGCGGCCCCTTGGCGCGCAGCGTAGAGGATGTCGCGCGTATTCTTGATGTCATAGCCGGGTATGATGCATCTGATCCCGCTACTGCATGGTCGGTTGGGCAAGTAGCAAAAAGCTATTCTGTAGGTTTAGATAGCAAGGGATTGAACGGAACGCGGATAGGCATTCTTGAGAGTTTTTACGGAACCGGCGAAGATGCAGCAGATGTCAACGCAGTCATGGCGGCCTCGGCGGATACTATGCGCAAATTGGGCGCAATAATAATATCAATCAAGGATGCATTCGATATCAATGAAATTGGCGAAATGCAGGTCGCTACATATGAAACTGCATTTTATTTTGATGCCTATTTGAAGCAGGAAAATGCGCCGTACGCCTCGCTAGAGGCAATTCTAGCATCAGGTAAACTGGCAAAAGAAATTGCTGATAGTACCCGCAATCGCACTAAGCTCAGCATGAATGATCCGGAATTCAAAGAACGGATACTGAAGCGGGCGTTATTGCAAGACCGCGTGATGAAAATCATAGCCGATCAGAAGCTCGACGGCATCATTTATCCGTTCAGCCGCACACTCGTCGGAAAAGTCGGTGGCGCACAGGCCCGACATAACGGGTTTCTAAGCGCTGTCACAGGGTTCCCAGCACTGATTCTCCCTGCAGGCTTCTCAAAGCCAGAAAATACCGCTCCGATTGGTATTCCTATCGGTCTTGAAATGCTTGGCCGCCCTTGGTCAGAAGCCAAACTGCTCAAGATGGGCTACGCTTTTGAGAGAGCAGCCAAGGTACGCAAGCAGCCGCAGGGTTTTTCTCCTTTGTGATACCCTCGACCGATATATCTCATAGCGGTCAAAATCATGGCTTAATCGTTCTGAATTTAAAAATCATGTTGACGTGTTGATGCTGACCTGCACCGAATATAACAATACTTATATCGAAGAATTTTATTCTTGGAATTGCAATCGTGTGCCTAGTCAAAGAATCAATTAGGCGTACCAAAGTGAACGCTGACGGCTCCGGAAAGGGGCGCTAAAATGGTGCGATTTGTTCCGCTAGCCGAGCTTATAGGTTCAATCGGAGCTGCTAACCCTCGACCCTCGGCCGCAATAGAAAATAGTGAATCTTCCACGAAGGAACAGCCGGCTGTCTCCGCTGAGAAGCAAGCACTGTCCGGCCTGACCGGAAATGCAATCCCTCAGTGTCCTGCGGGTAAGTATGTGGCGAGCTTGATCTGTAAAAAGGCAGCGCCAGAATATTATCTTGATTTTGATATGAAATACCCAGCGCCGTTCCCAAGCAGGCCACGTCTGCCGCGGGGCGCAAACCAATCGCTTATTGTTATTAGGCATAGCATGGCAACGGATTGAACCGTAATGACGTTTGGGGCCCCTTTGCTAATCTAGCACAGCCTTCGGAATAAAAGGTGGAAACTAGTGCTAGAATGCCATCGTGCTTTGGATCGGTTTCTTGATTATTTCCGACTAGGGCTTTTAAATCTCTCTCATTAGATTTTGGATTGCCCCCGCTTAATTTCTCCCTATTTTATAGTATTCCAAGTCTCGCTTTTATCGAAGGGTTCATTGATCCTTATCTGATTGATCGGAAGATCGATCTTGATATGATCGCGATGGAAGTTCGCTGTTGTTGCTGCGCACAATGATTCTGCCGCGGCAATTTGTTCTTCCCGTAGACTTCCCGCTGAGACGGTGATGACTTTGCACATAGACTTTGAGGCCTTGCAAAGAGACTCCATTTTTTCCCGAAAATCTGATACAACGTTGGCAGACGATATCTCTACAATGCTCGCTTTGATTGGGAATTAAACGCCTGCCATCAACGAGTTTTTCCTTGAGATAATCTCTGGATAATTTTGGAAGAATAAAAATAAATCGTGAACCAAACGGCCTCTAAGGACGAAATTTATGAAAAACCCCCCTTCGCTAATCCGCACAGCAATTGGCTCTGGCCTGTTGCTGAGCTTTTTGACAGGCCCGTTGGGCCCCGCCGCGGCTGAGCCGCTCAATATTGCCAAAATGGGAAGCATGGAAGCAGGTGGCAATGTCATTGATTGTCAGACCGTTGATGGTGGCGACGCAAACAATCCGCGTCAAACGCCTGGCCGGCTTGTCGTCAATCATGTCTATGCATCTTATCTTTATCCGCAAGATCAGCGCTATCCCTATCCGATTTTGTTTAATCCCGGCGGCGGTCATACGGCACGTTTTTACGACACGACGCCAGATGGTCGTGAAGGCTGGCTCACGCTTTTCGCGCGCGCAGGTTTTCCTACCTATGGTGTGGATCGCGTCAACACAGGCAGATCTGGCAGCGATATCTGCAAGCTCAACGCCGTGCGGCTAGGCCGCGCACCGATCACCGATATTCCGATTGCCAATCGTTATTCGGCTGAAGCGTCTTGGGTCAGTTTTCGTTGGGGCCCGAAATTCGGAACGCCCTATGTAAATACACAATTTCCGATTGAAGCAGCGGATGCCTATTATGCGCAGACGCTGACGACATATCGCGACCCTGCAGAAACACACAAGTCTGTGGCAGCTTTCGTTGCGCTGATCGACAAAATAGACGCTCCCGGAGTGATTATCCAGAGTTGGTCGTCATCGGGTCTATTGGGTTATCTGACTGCTGCCGAGCGTCCCGATAAGGTCAAGGGCATCCTTGCAATTGAAAGCTCAACAACAGCCTTTGATGATATTCCTAAAGAGAAGAAACAGATCCTCGCTAAAATACCCATCGTCATCATGGTTGGTGATCGCGCGCCGGATCGAAATGAAGCGTCACGTAAATTTCAAAAAGAAATGGTTGCCATCGGTGGCGACGTCACGGTCGACATTCTTCCCGAATCCGGCATCTACGGCAACGGCCACACTTTGGCTGCGGAAAAGAACAACAAGCAGACGATGCATCGTTTGATGTCTTGGATGGAAGGTCACGTCTTCAACACAGACAAAAAGGCGGGGCAGCCACCCTCACCGGACGAACCGCCGCCGCCGATCATTCCAAACTCGACGTCCGGATCGAGCGCACGCCGCAAGGCCAATTGATCCCGTTGAATTGGAAAAGTTGCTTTGTCATAGGTGAGGCGCTCGTATGGGCCGGGATTCTAAAATGCCGCTTTTCGTAAATGAAGCCCGTGTTCGTGCCGTGCTTCAGATGACATCGATGATCGAGGCTCTGCGGGCTGCGTTTCGTGCGCAGGCCGAAGGGCTGGTGACAAATGTCCCGCGCAGTAGAGCGAAGTTACTTGGCAAGTCCGTCAACATGACCGCGGCCAGTGATTCCAAGACGAATCGTTACGCAGTCAAAATATATGGTGGCGGAACGTTTCATGTACATCTCTATGATCGCGAGCAAGGATTACTCGCCACTATTGAAGCCGATTGGCTTGGTCAAATGCGGACGGGTGCCGCCAATGGTCTGGCCGCCAGTTTGATGGCGCGGCCGCAATCACGCAGTGTTGGATTGATTGGCGCCGGTCGGCAAGCTGTCACACAAATTCTAGCGCTCGATGCGCTTGGTCTCGTGGATCATGTAAGTGTTTTTACGCACCGACTTGAGAAGGCAAAAGAATTTTGTGAGATGATGGGTAAGCGTGTCGTTGCGAAGTTCGAGATCGCATCCAGTGCGGATGAAGCAGTGGCTCAGGCTGACATTGTGGTTACAGCGACAACTTCGGAGACGCCTGTTTTTAATCACTCGGCTCTTCGGCCGGGCACGCATATCAATGCAATGGGCGCCAATGCTGCAAGCCGGATGGAAATTGCCCCAAGCCTCGTCCACGACTGCGCCTTCATCGTGACGGATGATTGCGATCAAGCCCGCATTGAAGGCGGCGAGTTCCTATCAATTGGCCCGTCGTTTGATTGGTCACGCGTGCGCCCACTTTCAGAGATTGTGGCCGCCGGTCCGATCAAGCGAACAGAAAATGATTTGACCTTCTATAAGTCCCTCGGCGCCGGGCTCGAGGATTTGGCAGCAGCATCGCTACTTTATGATCTATTGGTTTCCTAATAAATAGGAGGGCATGCCCCATCCTATTCAAGATTAACTTTAAGAAATTGCATTGCTGCATTCCAGGAATGTTCGCTCGCTTGCTCATGATAACGCGGATGATTAAAATTCATAAAAGCGTGCCCTGCGCCATCGTAGCGATGGAACGTATAAATCTTTCCGAGCTCCTTCAGCCGAAGTTCGAATTTGTCAACATCTTCAGGTGAGGGATTTTTATCTTCATTACCGAAAAACCCGATGATAGGGCATTTAATTTTTTCAAGACTGTCATAAGGCGATGGTAGCGTGCCGCTTTGGCGGAAAGAGCCGCCGCCATACCAAATGCAGGCGCCTGCCCAAAGATCAGCATTGGCACTAGCACCCACCCAAGCGGAGCGCCCACCTTGGCAGTGGCCCATAAGAGCAATTTTATTCGGACTGATTTTTTGCTCGCGCACGAGCCAATCGAATGACGCCTGAAAATCGGCAGCAAATTGTTCATCGCGTAAATAATCACGGCGATGCTCAAGGTCCATACCTTCCGGCAAGACATGGTAATGATTGGGCGCAATCGCCGCATATCCGGCAGTGGCCAGATCATCGAGGATTGCATGAGTCGATGGATCAAAGCCGTTATGGTTGAACGAGACAACGATGCCGGCTTTGGTAGGGCTGTCGGGAAGTGCGATCAGTGCCCTCGTGTTAACGGAGCCGATCTTGAAATCGATGATATGAGCCATGTTTCATCCTTTTTAATTATGCATTTTTTTAAGGCTATAGAAAGCCTTTGACTTCGGCAGCTAGTGCCAGCGATGCCGTCAATCCTGGAGAGTCGATCCCGAAGAGGTCGATGATAAGGGCACCATCCAATTCTGTTCGATCAATGCGGAAATCCGTGTCATTCGTTTTGCCTGTCCCGATCTTGGCGCGAATGCCGACCCATCCCGGTGCCAGATCGCCGTCTCGTAGCCCCGGCCAGAAATGACGAATCTTTTCGTAGAAAGGTTTGATGCGGCGTTCATCTACTTGATAATCAATTTCATCGATCCATTCGGAATCGGGGCCAAACCGCAATTGGCCGCCGAGGTCGAGGCTCGCATGAACTCCATGGGGGGCGGGATAGACAAGATGATTAAAGGGAGATGGTCGTTTCAAGACGCAATAAGTACCTTTGGCGAGAAGGCGCGGGGGAATATCCTCATGCGAACGGCCGAGAATCGCACGTGCCACAAGGGGTGCATTGAGACCGGCCGCATTGATGAGTGTACGGCAGCTAATTTCTGTTTGGGCAGAATCATCAATTTGGAGGTTAATTCTACCATTTTTGACTTGCCCCGCACGCACAGGAGAGGCGAGAGCGAGCGATCCGCGGTGATCTTCAATATCGCCAACTAGCGCATCCATATAGGCATGAACATCAATAATTCCAGATGTGGGTGACCAGAGAGCTCCGGAACAAAGAACCTCCGGCTCCATGTGGTGAACCTCTTTTGCGCTCAATAGATGTAGGTCTTCCATCCCAAGCGTGCGGGCTTTCGCTTGTAATTTACGGAGCAGGTCAATGCCTGCGTCATCCGAATGCACGGCAGAGGTAATGAGTTTGCCGATTTGCTTGTGGGGTATATTATGTTCGGCAATATACGTATAAAGGCGCTTCTTGCCCTCAATGCAAAGCCGCCCTTTCAGGCTGCCGGCAGGGTAATTAATTCCAGCATGAATGACGGTCGTGTTGCGCGAACTGGCATGAAGGCCTTTGTGCTTTTCGGCCTCAAGCACGATGACCTCGCGGCCAGCCAATGCAAGTTCACGCGCCACGGCCAGCCCAACGACGCCCGCGCCAACCACGATACATTCGGTTTCATACATCCCCGACCCCAAATTTTTCTTTTTGTCGAACGTGCTGCGTTGCAAAACTGCTCATGATGAACAGATTTGACGAAGTTTTTTATTCTGTCAAAGTAATTAGGAAACTAAAAGTTCATCAAAATTAGCCAAAACACCGATAGGAAAATGCGTCACGGGAACCTCTAGGGGGGGAAATCGCCATGTTGCTGTTTGGCGTCCTTAAACTTTATCATTACCGGTTTTTTCTTGCTTTAAGCCTGATCCTAGGGGTTGGCTGCGGCGTGAGTTCATCTCGAGCGCAAACAGTAGGTGATTTCTACAAGAATAATCCGATCAAGATGATCATCCGCTCGGAAGCGGGCGGCACATATGACGTGTATTCCAGAATTTTAAGTCGTCACATCAATCGTTTTATTGTTGGCCAGCCAACGATGATTAACATCAATATGCCAGGCGGCGGCGGCATTATTGCGGCCAATTATGTGGGTATGACAGCGCCACGCGATGGTTCCATCATGAGCATGATCGGCTTAGGGCTTCCCGTTGATCAGGCTTTGGGACTTAACAAGAGTCTGCGCATAGATTTGCGTGAATTGAATTGGATTGGCAGTATCAGTTCATCGAACCAGATCTTGGTGACTTGGCACACGTCCAAAGTGAACTCTCTCGAAAAAGCAAAAGAAGCCGAAAGCCAGATAGGCTCGACGGGTGCGGGTTCCGTTTCCCAGCAATATCCTGCGTTTTATAATGCTTTCTTGAAAACGAAATTCAAGGTGATCTACGGTTACGCGGGAACAAATCAACTTAATCTGGCGATGGAGCGCGGCGAGATCGACGGATCGGGCAGCACCAGCTGGGCGCAATATGTGATGGAGGCTCCTCGGCTTGCACGTGAAAAATTAATTACTCCACTCATTCAGGTTGGGCTGAAGAAAGAGCCGGATCTGCAACATGTGCCGCTTCTGCTGGATCTCGCCAAAACCGATGAAGAAAAGGCAGCATTTCGTTTTCTGTCGAACTCAGTCAATTTCGGGCGCCCAATAGCAACAACGCCGCAGGTCCCCGCAGATCGCCTTGCTGTCCTGCGCGATGCTTTTGCCAAAACAATGCTGGATGATGCTTTCATTGAGGATGTGAAACGCTCGGGCGGTGAGGTGCGCTGGATGCCGGCCGATGAGCTAACGCAGCTTGTGGCAGAGCTCACTACAACGAGCGAGGCTCTTAAAAGCCGCTTGCGGACGGTGTTCGCGCAATAAAAAATTGGTCAATGAAGAGCAGAATTTTCTGATCATTCTTGGAGCGCGGTTCTTACACGTTGAACAACGGATGGTGAGGCTTTTACTGCCTGCGCTAGAATTTCATCAATCTGCGCGCCGGTGACAAGCTCCACATCGAGCTGTCTTGCCTTTGCTTCGTTGATAAGAAGAGGGTCGTTCATCGTCGCAGCGAACGCCTTGCGCAGAGCATCGCGTCTGTCCCTTGGAATATCTGGTGAGGTGAAGAAGGGGCGACCTAAGGATTCACGTGCAAGGATGAAATCAAGCGCCGCCCTGTCGGTGTCATTTTTGACCAAATCCTGGATGCTTGGAACGTCTGGAAGGGGCTCAAACTTACTAGCAGCCGTGTGAAACAGAATGTTAATGGTCTTGTTTTCAATCCAGTGTCGATGGATCGTATTCAGGGCGCCAAACGACCAGTAGGCGATGCCGTCTAATTCACCGCGTTCGACCGCGAGGGCTGCTTCGGATGTTCCCTTATAGCCTTTGACGACTTTGAACTTTGTGCCTGCAAGACTGTTGAACGCAACAGGCATGATTTCTGAATCAGCTCCGACACCTGTGCCCGGTGTCAGCACTTCCCTTTGCTGGAGCTCATCAAAGTTGCGAACACCTGAACGCGCCGAGGCGAATGCTACCGATATTTCCCGGTTCATGCTGCCAAGCCAATTGAAGTTGAGCGGATCAATATTGATGTCGGCGCGCCCCAGCACCGATTCGAACGGTAGACCTCTGCTCACTGTGCCGATGGTCGCTCCATCTTTGGGCGCCACGCGATAGATATATTCAGCTGTTCGTAAGCCGCCCGCGCCGATCAGATTGCGTGGCACAAAAGCCGGGCGGCCTGGAATATGTCGGCCCATATGGGCAATCAGCAACCGCGCATAAATGTCATAGCCGGAACCGGGATTGGTCGCGATCACGACATTGATCTGTCGATCTCTATAAAATTCATCGACGCTTTGGGCCTGGCTGCTGCCGCTGATGATCAGGCTGAGAAGAAAGAGGGCTCTTGTGCTTGTCATCATCGTCAATTCTGCGCGCCAGCGACAGACTGGCGCGCTTTCTCGATTACATCGGGCGCGCTTGCAAAGAGATCCGCAATCAGTTTGGTCATTTCTTCACCAAAGGTTGGGTCACTCTCAAGGCGCGCTTGTTTCAGATCTGCCAGATAGGCTGGGTCTTGAGTCGTCTGACGAAAGGCTGTGCGCAAATAGGCAACACGATCCGGGGGGACACCGGGGGGTGCAGCAAAAGGAAAAGCCAGAAGATTGCGCGAGAAGAGCAAGGACAAAACCTGACGGTCAGCTTCACTTTTCGCATAATCGAGTGCCATCGGCACATTCTGAAGAGCCGGATGCTTTTTCATCGCAAGTTGGGCGAGAAAGCGAACCTTGTTCTGTTCCAGCCAAAGATGATGAGTGCCGGTGAAATTGCTGTAGGAGGTCGAGGCTATGCCTTGCGTCTCGCCGCGCTCAACTGACAGCATAAGTTCGGGGCCACCAGCATAGCCCGGAACGACTTTGAATTTGGTGCCCAGAATTGCATTCATGGCATAGGGAAAGATGATGCTATCTGCGCCCGGCCCTGTTGCTGGCACAATCATTTCCCGCGCCATTGTGTCTTCAAAAATTTTGAACTGCGTGTCGTGCCATGTCCAAACAAGACTCACTTCGGACGCGGTGCTGCCAATCCAGTTGAATTTGAGTGAATCATATTGGATCCCTTTTGTATCAAGCAGGGGCTGAATCGGAAAACCGCGCGCGAATGTGCCAAACGTCGTGCCATCCTTGGGCGCTACATTATACAGCCAATTGGTTGGCACTAGACCGCCAGCGCCCACCATGTTTTGTACGATGACTTGTGGCGCGCCGGTCATATATTTGGGCATGTGGCGGGCAAGAATGCGCCCATAGGAATCATATGTTGCACTGGGAGTTGTGCCGACGATCAGTTTGAGCGTTTGTATTTTGTAAAACGTCTCAGCAGATTGCGCGTGAGCCTGTGAGCTCGTGGCAAACATTATGAGCGCACAGATGGCTGATAGGGTTGCTCCATGCTTCATGCGCTTGCGCTCCTGGGTTTGTATCATTTCGCCTCAGACAGCCAAGGCCGCCTTCACATAATCAGGGGTGAATGGGATCTTGCGCAGCCGAATGCCCGTTGCATCAAAGACGGCGTTGCCCATGGCTGCAGGCACAAGACCGAGAGCCATTTCAGCAGCGCCAGAAGGCGCAGCCTCCGGCCGTTCAATGAGATGAACTGTGATGCGTGGTGGCACATGCTGCATATGTAGTACTGGATAAGAATTCCAATCGAGACTTGTCACCATATTCCGGTCCCAAGTGAGTTCCTCGACAGTGGTGCGCCCGGTTCCATAGACGAGCTGACGCTCAATCACATGACGCAAGGTTTCTGGATTGATGATGAGGCCCACATCATGGGCGCAAATGAGATGTGTGGGTTCTACAACGCCCGTCTTTCGATGAACGCGGACTTCCGCAACCACCGCGATAAATGTGTCGAAATGGCGCCGATAGGCAATGCCGCGTCCTTCGATAATATCACTGCTGGTATCAATATCGCGCCGTGGCGAGACGCGCTTCTGCCATCCTGCTTTTTCAGCCGCGATACGCACGGCCTCTTTGTCACGCGGGTGGGTGAGATAGCGCAGACGAAAATCAACCGGGTCCATATTCACCGCAGCTGCAATTTCATCCATAAAACATTCGCTGCCAAACAGGATCGGAGGACCATAGGGATCACGCAAATGCGTTGAACGCAGGGGCGAAGCTCGTTCCATCAAAGGGCCGACGGTCTCCCAACCGACGCGGTTATGCGCGAAAGTGTAGGAGGCGAAGGGGATGTTGAACGTATTTTTCGGTTCGGGTTTAGCGCCCAGCAATTGACCAGCGAGAGTGGCCGATGCGCGGCCTTCATTTGTCGCGACGTTCTCACGCGAAAACCCGCGCGAAATGAGCTCATAGGCAATGACATCGCCTTTTTCATCAATGCCAGCTTGACAGAAATTGACAGAAGCCGTGCCCTTCGGGTCCCAGCCGAGGCTTTCTTCGCGCATCCATTGCACGCGCACGGGCTTGCCCAAGGCTTTCGACAGGACTGCCGCATCGGCTGTTGCATCGCCCTGATCATTCCTGCCGTAGGAGCCAGTGCCAAACATCCAGATCACATGCACGCTGTCGCGTGGAATGTTCAGAAGATCAGCGATGCCATCGGCGGCGTAATGGGGCTTTTGTGTTGACGTATAGATGGTTGCCCCATCAGCGCGCACATCTGCAACCGCACAGCCCGGGCCCATGCTGGCGTGCGAATGGGTTGGATATTCATATTCGCCTGAGATGACGCGTGTCGCTTTAGCCAAGCCCTCTTCAAGCTTGCCGTTTTCTCGCTCAATCGTGCGTTGGGTGACTTTGGCTTTGCGAATATGCGCATGCACCTCTTTATGCGTTGGGAAATTTGGCTCTGACTGCGACCATGTGACTTTGAGAGCCCGCAGCGCGCGAACCGCATCCCATTCCTTCGGTGCGACAACCGCCAGAAAATCCTTGATGTGAACAATTTTGGCGCCCGCAATGTGTCGAATAGATTGCTCGTCCACGCTGACCGGCACGGCGCCTGCAACAGCGGGGCGCACCATGCGTGCATGCAGCATGCCGGGCAGGCGCACATCACCAGGAAAATCCTGCTCGCCGAAAACTTTTTTCGCCAGATCTGGCCGCTTTGGCGATTGGCCGATGATTTTATAATCCTTGTAATTCTTCAGCGGGGCATCCGTGGCAATATCATGAGGGTTCCCCCATTGGCCGTTCCAGCGCACATTGGATTGAAAAGATTTCCCGCCAATGATCTGGGCATAAGTGATGCGCTTGTCTGGATTGTTGCGCAGTGAAATAACGCCTGCCTGCACCACAAAATCTGCCGGTGCAGCACGCAGCTTTTTGGCGGCTTCCTCGACCAGAATTTGCCGCGCGAGGGCAGCAGCCTTCATCAAGGATGTGCCGCGGCGAGATACGCCTTGGGCACCACTGGCACCGCCCATATTCACTGTTTGCCGTGTGTCACCCATGATCATGCGCACCGATGAAAGTGGCACGTCGAGCTCTTCGGCTACCATTTGCGCAATAGAAGTTTCGAGGCCTTGGCCACCATCAATGGCGCCATAAAAAACATCGACCTTGCCGGTCTTGTCGATCGATAGATAGGCATCAAGTTGGTCGGCCAAAAGTTTTGGGTTGTTGGGGGAAAGCGGCGACGGCTTGGCGGCTTGCGCCCAGACGTCAGGGCTGGCGAGCCCGATCATGAAAGCGCCTGTCGATGACAAAAATGTGCGGCGAGAGAGATCGAGATTACCCATGGTCTGATCTCCTCAAACTTGTTTGGCAGCGCGCAAAACAGCGCGAACTGCGGCATTATGGGTCCCGCAACGACAGATGAGATCACTGAAGGCTTCACGCACCTGAGGTTCTGTTGGATTTGGATTGCGCTTGAGCAATGCCGCGCCCTCCATCATCCAGCCATTGATACAATAGCCGCATTGATTGACTTGTTCTTCAATCCACGCGGTCTGCAAGGGATGGGGTTTTTGGCGATTGCCCAACCCGTGAAGGGTTGTAATTTTAGCTTTGCCAATCGCACTGACGGGGAGCGAGCATGAGCGCGTTGGCACGCCATCCACATGTACTGTGCAGGCGCCGCATTGTCCGAGCCCGCATCCAAAGCGTGGATTGTTGAGGCCAAGATCGTCACGCAAAGCATAAAGAAGCGGCATGTCCGGATCGTCAACCGAGATCTTGTGCTGATGCCCGTTGACCGTGAGCGTCATCTTCTGTGTCATGACAGCTTCCTCCCTTGAGATCCCACAGACCCCGTTATTTTGAAGCATTTCATCGGAGCCCTCGCCCGGCGGATATTGACCTTTCGTCTATGAAGGTCAGGACGCCGTTGTGATGGCTTGTTTTTGCGGGCGCCTTCGCTAGCCTAAAAAAAACACTAGGGAGGATCTGATGAAATCTCATCTGCGACTATTTCTGGCCGCAATGGCTATCGCACCACCCCTGCTTCCGGCTGCTGCGCAAGAAGAGGCGGGTCGGGCCTATTATGCCGGCAAGACGGTGCGCATGGTTGTCGGATCGGGCCCTGGCGGGGGTTATGATGTTTTCACGCGCATCATTGCCCCCTATTTCTCGAAAACATTGGGCACAACGGTCGTGGTTGAAAATCGGCCGGGCGCAGGTGGCCTGACCTCGATGAATTATCTCTATACGGCGCCCCCCGACGGGCTCTCGCTTTCGCTCGCCAATGGATCGGGCGCGGCTTTTGCGCAACTGACCAACCAACCCGGGGTGCGCTATGACCTCACCAAATATGGCTATCTGGCCACAGTGGGAGCGCCCCCGTCAGTCTGGTTGGTGAGCCCCGACTCGCCGATCAAAACTGTTGCTGAAGCCCTCGCACGAAAAGAAAAGTGGCGCTGGGCGGCCTCAGGTTCAACATCTGGCCTTGCGATAGGCGCAGCCTTTACCTGCGAAGCTTTGCGCATGGATTGCCAGATTGTCGCCGGATATACGGGCAGCAATCAGGCGGCTTTTGCTCTGACGCGCGGCGAAATGGATGCGCAATTCCAGGCCGAATCTTCTGCAACCCATTTTGTACGTTCAAAAGAAGCGGCACCCATTGCCACCATGTCGCGGGTGCGTTCACGCTTTTTCCCTGACCATCCCACGATTTTCGAGGCTGTGAAGCTTGATGATAATCAAGCGTGGTATTTTGATTTTTATGACAAGATCAGCAATCTGGGCCGGATTGTGATCGTTCCGCCGAATATGCCAGCCGCAAGACTGAGCTTTATGCAGGCCGCGATGAAGGAAACGCTGGCCAATCCACAATTGATTACTGATGGCGAACGCGCGGAGCGTATCATTGAATATCTCGATCCCGAAAGCACATTGAAAAATGCGCGCGGTGTTATTTCAGATCCCACTCCCGCCCAGCGCAAACGAGTGCAGGATATCATCGCAAAAATTCAGGACGAAGAAATCAAATGAAAATCTGTCGTTTCAATCATGATCGAATCGGCATTGTCTGCGCAGATGAGGTTGCCGATGTCAGTCCTGCATTGGATGCCATTCCCGCCCTCCATTGGCCAGTTGCTACCGGTGACGTGCTGATCCGTCATTGGGCTTTGATTGCGCCCGGGATCGAGGCTTTGCTGCCTACGGCGCCTCGCCTTGCTTTGACAGAATTAGATTTGCTGAGCCCTATTACAAATCCGTCAAAAATCATCGGGATCGCGCGGAACAGACGCAATCTGGCAAGTGAAAAAATTGATATTGGTGGCGGCTCGTCCGATCAGCGACAGGATGGCGATCCTATCCAGATGTTCATTAAAGCGCCGAGCGCTATCGCCGGGCCCTCTGAGGGCGTCATCCCCCGCTTTGCAGATCGGCGCACGGATCCTGAAGCTGAACTGACCATCATCATCGGTAAAGCAGGATCACAGATTTCTGAGCACGATGCATTTCAGCATATTTTTGGCTATTGCATCGGCCTCGACATGACGTTGCGTGGAAAGGAAAGCCCGAGCTCACGCAAATCCATCGATCATTATGCGGTACTTGGGCCGTGGATTGTGACGGCGGATGAGGTACCCAACCCCGATGCGCTCGACATGCGGTTCGAGCTTAACGGCCATTTGATACAGGAAGCCAATACGCGCGATCTCGCTTTTGGCATCGCCGAGATTGTCGCCCATGCCTCGCAATTTTATACGCTTCATCCGGGGGACGCGATTATGGTAGGAACGCCTGTTGGATTCGAGCCGGTAAAACCGGGTGACATGATGCGTGCTGAATTTTCCAGTATAGGCGCCATGAATGTACGCGTGCATGATTACGCCTGAGGCAGGTTCTTTCTCAGACCTATTCAACTTGCCTGCGGCAGGGGCACTTAATGATATTCCCGTCGCATTATGAAAAGTGTGGCCGTTCCTTGAGATAATGCACGCGCATGAGCTCTCGATATTTTTCCATAGTGGCACGATTGAGGTCCAAGGGAGGTGTCTGGTCGTCTGGTAGCATGGAATACCAAGTTTGATCTCCGATCTCCTCGGCAAAAGTTTTTTTGGCCTTTTGCACAATCTCTGGATTGGCAAAAATTTCGAGCAGACTGCCAGCCAAAACTTTTGCGCCTGCCAAAGCGCCCTTATGCGCGATGGATGTTGCCAGGGCGACACCTGCCGCCCAATGGTGATAGCTGATATTGGGAACATTGGCAGGAAAGTAGAACTTTGCCATTGGCACTTTCCAGGACACGTCACCCGCGTCGTTTGAGGCGGGCTTTTGCGTGGCAGGGCCTTTCATGCGCGCGACATCGCGGGCCAATCCCTCAATTTTCACACCTGCACGCTCTTGCAGTGCGCGCGCCAGAGCCTCTTCATCAGCGCTCCAGTCTGGCGCACCAATCTGCTCATATTCGCTCTGCACGAGTTCAGCCAAGGTGCGATTGCCGCGCACGGGCCAGACCGCACTTTGCACCTCGATTTCGACGGACGTATTGCTCATCAAAGCTGCGCCTTCGGCAATTTTCTTCGCGCGCTCAAAGACGGACATGGCAGCTTGCGCGGTAGGTCCGCGAAAATACCACCAGACCTGCGCACGTTTGGGAATGACATTGGGCTGATCGCCACCTTGCGTGATGACGCGCTGGCACATGCTTTGAGGCTGCATATGTTCACGGAATTCGGCCATTCCAACATCCATGAGAATGACGCCGTCCAGTGCGTCGCGTCCTTTCCATGGCGCGCTGCCAGCATGGGCGCTTTCGCCGTGAAAAGTGAAATAGGCAGAAATGAGTGCGCTTTGAATCAGTCCGTAACCGACATTGAATTGTCCACCTACGTGGGGTGCGAGGGCAATATCCACATCATCGAAATGACCATCACGGACAAAATAGGGGCGCGAGACTAATTGCTCTTCCGCAGGGGCGCCGAAAATTTTCAGGCGGCCGGAGATGCCAAATTTTTCCATCGCCTGTTTGGTCGCAAGGGCGCCGGCCACCATTACGGCGGCATTGGCATTATGCCCCTCGCAATGGCCCGGTGCGCCTGCCACAATAGATGCCGGTTCCGTGATGCCCGATTTCTGCGAATTGTCAGGATTGGCATCATATTCGGTATGCACGGCCACCACGGGGCCGCCGTTGCCCCAGCTTGCGCAAAAGCCTGTCGGAAAGCCCGAGAGATTACGCTCGAGGGTGAACCCATTCTCTTCCAGCAAGTCGCACAGCAGGCCAGCGGTCTCATATTCCTGCATACCCAATTCGCCAAAATAGAAAACTGCATCATTCAGAAGGGCGATCTGGCGGGCGTTTTGGTTCAGGTAATCAAAGGCGCAGATTTTCTCCGGGCGCGTCAATTTTTGACTCATATTCTTTGCACCCAATGGGCCTCCCCGTGAGAGCCTCTCTGCGAGCTCCTGCCGGCGCATCCTGCTACGGGCGGGGGAGCGCTTCAACCCCTCCTTGCACTGCACCATGTTTGGCATTTGCCGGACCGTTCTTGGGGGGGTAGACTTGTTAAAAATAAACAGTTGGGGAGTATTTCATGACAGTCGGGCCACAGGTCTCAGCGGAATTTGCACGCAAATTCGCATCCGAGAAAGAAACACCTTATGAGCGCTGGGCCCGAAATGAGGGGCTCGATATTATCAGCGCGCATTATGTGCCCGACCTGAAAACTGTCGAGCTGAAACCATGGGCGCGGCGAGGAGGTAGGGGTATCTTCATTAATCATGAAGCCTCCCGATCATCCAATGATTGCTATGTCTGTGAGATTCCCAACGGTGGGAAGCTTGAGCCGCAGCGCCAGCTTTATGAAGAAATGGTGCTGATTTTGGATGGCCGGGGTTCAACCACCGTTTGGAATGATTCGGGCCAGAGGATCACTTTCGAATGGAAAGCGGGCGCCATTTTCGCCATTCCTCTGAATTGCTGGTATCAGCATTTCAACGGGTCAGGGCAGGCACCGGCGCGTTATGTGGGCGTTACCTTCTGCCCTCAATTGATCAATATGTTTGATGATATTGATTTCGTCTTCAACACGCCGCGCGATTTCAAGGGCCGCTTTAATGGCGAGCCTGATTACTTCACCAATCAGGGCGATCAAGACGGTTTTCTTTTGCGCACAAATTTTGTCCCCGATGCCGTGAATCTGCCTTTGATTACGGCTAAGGAGCGCGGCGCGGGAGGGGGGCACATCCGCTTCAATATGGCGCGTGGTTCGATGGCGAGCCACATTTCGCAATTTCCAGTGGGCACCTACAAGAAAGCCCATCGGCATGGGCCCGGCGCGCATGTGATTGTTTTGTCGGGTGAGGGCTTCTCACTGATGTGGCAGGAAGGCGAAGAGCCGAAGAGATATGAATGGCAGGCGGGCACTTTGATCGTACCGCCGAATAATACATTCCATCAGCATTTCAATGCCGGTGCGAACCCCGCGCGCTATCTGGCATTCAAACATTCCTCCATCCGTAATTCACAGGGTGTTCCGCTTTCGTGGATTTCGCGTCGACTTGGAGGAAACCAGATCGACTATGCGGATGAGACACCCGAAGTGCGGCACTTGTTCCGAGATGCTCTGGCCAATCATGGCGTCGATCCGCGAATGGATCCCGTCTATGCGCTTGAACTCGAAAGCCTGCCTGAACAACGCAAATAGAACAGGTCTTTTACCTGATGGGGTTTGCAATGCGCATGTCTTCCGTAAGGGTTACTTTGTTTTTTTTCTTTCTAGTGGCAGGCTCTGCATCCGCATTTTCAGCACCTGATCCGGTGGAGGCGTTTTACCGGGGCAAGTCGATGCGCATGATCATCGGCTATTCTTCGGGCGGTGGTTATGATGCCTTCGCCCGCATGTTGGCGCGATTTATGGGGCGGCATATTCCCGGTGAGCCGACGCTTGTGGCTCAGAATATGCCGGGAGCCGGATCGCTGCTGGCCACCAATTGGCTCTATAATGCTGCCCCGCGCGACGGCACTGTCATTGTTGCAATCAATCGCGGGATTGCTTTTGAGCCGCTCACTGGTGGACAGGGCGCACAGTTTGAGCCGTTGAAGTTCGGCTGGCTTGGTTCTCTGGGCAAAGAGGTCAACGTCACCCTTGCCTGGCATCTTTCTCCCACCAAAAAAGCGGAAGATCTTTTCACGCGCGGTCTGATTGCCGGTGGTACTGGATCGGGCGCTGACAGCGCGATTTATCCTGCTTTAATGAACAAGCTGCTTGGTGCAAAGATTCATCTTATTGCGGGCTATCCGGGCGCCAATGATGTCAATCTGGCGATGGAGCGTGGTGAGATTGAGGGGCGTCCTTCGCCGTCATGGACCTCCATGCGAATCGCCCGACCTGACTGGCTGCGGGATCATAAAATCATCCCGCTTTGGCAATTGTCTTTGTCGAAGCATCGTGATCTCCCCGAGGTTCCGCTTGCCATCGACTTTGCGCGGAATGAGGAAGACCGACAGATCATGGAATTTTTCTTCGCGCGTCAGGAAATGAGTCGCCCTTTTCTGACAAGCCCAGATGTTCCGGTGGATCGGCTGAATGCCCTGCGTCGGGCTTTCATGAAGACAGCTTATGACCCTGAGTTTATTGAAGCGACGAAGGATCAGGATGTGGACCTTGATCCGATTGACGGCTTGGCGATTGAGGCTTTGTTGCGCAAAGTCTATGCCTCGCCCAAGCGCGTGGTTGATCGGGCCACCGAGATTGCGCAATCGGCAAGTTCAGAACTCGCGAATGCACCCAAGCCCGGCACATCCAAGCCCTGAACCTTACCTATCGTGATTTGGCGGCCCGCCCACCAATCACTTCGCGAAAAGCTTTTTGCCACTTGTCGCCTTCATCGAGCTGTATAGCCGGATCTTCGAAATGAATATTGAGGCCCTTGAGGGCTGATTCCACTTTCGTACTGGTTGGAATGAATTCACGGCTTCGCAAAACATTCTGGCCTTGTGGCGAAATAACAAAATCATAGAACAGCAAAGCCGCATGGGGATGTGGTGGATTACGCGACAAGGCAATACCATTCGGGCGGGCGATAATGGGATCAAGAAGCAGGGCTTCAACAGGTGCCCCGGCTTTTTTCGCAACATCGATATTCTGCAGATAAACAGTCAATCCCATAGGGACGTCACCGGCTGCCACGAGGTTAGTGATCAGTGTATGCCCCTTGCGCAGCGAAAATCCGTTGGTTGTCGCAATGCGCGCAAAGGTGGCACGCGCCTGCGCCTCGCCAACCACATGTGCGATGGAGCCAAACCAATCATAATCATCTGCTTCAATGCCTAGTTGTCCCTTCCATTTTGGATCAGTCAGATCCTCATAGGAAGAAGGCACATCGGTCCTGGCGATCAATTTGGTATTGTAGACAGCGGCAAAAATATTAACGCGTGTAGCGACCCATTCCTTATGCGACCGTTGCGCTTGTGGAATCAAATCATCCCAAAAAGGCGAGCTAGTTTTCCCCAAAAGTTCTTCCCGATGCATCGTTTCGAGCACCGGTCCGTCGCTTTCGAAAACGTCAACATCTTCACGCCCGGCTTTCTTCTCAAGTGCCGAGCGGCGCAGAATATCTTCACTGCCGCCGCGCCAAAAACGTAATTTGACACCGTATTTTTCTTCAAACGCGGCCTGAATGACAATGATGCTGGGAATTTGCATCGAGGAATAGAGCATCAGGAAGCCCTCATTCCGCGCGCCCTCGAGCAGAACTTTTTCGCGCTCGGGGCCTTTCAAGGCCGAGAGCTTTTCAAGCGAGGTTTGTGCTTGGGCCGGATATAGCAGGCTGGCAAGTGTAAGGCCCGATGTCAGAAGGCGAAAAATCATCCCGATGCGCGACATAACCACTCCCGTTTCAGCCTTTGCTGGCCTCAAACAATTTCTGCAGCTGCTTCAACATTTCCGGTGGCGCTTTGGCGACAAGATCAATCTGTTCGATAATATCGTCTGCCGTGCCGGGATGAATTTCGAGTTTCATACGCTCGGCATCTTCAAGCAGCAGGGGATCTCGATGGGTCGCGGCAAAGGCCTTTCGAAGAGCCTCAACACGTTCGGGAGCAACACCGGGGGGTGCTGTGAAGCAGCGGGACAAATGCCAAGGCACTTCTGCCAGCTCGATGATTTGCCGGACGCGGGCATCGCCCGCCAATTCCCGCGCTGTTGGCACATCAGGAAACGCGGGATGGCGCGTGCTGCGGCCAAATTGCAACAACACTTTCATCTGCCCGTCAGGCTTCAACCAATCGGGCTTTCCTGCGAGGATGGATGAATAATCGACCATGCGTCCGTCAACCTCGCCACGATCAGCTGCAAGATTTACCGAACCGCCATCGGGAAAGCCTGCAATGAGTTTGAGATTGAGTTGAAGAATGTCGCGCAGGAGGTTGGGCACATCATAGCCAGGAGAACCTTCACCCGTTGATCCCAGTATGAGTGGCGGCCCTTGGCTTTGTTGCGCAGCTTCGATTGTTCCATTTTTGGCATCTTTGCGCAGAAATAACAGATAGGCGTCATCGGCAAAGCTCGACGATGATCCAATCCAGTTGAATTTACGGGGATCGAACTGGACCGCGGAATTGTGTCCCGACAGTCCCATCAGTGGAACGTTGCGCGCAAAAATCCCAAAAGCCGTGCCATCGCGTGGGGCAGTATTATAAATATGATTTGCAGCTCGAAGGCTGCCAGCGCCCGGCATATTTTGGACGACAGCACTGGGCGCACCGGGCATGTGGCGAGTGATGTGGCGCGCCACGAGCCGAGCATAGAGGTCGTAGCCGCCGCCTGGCCCATAACCCACAATCACTGTGAGTTGCTTGCCCTTGTAGAACTCATCGAGAGATTGGGCGCTTGCCGTTGCGACAGCAAGAAGAGTGAATGCGGCACAGGTCAGGATCTTGTGCATCAGCTTCCTCCTCACTCAGTACCGATTGAATCGCGCAGCACTTTTTTGACGGCAGGATCGACCTTATCCATGCGCTCAAAGAGAGGTAGAAGATCTTCGCCGCGCACGAGATCGGGTTCCTCACTCGTGACTTTCTTGTAATCTTCGATGAAAGCCTCGTCTTTCATGAGACTACTAAAAGCCAGTCGCAGAGCGTCTACGGATTCTTTGGGCGCACCCTTGGGGAGCATGAGCCCGCGTTGCATCTGTGTGCCTATATCGCTCATAAGCAGGAGCGCTTCCCATTTTGGTCCTGATGGCGGTTTACCGAAGGCGCGGGCATAGACTTTATCCATCGATTCCATGCCGAATTTTTCGAGTGCGGCATTCCCGGTCGCCTTACCATCTTTGCCGATGACCGGATATTGGAAGAGCGGAATGCCGACTCCGGTTTGCATGATCTGAGGCATGACTTGCGTCATATAGCCTGGCAGCGATGAGCCCGTGACGTTGATTTCGTTTTGCAGCATGGCTTTGTTGATTTGGGCTGTGCCGGGGAATCCGGTCACAACCGTATAGGGCATTTCAAAAATCTCCATCGCAAGGCGCAGGCGCGTGTCATGAGAAGATGCGCGGCTATAGCCCGCGAGATAGATTGATTTGGCCTTGATGAAATCTTCAGGCTTGGCGAGCCCACCAGGAATGAGATCCTTTCGCGCATAGACCATATTCCAGCCACGCGCACCGCCAATGATGGCGAAGTCTTTCATCTTTACTTTGAGTGCAGGATCGTCAATCAACGGCGCAATGGCACTGGTTGTAAAATAGCCGGCGGTGAGGCCATCAGCTTTCACATTAATGCCCAGACCCAATATATTCATGGCGGTAAAGCCGCCAGCGCCAGGTGCGTTCTGAATGATGATGTCGGGCTTGCCGGGAATATGTTTTGCGAAATGGCGTTGATAGACTCGCGCTTCGGTGTCGGCATTGCCGCCGACACCGTAATTGATGAGAAGGGTGAGAACTTTTCCCTGATAAAAGGGGGCCTGTGCGAGTCCGGGCATGGTGTAGGCTGCAAGTAGGCCTGCCAGCAGGAAACTTTTCAGTCTCATATTCTTCCCCATCTTCTTCTTGATTTATTCGACAAAGGCCTCAAGCAATTCGACCGGATCACCATGGCGGGTTGCCGCTTCAACCACTTGCGAATCGCGCAAGGCCATCAGGAAGCCATTGTCGATCAACGTGGTCTTGCCAAGTTTCACCGTCATGTCGAAGGCCACACAATCCTG
Organism: Beijerinckiaceae bacterium; assembly: GCA_947478405.1. GTDB lineage: Bacteria > Pseudomonadota > Alphaproteobacteria > Rhizobiales > Beijerinckiaceae > Terripilifer. Next base: position 61,659 of record CANJVX010000005.1, on the reverse strand, counting down.
ATGCGTGTGGGGCTCTTCCCAGCGCGGTACCATGCGGTTCATGAAATCGCTGCGCTTGTCACTGTCCGTGCCGAAATGCAGGCAACCTGGCGCATTTGATCCGGCGGGATAGGCTTTGAAACGGGGGTATTTGGGGTTGAAGCCGCAACCAAGCTCATGCAGATGCGCATTCACGCCCACCAGCATGTCGCGCAGGATTTCTGCATCCATCGACTTGCCGTGTACCTTCACAACAAGATCGTCCTTATATTCGATGGCGATCTTCTCGGTGAACGGTTTTTTGAAACCAACCGCCCATTGCGGGAAAACCACGCCTTGCATGTCAGCATGCGCACCGGGCTCACGCTTGAAGCAGGTACGGTCGTAAATATTGGGGCCATGGGTAGGCAGATAATGCACATAGCAGCCTGCCTCATCGGCAATATCCTTGCCGCGCCAGCGATTGCCTTGATGCAGGTTTTTCACCATTTCTGGCGTGAATTTAATGGTCAGGTCCGTTCCACGCGGATCGGAGAAAGCCATGGTGAAATTTTCATCCTTCGGATACATGCGCGCGGTAGCGCGGATGATCTCGCCCACAAGCTCAACAGGGAAGCGCGCTTGCGGCGTGTGCAGAAGATCGAGATTGCGGAAATAGGTGATCTTTACCCAACGCTGGCCCTTTTCTTTGCGCAACTTGTTGAAGAGCGGGGCATTGACCGAGCAGAACCAGGATGAGACGACGAAGTCGGCTTTCTCAACCATCGCGCGGCATTCATCCGGGCAGTCCATGATCTGAGTTGTAGGTGCCATATATTCACGCGGGAACACACCGCGCGCATTGGCAACGCCTGTGATTGCATCAATAACACGCCGGTCGAGAAGCGGGTCAGTGAGAAAGAGCATTTCCTCGCCGGGTTGCACGGCGAAGACCTTGATCATGTTCTCGATGGCTTGAAAATAATTTCGGGTTTCTGTCGAGGGCGAGACCCAATTGGACGGCAGCGCTGTCGCATAGGGCGAGGCCACAATGTCATCATAGCTCGGGGGGATGAATGTCATTTTCTTGTCCTTTGCTTGGGTATGGTGTTGTGGCGTCGTGGCCGCGAGCTGCATGGAATTCTTGATCGGGAGCAGTGCGCGCAATTTGCACGCGGGACCCCCCGTATCTTTCTCTCCCTTTGTCGCGGCATTCTGTTGGCGCCACTGTTGATCAAAGATTAAGTGAGTGAGGCGGGGAAAGGGAAGGGCAAATCGGCTGAATTGCTTGTCACACTAGGTACCCCTATGCTGCACTGCAACCTAAATACCTTCAGCTGATTTGACGGCTGTTTCGATTCTGTCAAACTCCGGGACAGCGGGCCCAAGGGCCTAGGCACAGCCAACCGGACGCATAAAAAGAAAACGTCGCGGGGGTACACTCTGGGGGGAATTGCCATGTCGCTGTCTCGCGCCATGAACCGTTTCCATATGCATCAGCCTGATGACACCCGCGTATCTCTCTTTGCGTGCGCAGGTCAACCATGCGTGCGGCTAGGGCTTTGGGTCGCAATTCGGCACAACGAAATGCGCGGGAGGCGGACGAATGGATAGCGAGAATTTGTCGGGGTCTGTTGCGCTGGTCACGGGGGCTTCGCGGGGCATTGGTGCGGCGATTGCGGCGGCGCTGGCAGCTAGAGGCGCTCATGTTGTCGCTGTAGCACGCGATCAGGCGAAGCTTTCCCAGGTTCAGGCCGAAATTGGAGCCAATTGCACCGCGATGGCCTGTGATCTCGGGTCTGCCGAAGATGTTGCCTGTCTGCGGCAACGTATCGAAGAGACCATGGGCCGGCTCGATATTCTCGTTGGGAATGCGGCCATTATGGGTCGTCGCGTGCCTTTGGCTGAATTGGCGGAAGAAGACTGGCATTCCGTCATTGGTACGAATGTCGAGGCCAATTGGCGGCTGATCCGCAATTTTGATCAGCTTTTGCGCAAGGCACCGCATGGGCGTGCCGTGTTTATGACGTCAGGTGCAGGCTCGCGCGCGCGCATGGCGGCAGGTCGCGGTGCCTATGCCATTTCCAAGACAGCGCTCGACGCTTTGATCCGCACCTATGCCTCCGAAGTTGATGGCATGGCGATGCGCGTGATGCTGTGCAATCCCGGTCCCATCCGCACCTCTTTGCGCGCGCAAGCAGCGCCCGATGAGGATCCGATGATCTTGCTGACGCCGAACGACATGGCGCCGAAAGTCGCTGCAATGTGCCTGCCATCATGGACGCAGAACGGTAGGCTCTACGATTTTCCACAAGACCGGTTGCTCGATTTTCAAGCGCCTGCTTGACGTGCGACGTCAGCAGGAGGGGAGGCAAAACATGCGCTTTTACAAAATAGCCATGGCATCTGCTTTTGCGGTTCTTTGCGCGACAAGCGCTTGGGCGCAAAACCCCGAGTCTTTCTACCGCGCAAAGACAATCGAACTTTATGTCGGCACGGATCCCGGTGGAGGTTATGATCTCTATGGCCGCTTGGTCGCGCGCTACATGGGCAAGCATGTGCCCGGGAGCCCCACGATTATTGTGAAAAATATGCCGGGCGCGGGGCATTTGCGCATGGCCAATTGGGTCTATGGGGCAGCGGCGCGCGATGGCACGGTGATGGCGACTGCGCCACAATCTGTTGCCATCGAACAATTGTTAGGCACAGACGGCGTACAATATGATGCGCTGCAATTCACCTGGATTGGTCGTGTCGCGCCCGTCGTTGAAGTGACTTACACATGGCACACATCCCCGACACGCAGCTTGGTTGACGCGCAAGCACGTGAAACTGTGATGGGCGGCTCGGGTGCCGCGTCTCCGACAGTTTTCTATCTGAAAGCGCTCAATCAGCTTGCTGGAACCAAGTTCAAAATCATCCCCGCCTATCCGAGTAATGCCGAGACAAATCTCGCGATGCAGCGCGGGGAAGTGGAAGGCGGCAGCAAGGCCTGGGCCTCGATGAAAGTTGATAATGGCGATTGGCTACGCGAGAAAAAAGTCAATATTCTTGTTCAATATGCCACCGCACGCGATGCTGATTTGCCTGACGTCCCCTTAATGATGGAGCTTGGGCGGACGGATGATGAACGACGGGCCTTGAATCTTTTTGCCATGGGCAATGCGATGGGTCGCTCCATTATGGCAACCCCCGGCATCCCGCAGGATCGATTATCGGCACTTCAATCGGCTTTCATTGTCGCTATGCGCGATCCGGAACTCTTGGCATTCACGCAAGAAAAGAAGATCGACGTGGGGCCAATCTTGACTGGTGACGAGCTGAAAGCGCTCGTTGAAGAAACCATGAAAACACCGCCCTCGGTTGTTGCACTCGCCAAGGCAGCGCGCGGCGATTGAGAAAGACAGATACCATTTCTGACAAAGGAATAAGAGCATGAGTAAAACACCCAAAATCAAACATCTCGCTATTATTACTTTGGATCCCGAACGGCTCGCCAAATATTACGAAGACGTTTTTGGGATGACACGCCTGCAACGGCCTGCAGACCGACCAAACAAAGAGAGCAAGGCGGTTTTCATGACCGATGGCTATTTGACCTTGGCGCTTTTGCACAACAAGGCAGAAGGCAAGGCGCCCGGCCTCAATCATTTCGGCTTTCAGATCGACAATCAGGATGAGACCAGCGCGAAGCTGACCAAATTCGGCCTTGAATCAACCAAGCGCCCGGCTGATAGGCCTTATGCCGAGACGCGCACGACCGATCCGGATGGCAATAATATCGATCTCGCGGTTCAGGGATATGGCGCTGGCTGAAGCGGGTGCATGGCGTCCTGCGGCGGAGTAATCGCATGAATTTTCCACGGTTCATTCTCGCGCTCGTTTTGAGCCTACCGGCATCAGCGCAAGCGCAAGAGGCTTCGGAATTTTACCGTGGCCGGCAGATGCGCGCGATTGTCAGCACTGTTGTCGGTGGCGATTATGATACGTGGATGCGACTGATCACGCGCCATTGGACGAAGCATATTCCGGGAAATCCGAATATTCTGGTTCAGAATATGCCCGGTGCCGGTGGTATTGTTGCGGCCAATTCCTTTTATCACACAGCACCGCGTGACGGTTCGACCATTGCCATGATCGGCCGCAATCTCGCCTATCAGGCCTTGATGAAAGAAGACGGTATCCGCTTCGACCCGCTGAAGTTCAATTGGATTGGTAGTCCCGAAGTCTCCAATCGGGTCTGTGTGGCAATGGAGGGTGCAGGTGTTCAGAAAGCAGAAGATCTGTTTTCAAAAGACCTGATCGTGGGTGGAGCGGGTGCGGGCACAGCCGTCTCGACAACGCCGCGACTGATATCCATTTTGCTTGGCATGCGCCTCAAGCTTGTTGAAGGCTATGGCAGCGCGAGCGCCGCGCAGCTGGCCATGGAGCGTGGCGAGATCGAGGGAATTTGTCAGACGGTCGGCGCTCTGCGATCGTGGCGTCCGGGCTGGCTGGAAAATGGCCGGATGCGTGTTCTGTTCAATCTTGAACGCGCACCGATTGCCGAATTCCATGCGCCATCGGTTTTTGATTTCGCAAAGACGTCAGAACAAAAGCAATTGCTCCTGCTCTTTTCTTCAAGTGTCGAGCTGGGGCGCCCGATTGTTGCACCACCTGAGACCCCACCCGATCGGGTTCAACTTCTGCGCATAAGTTTTGAGCGGGTGATAAAAGATCCCGATCTCATCACAGAGGCAGAAAGGCTGCGGGTCGACCTATCTCTCGTCAAAGGCGAGACACTGGAAGCTCTCGTCAAAGATCTTATGGCGACACCTGATGATGTGCTGAAAAGGGCGCAGGTGTTGATGCAGCCTTAGCGCGCGCTTACAGCTCGCGCAGCAGGCGTCCATAGCCTTCCACTTTGTCCTTGATTCCTAAAACACGAAGGGCGTGCCAGAGCGTTGCTTGAAGATTGGTCACAACAGTGACACCGAGCTCTTGCTCCAGCGGATCAATGGCTTCAATGACCGCCCAATGCGGACAAGGAAAAAGCAGAGTATCGGCATCTGGGCTGCGCTTTTTCATCTCACGTCCCCATTCCAATGCTTTGCCAACGGGGATCTTTGGTAGGCCGACGAGATCGCAACCGCCGCCCAATGAGCCTGCGGGGTACAAGCCCAATTGTTCGATCATCTTGTCGTGGCGATTATTGTCACCTTCGGCAAAGGGATGAACCGTTGCTACTTTCTTGCTGCCCAACGCATGAAAGGCGGCTAATTGGGCGCTGGCATCTGTCGTGACGCGCACACCAAGCTTGTCGCTCACAGATTGTTCGATATCAGCCAGAGTTCCTCCGCGTGACAGCAAGACCGGGCGACCGCCGAGCACGAGGAGATCAACGCCTGAACGTGCGAGCGATTGAGCCGCAATCATCGTCTCTTCATAGAGACGATCCATTTCATTCTTCGAAAATTCGGATTGCTGCACAGTGACAAGCGCCAAAGCTACGCCGTCGGGCGCCATTTTATAAAAGGTGTAGGGGAAGACCTCTGTCACAAATGCGACAGACGTGTAGCCGATGCGTGCGCGATGACCATACACTTCAGTTGCTCCCGATGACGGCGGCGGCGCGATCAATCACAGGTTGCGGTGTGGCATAGACATCGGCAATCAGTTTTTCGATTTCAGCGGCAGATGTAAGTTTAATGGGCATGTTCAAACGCTGGGCCTCTGCCAAAAAGTCTTTGTCGCTGAGCGTGGCTTCAAAAGCCTTGCGCAATGCGACGACGCGATCATGGGGGACACCAGGGGGCGCGACAAAGGGGCGTGCCATATCTTGGCTACCGAAGACCAGCTTCACGATTTGGCGGTCCTCATCCGTTTTGACGAGATCGAAAATATGGGGAACGCCCGGCAATTCAGGATCCTTCACCATGCCAAGTTGAATCATGATCTTTATCTTGTCGCTTGCAATCCAGTCCGGCTTTTCAGCTTTCACGCAATCCCAGCACCAACCAAGACGTCCATGAATTTCACCCCGCTCCATAGCGAGACTGAGGTCAGACGTACCCTGATATCCACCAACTACCTTGAAGCGCGTCTTGATCAAGGCATTGAGCACGCGTGGATAGATGCTGGTCACATCGCCGCTGCCGGTTGCCCCGACAGTAACCTCTTGTGTCAGCGCCTTGTCGAAGCTTGTGATCGGTGCTTGCCCCCACATCAAGGCAATGCCTGTCCACCGGTCCATGCTGCCAAGCCAATTGAATTTGGTGGCTTCAAATTTGACGCCATCGCGGCTCCATAATGGGCCAAATGGAACTGATCCGCCGATAATGCCAAATTCGGTCCCGTCCTTTGCAGCAAGATTATAGAGATGGTTGGTTGCCACAAGACTGCCCGCACCCGGCATATTTCGGGGGACCATGCCGGGCTGTCCTGGAATGTGTTTTCCCATATGGCGCATCAATATACGTGCGGATGAATCAAATCCGCCGCCTGGTGGATAGCCGATCACCAGCGACAGCATTTTGCCGGAATAGAAATCTGCAAGGGGCTCGGCAAAGACTGGGCTTGTGAGCGCTGTTAGTACGAGGGCGCCGCTCAGATAGCGTTTGAGGTGAGGGCTCATCTTTGTCTCCAGTCTTGTGGAATCTTGCTGGTCTCCGAATTATGGTGCGAGAGTATCGTGGCTGGCAAGCATGTGGTGCGAGTTCTGGAGAGTGAAATGGGATTTGGTGGCGCATGGCGGGGAATGGTTGGCACGGTCAAGCCGACAAAGGGGTCTGGTTCTCTCGAAGAATTGATCCGCATGCTGCCTGAGGGCATCGGCATTTTGCCGCTGTTCAACAATATTCGTCATGGAACACTGCAAGAATTTGGTGGGGCGATTCCCTCCTATGAAGAGAAGATTGCCGAACTTGCAGAAGATGGTGTGGATCTCATTCACCCAGCTGGAACGCCGCCCTTCATGTTGATTGGTTATCGGGCAGAATGTGCATTGATCGAGGCGTGGGAAAAACGCTGGGGCATTCCTATTTTTACCTCAGGCTCCAATCAGGTGCGCGCGTTGAAGGCGCTTCATGTAAAGCGCTTTGTTGGCATTGGTTACGATTTTGAAGATCCCGCACCCGTCCATCGCTATTTCACGAATGCTGGCTTTGATATTTTAGCCCTCGAGTGCATGCCTGGTCGATGGGAAGATGTCGGGCTCTTATCTTCGCAGGAGATCTATCGGCTCATCAAGCAAGCTGTTTTGAAACATCCTCAGGCAGAGGGTATTTACATTCAGGGTGGCAAATTGCGCATGCTGGATATTGTGGAAACGCTGGAACGGGATCTAGGCATCCCCGTCCTTCATCCGGGTGTCGCAACAGCATGGGAAATTTTGCAGCGTTTGCGTGTCCACGCGCCGCGCGAAGGCTATGGGCAACTTCTCTCCCAATTGCCGAAGGGCTGAGTTTCTCCTCAGCGTGTTTTTGCGCCGGTTGGCTCGACCAATGCAGCGGCTTTTGCGATGACTTCGGGCGCAGACGCATAGGCCTTAGTCAGAAAATCTTCGATTTGGGTGCCGGTTAGCGGCTCGATTTCCATTTGATTGCGCTCTGCTTCAGCCAGAAATTCCGTATCTTTCATCGTTTGATCGAAAGCTGTGCGCAGAGCAGCCAGCCGTTCTTTGGGCGTATCTGGGGCGCTGGCGAAGGGGCGGCCGGTTTCTTGGCGGATGAGAATTAACTCTAGAACGCGCTTGCGTTCAGGATCAGTGATGAGATCGAGCACACTTGGTACATCAGGCAATTCGGGTAGCCGCTCCATACTCATCTGCACAATCACATTGAGTTTCTTGCCTGAAATCCAATCCGGACGAGAAGCTTTCATCGTGGACCAAGAGAGTCCGCAAATGCCCTCGGCCTCGCCACTCTCGACAGCCATTGTAAGGCCGCCTGCTGGATCATAGCCCGAGACGATCTTGAATCGCGTTCCCAGAAGTTCGTTGACGATGCGCGGGACGACCGCCGTGTTTGATGAGGCGCCAGCGCCCGCGACAATTACTTCGCGTTTTTTGGCATCATCAATCGTCTTGACCGGGCTCGTGTGCCATGTGGCACAGACATTTTGCAATTTGCCGATGGATCCGATCCAGCCGAATTTGCGTGAATCGTAACGCGCACCGGGATTACCGAACAATGGATCGAGCGTCGAGACATTGGCAAAGGCTCCAATGCTCAAACCGTCCCGATCAGCATTGTTGTAAAGCGCGCTGGCGGCAGCAAGCCCACCGGCTGCAGGCATGTTTTTGGCAATGATGTTTGGATTGCCCGGAATATGTTTGATGGCAAAGCGTGCAAATACTCGCGCATAAGTGTCATACCCGCCGCCAACACCGCTGGCGACGAGCATGGTGATCGATTTTCCGCGATAGAAGTCTGCAACAGGATCGGCGAGAACAGGCGAAGATGTGACGCAGACCATAAGGGCTGTTGCAATACGTTTCATCCTTCACCTCTTTGCCTTGATTGGTGTCGCTGATTTTCAGAATTCGCTGAACAGGCGACCATAGCCTTCGATTTTGTCATTGATGCCGCAACGTCGCAGGGCATCCCAGACAATCACCTGCAGCGCGGTCATCACGTTCACCCCGAACTCGCGCTCAAGCGGCTCGATACTTTCAATCGTGGGCCAATGGGGAGAGGGCATGATGATTGTATCCGCATCAGGATATTTCTTCATCAAGGCGCGGCCAAGCTGCAGGGCACCATCGCGCGGAATGCGGCCAATCTGATTGAAGGCGGAGCCGAAGGCCATAGCGCCTAGCGTCTCGCAATGCATATGTTCATTGTAAGACGAGATGCGCGTCGTATCGCCTTCCGCATAAGGATGAGCGACAACCATTTTCTTCGCGCCCAGCGCACGCGCGGCTTTGATTTGCGCTGTCTGGCTGGTCGAGACCTTCACACCAAGCTCGGCTTCCAGATCATCCACCATTTGCTCGGCATTCTTTGTGCCGCGTGACAGGTTGATCGGAACGCCGCCAAGCATGATGAGATCGCATTTGGAGGCCGCCATTTCGCGCGCGGCCTGCATGCTGATGTCATAGGAGCGATCAATCTCTTCTTTCGATCGCACAACAATGGCCAGGCTCGTCACCACTAGCGACACGCCATCGGGGACGATCTTGTAGAATTCGTACGGAAAGACTTCCGTCGTCAGGGGCGGGGATGTGTAGCCGATACGAGCGCGATGGCCATACATGCGGTTGGGCGGGAGATTCATTTTTCTTCCTCTTCTTGATGTTCTGGGATCTGGGGCTGGATTGTCGCGGCTCTTGACGCCAGCAACGAAAGGCACCCCCCATACCCTTTTTTCAAACGCTAACATGGGTATGTCTCCGCATCTAGCTAAAGAGCTATCCGCGCCCCCGCCCCCCTTTCCCCAAAATGGGGAAGCGTTGCTGCGGTGCAGCAGACCTTGCGATCAGGGCCTGACTCCTGCTCCAGCCTTGCTATAATGAGTGCAAACAGCGCCTTGAGACGCTGGCATCTGGGGAGATTTTTTCCATGACAGCACGTCCGCGCGCGCTTTTTACGGCTGTTTTTTCTGCTTTTTTTGCACTTTCGGGTGTGGCTTTGGCCGAAAAAGGTCAACCTCTGGCCGAGCGCAGGGCGCTTTATGCCCCCTGGAACCCAGCCGATATGGTCAAGCGGCGGCAAGAGCAGGGCTTGATCGGTCCAGGCACAACGGCAGCTTTCCCGGCGCCCTCCTTTCCTTCTTATTTGAAGAAGCCAGATTCCCTCGACAAGCTGATGCCGTCTGCTCGCTCGGCCTCACGCCAGACGGGTGGACGGACGCCGCTTGGCCTTGTTGAAGCTGGCAAGCAATTGCTGATTGTTGTGGGTGAGGTGCGTGATTCCAAGCCCAATATGATGGTGCAGGAAGCGATCAAGCGCGCCATGGAAGAGCGCGGCGTCAAGACCACTGTTCTCACCATTTGGGACTTGTTGGGACTGACGGAAGTTGAATTTCAGAATTATCGCGATGGCATCCGCACCTATTCCATTGCAGATGGTCAGCGCGAGCTCGAATATTTCTTCAACTTTACGGGCTTTGTACCCGATCCCCCCAAGGGGCGTGACTGGGTGCGCCAGCAAGACCCTGAGCTGTATCAGGCAACCTGGGCCGCGCCGAAATTTGAAGACCCGCGTTTTTCGCAGCTCGCCAAGGATTATAACGAGCTTGTTCCAGCCAAACTCAACGCTTGGCTTGATAAGCATCCCGAAATCACATGGATCGTCTGGCGCTCAGGTAATCGCCCCAATACGCGCAAAATGCTGAAGCAGCATGGCGAGCGGTTTTTGGGCAATTACACCTATGTCGACCTGTTTGATCTGATGGGCCAGGTACCCGATTTCCCGGCGGATGTTTGGCGGTTGGTGGAATCGAAAACAATCGAACCACTGGCGTATGTCGATCGCGCAGAGGTCACCGATCCTGAGGGTACAGCTTTCGGTTATGACATTTCCGAAGAAGCAGCCAAGGGTTGGGCTGAAGGTGTCTACAACCAAGGGCATCTTTACATGTTCCCGCCGCAGGCAACGGGGCGCACGCCCTATTCTATGGTGGAATATCCGGTCATGAATGGCCGTTACATTCCACCGGTTCAGGCGGAAGTGCAGGGCATTATTGCCTCCACCTCTAGCCATGCAGCTACTTATCCGCGCATTGAAGTGCGCGTGAAGGACGGATTGATTGCCGATATCAAGGGTGGCGGCCTTTATGGCGAGGGCTTGAAGCTCTTCCAGAATTATCCTGGCACGAAAGAGCTTACGTGGCCAATGCAGAAAAAGCCCGGTTATTGGTGGCTTTATGAAGCCGGCATGGGGACTAACCCGAAATATTTCAAACATCCGGGTGAAGTGAATGAGGGCAATAATCTCTCAGAGCGTAATGTCGCTGGCGTGATTCATTGGGCCTTTGGCGCCGAGGTTGCGATGGGGCCGGACGTGGTCGGGCCTTGGGCGCAAGAGACAGAAGATTTTGCCACCAAGCACAATGTCCCGAAGGGGCATTCCATGCATCAGCATAATCTCCTGCCGACCTATCAGGTGCGCGTGCGCGATCTCGATCAATGGATCACGTTGCTTGAGCATGGCGGGTTGACGTCTCTGAAAGATACTTATGTGCGCGCGCTGGCCTCTCGCTATGGCAATCCCGATCGCGTGTTGAACCGCGATTATGTGCCCGAAATTCCGGGCATCAATGCACCGGGCACTTACGATCAATATGCGCGCGATCCTGGCGCATATTGGACAAAATGGGCTGCCAGCATTGAGGGCGGCAAGAACACTTACTTCAAGCCTTGAGCGGAGATGGACAGATGTTTCGCAGCAGGATCCTTCAACTTCTCACTTCCGCCAGCTTACTGGCGACGCTGGCTTCCGTCGATCTCGTCCGCGCTGAAAAGGGTCAGCCGATTGGAGAGCGCAAACAGGCGTATGCGCCATGGGATCCAGCGGATATGGCCGCGCGTCGCAAGGAGTATGGATTGATTGGTCCAGGTGCAAAAAGCCCTGTGCCAGCGCCCGTTTTTCCGTCTTATCTCAAGCGCCCCGATACCGTAGACCAATTGATGCCGGCCGCACGGGCGGCTTCCCGCCAAAGTCAGGGTCGCGCGCCGCTGGGTCTTGTCGATGCAGGCAAGCATTTGCTCATTGTGGTCGGTGAAATCCGTGACACACGGCCCAATATGATGGTGCAGACTGCAATCAAGCGAGCGATGGAAGAGCGCGGTGTCAAGACAACTGTGCTGACCATCTGGGATTTGCTCGGAATGAGCGAAGAACAATATCTCGATTTCCGCGTCGGCATTCGCACCTATACGATCAGCGATGGTCAGCGCGAGCTGGAATATTTCTTCAATTTTACCGGCATTATGCCCGACCCCGAAAAAGGCCGCGAATGGGTGCGCGAACAGGATCGTGAACTCTTTGAGGCGACATGGACGACGCCAAAATATGACAATGCGCATTATGCGCAACTTGCAAAAGATTATGTGAAAGAAGTCCCCGATCGGTTGGTGGCTTGGCTCGACAAGCACCCGGAAATTGATTGGATTGTCTGGCGCTCGGGTGGTCGCACCAATACGCGTAAATTTGTGCGCCATCATGGCGAAAAGCTTCTGGGCAATTACACCTATCTTGATCTTTACGATCTGATGAGCCAGGTGCCGGACTTTCCCTCAGACGTCTGGCGCATGATTGAAACGAAAACCATTGAGCCGATTGGTTTTGCCGACCGCGCCGAAGTCACCGATCCCGAAGGCACAGCCTTCGGCTATGATGTGTCTGAGAAAGAAGCCAAGAGCTGGGCTGCCGGTATTTACAATCAGGGCCATCTCTACATGTTCCCGGCACAGGCGTCTGGACGTTTTCCCTATTCGCTTGTCGAATTTCCGGCCGTTATCGACAATTATCAGCCGCTCATTTTGCCAGAAGTGAATGGCGTGGTTGCGTCCACATCAAGCCATGCAGCGACCTATCCGCGCATTGAAGTGAAAATCAGGGGCGGTAAAATAGCCGATATTAAAGGTGGCGGCCTGTATGGCGAAGGCTTGAACCTCTTCCAGTCCTATCCCGGCACTCAGAATCTGCAATGGCCCTATGCACCCAAGCCTGGATATTGGTGGTTGTTTGAAGCTGGGATGGGAACCAATCCGAAATATTTTAAACACCCCGGAGAAGTTCTCGAAGGCAATAATTTGTCAGAACGCAACGCGGCGGGTGTGATTCACTGGGCCTTTGGTGCAGAAGCCGCGCAAGGTCCCAATGACACGCGTGAATGGTCGAAAGAGACCAATGAATTTGCGATCAAGAATAATGTGCCGCGTGGCCATTCCATGCATCAGCATAATATTCTGCCCACCTATCAATTGCGTCTGCGTGACCTTGATCAATGGGCGACACTTGTTGAGCATGGTGGCTTGTCCGCGTTGAGCGATGTCGGCGTGCGGGCTCTGGCTTCGCGCTATGGCAATCCTGATGTGATCTTGCGCCGTGATTATATCCCCGCGCTTCCCGGCATTAATGCGCCTGGCAAATATGAGGATTATGCACGCAATCCCGGTGCCTATTGGACGCAATGGGCCAACAAAATCAACAATGGCACTTATGAATATTTCAAGCCCTGATCGGATGCTGACAATGAGTCATCAAGACAAGGCCAGCGTTCGGCTGGAAAATGTGTCCAAATATTATGAGACGACCGCGCAGCGCGTCACAGCGCTGGAAAATCTTTCGTGGAGCGTAAATCCGGGTGAGGCGGTTGCTTTGATGGGTCCGTCGGGTTGCGGGAAGTCAACAATCCTCAATCTCCTGGGTGGAATGGATCGCCCGACCAAGGGCGATGTTTTTGCCGGCGGGCTCAATGTTGCGACCATGAATGAACGCCAGCTCGAAAATTATAGGCTTCATAATATCGGCTTCGTCTTCCAGTTCTTCAATCTCATTCCAAGCCTTTCAGCTTTTGAAAATCTTGAACTACCCATGTTGATGGCGGGGCTTCCAGCTGAGGAGCGCAAGCATCGCGCTGAGGATCTACTCGATAGTGTCGGTCTCAAGGCCAAGGGGTTCAAGCGGCCTGAGGAATTGTCTGGCGGCGAGCAGCAGCGTGTGGCCGTGTGTCTGGCACTTGTGAATGACCCGCCGATTATTTTGGCAGATGAGCCAACGGGTAATCTTGACAGCCATAATGCGCAGATCATCACCAAAATTCTGATCGATCTGGCTACCCAGCGCAACAAGACGGTGATTGTCGCATCGCACGATCCAAAAGTTGTCGAAGTCTTTCCGCGCGTTTGCTACATGCGCGACGGAATTGTCGAGCGCGTGTCGTGACCATGTCGCCCGCGCGCTTGCTTCACGCCGTTCTTGGTCGACGTCCTTTTGCGGTTTTTGCGCTGGTCACGGGGCTGATCGTCTTTTTGCTCGCTGCGATCACAGTCACGTCGCGTCATGCCATGCAGCGTTATGTAGCCGATCAGATCGAGCGGGTGCCATGGGATATATCTGTTTACCAAACAGCTGAAATTGGTCTTTCCGCAAAGCTGGCTGATGCCATTTCAACGGTTGAAGGTGTTACGAAGACGCAACGCCTTTATTTCCTGCGTACGATCCTGCCCTATACAACAAAGCCTGAAATAGATGGCGAGCAAATCCGATCGCCATGGGTTTCATTTCTGTCGCCCACCGACCCGTCCATGTTGCCGCCTGACATCCGGCCCTCGGGCGGCGGTGCCGTTCTGGTGCTGGTGGGTTCAAAAGCGCAAATGGGAGACGCCTATCTGCGTCTCCAAGGCAAGAAACAATTTCGCCTCGTTGTTGATCGCAAAGATCTGTCGGAAGATGGCGAAGAAGATGATCATCACGATAGCGATGATGCACATGGCGCCGAGGGTCATTCGCATAGTCACTCCCAAAAGAAAAAAGGATATATCATCGTCGAGACGCCGATTGAGCGTGTGATCCGCGTTGATTCCAACGAGATCAATCGTTGGTATATGGAGCAGACATCTTCGCCGACACTTGTTCCCGAGCTGGGCCTCATTCTGGTGACACCCTATAATTTCAAACGGCTCGATGATTTCGATGCTATTTCGCGCGGCATTATTCATGTGCATGATCATGCCGATGTGCACGGCGACCCCGGGAAATATTTTCCGGAGGTTATACATCTGGCTCGTATTGATCGTGAAAAGCTTGTCTCAGGTTGGGATATTGATAGTTCGCTGACACGCATCATCCGCACGGGCGCGCTGATTGCCGATAGTGTGCAGGATATGACGCAAAGTGCCGCTGTTGATCATAGTCTTGGCGCGATGTTTATTCGTATGGCTGATATCGCCCGCAAGATTGCCCTGATTGCGCTTTTGGTCTCGCTGCCCTTGCTGATCATTGCGGGTATTTTGCTCGGCAATCTGGCAAGCCTGCTTTTGCTTAATGAGCGTCGCAAGCTGGGTCTTTTGCGATTACGTGGCGTGAAAAGCGCGGATATCGCGCGCACTATGCTCACAGCTATTGGGGCAGGCGGCATCTTAGGCGGCTTGGCGGGTGCAATCCTTGGCTCGCTCTTGCCCATGTGGCTCTACATGGGGCGTCTTCCGTCGTTTGATTTGGCCTTGAAAATTCAGGAGCCCCTTTATCTGGTCGCATTCCTGACCATTGGCATTCTGATTGCGTTGCTGAGCGGCTGGCGTCTTGTGCAAGAAGCGTCTCGTGTCTCACCGCTCGAAGCCTCACGTCGTGTCGCAACATTTGAGGCCAATGCATCGGGTACACGCTTCGGGTTTTCACAGGCGCTGGCTTTGGCTATCGGTCTGATCAAACTTGCGGGCTGGATCGGGAGCTGGTCGATCAGCGATATTGTGCCCGGGCCTTGGGTATTTGAAGTTGATCGCGCGCTGGACTTCATCGCATTCCCGTTACTCGTCTATGGCTTTGTCAGCCTGATCGCTTCTCGCGAGAGCGTGATGACAAAGCTCATGGCACCAGCAGCCTTTATGCTTGCTGGACCATTACGGGTCGCTTCACTAAAACATATGAGCATCCGCCGCCATCGCGCAGCGTCCTTCCTGCTCATTGTGGCTATGTTGTCGACGCTGGCACTTTATCCCACCGTCATGACGGCGGTGTTCGACAATAAGACGCAGCGCGGTGCACGTGCGCAATTGGGCTCCGATTTGCAAGTCACATTGAATGCGCTGGATCTGATGCCCGCCGAGGCGCAAGCGCGCGGCGGCATGAAGCAGCGTCTTGATATTTTGAAAGAGCGGCTTGTGCCGCTTATGTCAAAGCTGAAAGCACAGCCGGGAATTACAAGTGTCGATTTTATCGTCGAGGGCATTACCGAGGGCGTCTATATGCCTGATCGGGGTTTTTCAGGTCTGCCTATTTATCTCATAGGCGATCCGCTTGCCTATCGTGCGGCTGTTCATGCCGAACAGGGGCTTGGAGAATCCGAGCCATTTGATGCACTCATCAATCGATTGTCAGGTGACGATGTTCTCAGCTCGTCCTCGGTGACGAAATTCTATCGTCGCGCGATTGGTGGGCCGATGCCGATTGGGCGTAACGTGGCCCAACAAATGGAGCGGGCGCCATTTGGCGGTTCGCTGCGTTTTTTGCCGGGCTTGCCGCTCAAGACAGTTAATGACCGCGAAGGCTTCATCAGTGCGCGCGTAGATTATCTGAACCATCTCTTTTCTTCGAGTCCCTATCTCGTGGCGTCTGCCAGCAATCCGCGCTTTGATCAGCTTGACGTTCTTTTGCCGCGCGTCGTGTTGATGATTAAGGCAGATGCAGGCGTGCCGACTGAAAGATTACGGCAGAATGTCCGAGACACGCTCGGGACCGTTCCGCTGGATATGCGTGACACGCCCACTGAAGTAGCGCGGCTTGGTTCCGACATGTATATTTTCCTCGCAAGGCAGAATGTGCAGATCTATCTGCTGGGCGGGTTGATCCTCGCCTTTATCGGCATCTTTGCGGTCGCCTACGCCAATTACGTCGAGGATAGACGTACGCTTGGTCTCTTGCGGATCCGCGGCGCTGGTCCCGGCGCTGTCGTGCGATTCTTCTTGCCCAATGTCATCGGCCCCTCGCTCGCAGGTTTTGCCATTGGCGCCCTTGTCAGTCTGGCCGTCGGTTTTGGCATCACTAAAGTGGTGTGGGACATGAGACAATTACAAACGGTGATGAATTATTTGCCGACCCAATTGTCAGTCTCAGTTGAGACGGGTGCCGTTGCTGCTATTTTAATCACGCTGGTCTGCGGGATAGGACTTGCCTTCGGGCGGTTCGTTTTCAACAAGACAGCGCGCGAAGGCATATCGGATGGCCAGTGAGGATCGAGACGAAATGATCTTGAGTGCGACACTGGAAATAAATAAGCAGCCTCTATAGACTGGCGATAACAAGCAAAGAAAACAGGGAGGAGACTAAAATGCCCCATGACGATAAAGGTTCACATTGGCACGAACCAACCGCTGATAAAATGGCGGGCCTGGGTAAATTTGCTCGCCCCTCCATGCCTTATGATCAGTTCATGGAATCGGAAGGCGTTCCGGTCTATCGCGACATTGGCGTTCGGACGGTTCTCGATCTGCCGATGAAGCCGTGGAAGCGGCTTGGTGGACGCGGCACTTATGTTCAGCTTTACGGCACTGAAGGCCTCTGGGGCATGTATGTGGTGGAAGTCCCGCCAGGTGGTGCATTGAATATTGATCATCATGTCTATGAAAAGATTGTCATGGTGATTGAAGGTCGGGGTTCAACGGAAGTCTGGCAGGAAAGCAATTCCAAGAAGCAGCATTTTGAGTGGCAGAAGGGCTCTCTCTTCTCCATTCCGATCAATGCCTACCATCGCTTCGTCAATGCCACGAACAGTCCGGCCATTCTGCTCTGCGGAACCAGCGCGCCGAATATGTTCAACCTGCTGGACAATCCGAAGTTCATTTTCGAATGCCCGTTCGACTTTACCGATCGCTATTCAGGTGCAAGCGATTATTTCACGCCGCAAGATGATATTGCACCCGATCCGGTGCGCGGGCTGGCGATGAAGAAGACGAATATCGTGCCTGACGTGATCAATTGCGAATTGCCGCTCGATAATCGCCGGTCGCCTGGCTATCGGCGCATTGAACCGCATATGGCGGGCAATCGCTTTTATCTCTGGGTTGGCCAGCATGAGACGGGCCGCTATTCAAAGGCTCATAAGCATGGGTCCGCCGCTGTCCTCGTCTGCCTCAAAGGCAAGGGCTATACTTTCACTTGGCCTGAAACGCTTGGTTTGAAGCCATGGGAGGCAGGAAAGGCTGATCAGGTTCGCCGACAGGATTATGAATTTGGTGGTCTGGTTTCAGCTGCGCCTATGGCAGGCGACTGGTTCCATCAACACTTTGGCGTCAGCAAAGATCCGCTGCGCCTGAGCGCTTGGTTTGGGCCCAATAATTCGACCTCGCGCAAGCCTGGTCGCCCTGGCGAGCAAATTACTGATCGTGGTGCAATCGATATCAAGAAGGGTGGCGGCGCCATTCCCTATCATGAGGAAGATGCATTTCTGCGCGCTGAATTCGAGCGGACACTTGCTGTCGAGGGCGCACCCTCGCGAATGGATTCGCGCTGGTATGATGAGGCAACGGCAGGCATTGATCAGCCGAAAGATCTCTTCTGACAAAAAGAAAGGGCCGGATTGATCCGGCCCTTTTTTTATTCCGGAAAATATTTTTCCATGCGCGGCGTGATCTTCGCTTTGCGCATCTCGTCGAGCCAAAGCGCGTGAACGCGCGGATCCTGATCTTCAAATTCAATCTGATTGCCGCCTTGCTTGATCGAGACCGATGAGCGCTGTTTGGCACCTTTCTCGCCAATCATTGTCTGGCGCTTCTGCAAGGTGAAGGGATAGCGCACATTACCAATGCCCATGGCGAGATAGCGCGCCGGCTCCAGGCTTGTGTTGAAGTGCTGATGAATCTGGCTCTGGCATGGTGGAAAGACAACGCCGTGCTGCCATTCGATCCGCGTAAAATCACTGTCGCCTTCATACCAAAGCAGAGAATAGCCGTGGCCTGTCACGCAGATCACATGCGTCCCGGGCCCGTGCCTATGGGCTTTCTTGTAGGTGCCTGAAGGCATTTCAGACATGTGGCCGGACATAATGCCATCGGCCAGAACAAACTTGATGTTGCTGGAGCCGCCGCCCCGATCAGCATATTCATGCAGCTTGATATTAGCCATATCAGGAACGAAATTTGTTTCCCACAAATGATTGCCCGGACGAATGGGGATGAAGTCACCCTCTCCCGACCAGTAGTTTTCTTTGCCAATACGGTCGCGGAAGCTGAATGTATTGTCGAATATGAACGTGTCGTTGTGGAAAGTGTTCATCAGAAGCGGCATGTTTGTGGTTGTCACAAAAAGCGCACGCTCACGCCCGCCGGCATTGAAATGGCGATGCGGCATGTTGATGGGAATCGAGAACATGGATTTGGGCGACCATTCGAAGCTGCGCTTCGTGCCATCTGGCAGCTCCACCTGCGTCGAGCCATGGCCTTCGAGGACATAATAGATATCTTCATAGATATGGCGAAGGGGTGCGCTTGACGCGCCCGGGGCCAGTTCAAAGAGGAACATGTTGCAGAAATCACCCCGACCCTTGAGGTGAACAGCTGCGCCCTTGCATCCTACCCGGGCCCATGGGCCGGTCTCAACCTGAAAAAGGTCGATGGCATAATCCCCCTCGACCACGGGCATGCCCTCGGCATTGACCCAGTCTAGATAGGCATCGATGCCATAGCGCGGGGCGGCGACTTCGTCGCTCATTCTTGATTCTCCATGGTTTCTTTGGCTAGACGGGTGACAAGGTCCCGACCTTCGGACTAGAATTACCTGACAGATAAGCGCCGGACAACAAGGGCGTCGTCATAATGGAGGGGCCGGTGATCCGGACAAACTGTCGGCCGTGCTGGAGCCAGCCGATTACAGCATTCATCCTGGCCGCTTCATTGGCATTGCCCGCGACTGGCCGGGCCGATCCGCTGACCTATGCCGGGCCGGATCGGCAGGCGAAGCTGATTGTGGGCGCCAAGGCGGAAGCCGAGGTGGTTTTCTATTCGGCCATGATCGTCAATCAGGCCCTGCGACCCATCTCAGAAGCCTTCATGAAGAAATATCCCTTCATCAAGGTGAATTACTGGCGCGCGGAATCGGCGGGCATTTTCACCAAGCTTTCGGCAGAAGTGCGCGCGGGTAAGGTTGTGGCCGATCTGGTTGAGGGCACAGGTGTTGGCGAGGCAGTGGTTCAGGCTGGTTTTGCGCAGCCCTATGCCACACCGATCATCGCCGAAATTCCAGAAAGATATCGTGACCGCAACGGCCTCTGGACCCCGACGCGCCGCAGTTTCTTCGGTATTGGCTATAACACCAAAGCAACATCATCTGCCGATTTGCCCAAGACATATGAAGATCTTCTCGATCCGCGGTGGCAAGGCCGCATGGCCTGGCATGCAGGCAGCGCCAGTGGTGCGGATTTGTTTGTCACCAACCTGCGGATGAAATGGGGCGAAGAGGCAGCCCACGCTTATCTGCGTCGACTTTCAAGCCAGAATGTCATTTCGCTCAGTGGTGCGAGCGCGCGTGGTCTTGTTGATCGTGTGATTGCAGGTGAATTGGGTTTGGCGCTTAATATTTTTGCCCATCATCCGCTGATCAGCGCCTCGAAGGGTGCGCCGGTGAGCACAGTTCTGCTTGATCCTGTGGCAAGCACTGTGGGCACGATGATTGTGCCCAAGGGCGCGCGTCACCCCCACGCCGCCATGCTGATGGTTGATTTTGTGCTGTCGCGTGAAGGCCAGCAAATCTTGTCGGAGGCAGGCTACTTCCCAAGCCGAACCGATGTGCCGGCGCGCGCTGATGTCATGCCCATCATCGACGCTTTGTCGCGCGTGACGGAGCAATTTGTCTCGCCAGAGGCTCTCAACCAATATACGGCCAGCTCCGAAGATATGATCCAGGCCGTCATGACCAAGCAACCGTGATGTGACATGAGCAAGCTTCCGCTTGCCAGCTACACATGTCCGTCGAATAATAGAAAAAACGCTAGAAAAGCGTGATTTGTGGAGGGTGCCTTGATTATCCGCGACTTTACCTCGCATCCCAACGTGATGCGTAAGGAAGATCCGAGTTGGAAATTCGCACTTGGCGCAAGCCCTGTGACAGAAGGCTCAATTCTGCGCATTGCGGATGAAGCCGGAAACGAAGGTTACGGCTACGCGTCTGCAACGCCCCATATGGGTGCGATTGCCGCAACGCTCGAAGCCGAGCTGGCATATTTCAAACCCCATGTTGTGGGGAAGGATGGAGGTCATATCGAGGCTATTGGGGCCGCGCTGGATCGTGCCATGCGGGGCGCGCCGCAAGCCAAGGCTGCAATTGATTGCGCCTTGCATGAATTGCTCGCGCGGCGGCTCAATGTACCTTTGTGCCAATTGTTCGGTGGCCAAGTCCGCAATCAGGTTCCAATCCTGCGCATTCTGGCGATCAAGACACCCGACGAAATGGCAGCGCAAGCGCAAAAACTCGTCAATGAGGGCTATCGCTACCTTAAGATCAAGGTGCATGGCGAAGTTGATCTCGATGTGAAGCGTGTAGCCGCCATTCGCAAACAAGTGGGGGATGATGTGCATCTCACCATCGACGCCAATCAATCCTATACGACCAAAAATGCGATCATCGCGATCAATCGCATGGCTGACTACAACATTGATTTGGTCGAACAGCCCGTTTCTGCCGATGATTTCGAAGGCCTTGCACTCGTGACACGCACCGTGCCAGTGAAGGTCGAGGCGGATGAGGCAGCAGGTTCTCTGGCCGAGATTTATCAACTGGTCACCAAACGGGCAGTTGATGCAGTCTCGCTCAAAATCCCAAAGCTTGGCGGCTTGCGCAATACGATTGCGGCGGCGCGTCTGTGTGAACAGGCGGGTGTTTCTTACCGCATGGGCGCAGCTGTCGGATCGCGCTTGCTGTCAGCTCATGCCCTTCATCTGGCTTGTGCGCTGCCTGGCGTCGATTATGCCTGCGAGCTGGGTGAATTTGCACGCCTGCTCGATGATCCCTTCGATGGAATCGAGATCGAAAATGGCGTCCTACATTTGACGACGGGGCCCGGATCTGGCGCGCGCTGGATCGGCCCATGAGCAGTTCGATAATCAAGGGGTCTGTCATGCAAGCGCCTCGGAAAACACATTTTATCCTTGCGGGCCTTTTTGCAAGTTTGCTGTGTGCCGGTCCTACGTATGCGCAGGATCTCTCGATTCTCACTCATCGCTCGGCTGATCGCGAGCGTCTTCTGATTGAGGGCGCGCGCAAAGAAGGACTGGTGGTGATTTATTCAGCTGCCATCGTCAATCAGGCTTTGCGTCCGATAGCCGAAGCCTTCATGAAGAAATACCCATTCGTGAAGCTCACCTATTGGCGTGCCGATACTGAAGAGATTATCGCAAAACTTTCAGCCGAAGTGCGCGCCAAGAATGTTGTGGCTGATCTGGTTGAGGGAACCGGCGTTGGCGAGCTTGCTGTGGAATCGGGGCTCACCGTGCCTTTCACCACACCTGCGACTGACGAACTTCCGGAAATCTATCGCGATCCGCGCGGCAATTGGGCCAGCTCGCGTATCAGCTATTTTGGCATGGCCTATAACACCAAGCTCGTTCCGCCCGATCAGGTGCCCAAGACTTATGACGATCTGCTCGATCCAAAGTGGAAGGGCAAGATTGCTTGGCGCATCAATACATCGAGCGGTACGCCTTTGTTCATCACCACGCAGCGGATCGTTCGCGGCGAGGAAAAGGCAGCGGAATATTTTAGCAAGCTTGCTGAGCAACAGATCATTAATTTTGGTTCAGGCAGTGCCCGCACCCTGGTTGATCGCGTGATTGCAGGCGAGATTCCCATTGCACTGAATATTTTCGCGCATCATCCGCTGATCAGCAAAGCCAAGGGTGCGCCCGTCAATACTGTTCTTCTTGAGCCTGTGCCGTCTACGGCAGGGACGATGGTTGTGCCCAAGGGCGTGCGCCATCCGCATGCAGCTATGTTGCTTGCTGATTTCATTCTCTCGAAGGAGGGGCAAGAAATTTTTGCCAAGGCGGAATATTTCCCAGTTAGGCCCGACGTTGCTCCGCTGGAAACTTTAGCGCCCGTTGTGCCGAAGAAGGCAGGCGTGCAGGAATTGTTTGTCGGCTCAGAAAAACTCAATCGCTATTACGAATCCTCCCAGAAAATCTGGGAAGAGCGTTTCAGGTAAGGTGAAGCATTATCGTGACGACACAGGTGAATAAGACGGCGCTTCCCGCACAGCATGCAGTCGCATGGTTCGATCAATGGCGAATTTCACCCGTCGTATTGATCTTGATAGGAATCTTGCTCTTCGTAATAGTGCCGCCGACGCTTTTTCTTGTGAATGCAAGTTTCCATGAGACCTTGCCGGATGGGTCGTCAGGCGCTTTTACCTTGCGATTTTACCAGAAGCTTGTTGAGGGCAAACTCTTTCTCCCAAGCCTGATTAACACGGTGATTTATGCCTGCGGGTCAGCCCTGATCGCCATTTTCATCGGCACTCTGCAGGCGCTGATTGTTGAGCGGACCAATGCACCTGGGCGCAGGCTGGCGTTTCTGGCGGCGATCATTTCTTTGGGTGTCCCACATATTCTCTACACAGTGGCGTGGTTGCTCCTGCTTGGACGTTCAGGCCCGGTCAATGACCTTCTCAGTTTTGTCTTTCAAAAATCGCAAATGCTCGATGTTTATTCGCTCTGGGGTATGATGCTGATTGAAGGTGTGGGATTTGTCCCTCTGACCTTCTTGCTGATGTCAGCTGTCTTGCGCTCCACTGATGCGTCCTTTGAAGAAGCAGCCATGATGTCGGGTGCGAGCCCCGTAAAGGCTTTTATGCGTATCAGTCTGCGTATGGCTTTGCCGGCTCTGGCTGGCCTGACGCTCCTGATCTTTGTGAAAGCTTTTGAATCATTTGAAGTGCCAGCATTGGTTGGCCTTGCGGGCAATGTCAGTGTCATCACGACGATGATTTACCAAAGTTCACGACAGGCAGGGGCTGCCAATTATGGTGAGGCCGGCGCTTATTCTGTGTGCCTTGTTGTCATTCTTCTGGGGCTCATGCTGTGGCAGAGCCAATTGTCAAAGAATGCAAAGCGCTACCAGACCATCACGGGAAAAGGTTTCCGTCCGCGCGTGATCGATCTAGGCGCATGGCGGTATGGTGCAACCGCAATTCTTGTATCGCTTTTTCTTATCGTCACAGTCGTCCCGGTTTTGATGTTGGCGTTTACATCCTTCCAGCCGTTTTATGGCGGTGTTTCACTTGAGGCTTTTTCGCGTTTATCACTGGAAAACTACGAAGCTCTGCTGAAGCCGGGCTCTTTCCGAGATTCAATTCTCAACACACTCATGCTGGGAACGATGACGGCAACTTTGGTGGTGCCCTTTACGGCGCTTTGTGCATGGCTTGTCGTTCGCCGCGCGTCGGGTGCTTGGTTGCTCGACCAGATTGCCTCGGTGCCGCTTGTCTTTCCAGCCATCATTCTCAGTGTGGCTTTTCTTGATGTCTTCGTGAATATGTCGCTGCCACTCTACGGCACCTTGCTGTCGGTGATTTTGGCGTCATCCGTGCGCTACTTGCCCTATGGCATGCGCTACGCATTCGCGGGCACGATGCAGATTCATTCTGATCTGGAAGAGGCGGCAACCATTTCAGGCGCCAGCAAAGCGCGTATTTTTATACGAATTCTGATGCCGCTTCTGGCCGCCACGCTCGTTAGTTCCTGGCTGATGATCTTCCTGCTCTCGGTGCAGGCCGTGTCTCTGCCGCTCTTACTGGTCGGGCCGGGCTCGGAAGTGATGGCGGTGACGCTGTTTGAATTGTGGCAGAATGGTCAGGTCACAGAACTCGCCGCTATGGGCATTCTGTGGATTGCGCTGATGACCTGTGTCAGCGTGACTTTTCATATGTTGACGCGGCGCCATCAGTTCTCTGTCTGAGGCGCCGCTGTCTTTTTAGCGCTTTACTGGCTCGCGCAATCCCGCCCGCTCCATGCGGGGAAGGAGTTCGTCACGAATATGGGCGAAGTCATCGATATAATTGATCATGCCACAAGCTAGGCCATCGAGCCCCATTTCATGGAGCTTGAGGAATGTCTCGACCGCATCGTCATATGATCCCACCATCGGATAGCCTGCGCCGCTGATGAGACGCGCTTTCAGATCGGTCTGTTCTTTCATCCAGGTGTTGAGGCGATTGCCGCGGAAATCAGCCGCATAGGCAGCTGCTTCCCAATCGCCTTTTTCGTAGACGACGTAATGATGATAATCCTGCGCTTCCTTGCGGGTCTTGCGCACCATCAGGTGACAGCTGGCAAAAATATTGCGCAGCTGGCCGGGAGGTGCCGCAGCGCGGAAGCCGTCGATTTTTGGCTTCAGATCATCGAGTTTGGGGATAGAGGTAAAAAGGCAATCAGCGTTGCCCGCGGCAAATTCACGGCCAACATTTGAGTTGCCGGCGCTAACCAGAATTGGCCGCGAGCCCCAATAGGGCTTGGGCTTTCCGAGCACACCCCTCAGTTTGAACATCTGCCCATCGTGATCAAATGGTTCGCTCTCGGACCAGACGCGCTTGACGATTTCGATCCATTCCTGGCTGTAGGCATACCGGTCGTCATGCTCTTTGAGCTCGACGCCCATCATGCCGAACTCAACCGGGTTCCAGCCCGAGACAATATTCAGGCCGAAGCGGCCATGGCCGATATGGTCTGCCGTGACCATTTGCTTAGCCGAGAAAACAGGATTGCAGAAGGCCACATGCAGCGTGCCGAATGTGGTGATCTCTTTGGTGAGCGCGAGCAGGCCGCATGCCCAGGTGAGAGTTTCGAAGGTCGTGCCTTGTGTGTCGCTCTGGCCTTGATAGCCATGCCAGCGACCGATGGGCAGCAGAAATTCGAGGCCAGCCTCGTCGGCCATCTGCGCCGCTTTAACATTATTGTCCCAAGTCGCATCCCAGCGCTCGGGTGCGAGCGTCAGGCTGAGGCCGCCCGAGCAATTCATACCAAACAGGCCAAGCTTGAATTTGTTCTTATTGTAAATGCGCGTTTCATCGCGGTTTGTCGCGACCATGGCTTTCCACTCCCCATGACGGCGTTCTTCGATGACGCCTGAAATCCAGTTTAATCCCCCTTTTAAAAGATTGCCAATGCAACGAGTGGCGTGAGATGTCGCAATGCCTCAGAAAAATGAATAAAAAACACCCAGTCGGCGACTGGGCGTTGTCGTCTCTAAAGGTGGCGCGCCTTGCGACAGTTCAGGGAATGATCGATCTTGCAATCGATTGGTCCAAGGCCTCGAAATGGTGATAGCCGATCAGATCATAAAGCTCAGCGCGTGTTTGCATCTGCGCCAGAAGCGCCTCGGTCGAGCCTGCGTCGCGAATATTGGCGTAGAGGCACTCAGAAGCCTTGGCCGAGACACGCAGCGAGCTGACAGGCCATATGACCATGCGATAGCCCATTTCCTTGAATTGCTCGGCAGTGAAAAACGGGGTACGGCCGAATTCCGTCATATTGGCGAGAAGAGGCGCATCGATCCGGCGCGCAAATTCCCGGAACATGCCCTCATCCGTCAAAGCCTCGGGAAAGATCGCATCTGCACCCGCGGCCAGATAGGCTTTAGCGCGCTCAACTGCACCATCGAGACCTTCGCTGGCGGCTGCATCTGTTCGGGCAATGATGAAGAGATGGCGGCGCGCACGCGCAGCAGCTGCGACTTTCGCTGCCATATCATCGCGACTTGCCAGCTTCTTGTCACTGAGATGGCCACATTTTTTAGGCAAAATCTGGTCTTCAAGATGAACAGCGCCGGCTCCTGCATCCTCAAAGCAGCGCACCATGTTCATGACATTGAGCGCTTCGCCATAGCCTGTGTCGCCATCCACCAGCACAGGCAATCCCGAGGCGCGCGAGACCTGGCGGATGTAAAAAGCCATGTCTTCAATGGTGAGAATGCCAAGATCAGGCAAGCCCATGGAGGCTGAAACTGCAGCGCCCGAGAGATAAACCGCCTTGAAGCCGGCGCGCTTGGCTTGCAAAGAGCAGAGCCCGTTATGTGTGCCTGGAATGCCGAGAATTTCACCTTTGCGGATCATGGCACGGAAGCGCTCGCCTGCTGGCGCCTGCGCATGAGATTCGCCCAGAAGATACATGTCTTTTCCTGTTAATCTTAGGATCAAGCGGTCGCAAGTTTTTGTGAGATGATCTCTTCGCAGGCCTTATTGCGTTCTTCCAGAATTTTCCCGGCCATGGCATCGCGCAATTCAGGCGAGGGGTCTGCCAGACCGAAGCGGTCAGGACCATTCATAATTTTGGCCCAATAGTCGGGCGTGCCGACAATATGCGTGGCCTCATCAATATAATCGACCTCGGCCGTATATTCGGTGACGAAACCGTTTGGTTCGATGAAATAGGAAAAGAGATTATTGCCCGGTCCGTGACGACCGACGCCCCAGCCGATCTTGAAGCCATGTTTCTTCATGCGGCCAGCACCACGCATCAGGCCATCGAAATTTTCGATTTCATAAGCCATGTGATTGAGGCCAGCACCCTGCGCGCGGGCGAGTGCGATGGAATGATGGTAGGAAGAGCAACGGACGAAATCCATTCGTGCTGTGGAATCGGTCAGGCGGAAGCCCAACACGTCGATGAAGAAAGCGCGTTGCTTGTCGACATCGGCAACATTGAGCACGGCATGTGACATTTTCATCGGGCGCGAATGATCGTGAAAAGCGCCGCCGCCATGTTGGACGACATCGGCTGAAATGTTGAGCGTCTGGCCTTCAGGTGACTTCACCGAAAAGCCATAGCCGCCACCGGCAATTGCGGAAAGCTCGGCAGGCGCACTGACGATCTCGCAGCCCATCGCTTTTGCTTTGGCATGCAAGCCATCAACGGCAATGCGCGAGGGAGCGGAGAAATTGATGGCCACAAGGCCAGCGCGCGGGCGCTCATGCAGAGTGAGCACATGGTGCTCGTTGCCGGCGGCGCGCAGATAGGCTGCGCCATTGGCGGCGGCGACTTCGGACAGCCCCCAAGCGTTGGCGTAGAAATCCGCCGTGTCCTTCAGGTTGAAGACAGAAAGTTCAACGCCACGCAGGCCGTTGACGCGGATCTCGGTCATGATGTCCTCCATTGGGGCGAAGCCCGTCTATATCGTCAGCTTTTAACATGGCCGCTGATGTCCCGAAAAGCGAGATGTCGGGACGAAAAGTCGATAAGTGAAAGCCTATTCCAAATTGATATCGGACGGGTGGCCTTCTATCAATCTGTCAGCAGGAGCTGCAAATCCGCAGGCAGGTCTTCTGGCATGCGCTGCATGTCGATGATGCGGCTGCGCAAGCAGGACAGAAAGCGGCTCTGGACGATATTTGGTTTCCATTCCGTCCGCACCGTCAGGCCGTCGGGAATCCGAGTAATGCCGGTGTCATAATCCAGTTTGCCGATTTTGCCCATATGCGGATCGAATTCGAGTTCGAGCGGCGTGAGCAGCGCCAGCCTGTTGCTGGAGGCCAGAAAGGCAATCTGGACGGAAACAGATGTCGCCTCGATCTGCGTTGTAGGGCACACCGGCGAGTTTTTGAACATCATCTCGAAAGTGCGGCGGCGCTGCGTGCTGGGTCCGGACAAAACCCAATCGCAGTTGGCAATATCTTTCAAGGTCACTTTGGGCTTGCTCATCAGGGGGTGGTCAATACGGGCGGCGACACAATAGGGTTCCTTGAAGAGGGGAACTTCGCGCACATTGTCGATCGTGTCGGGGCGCTTCAAGGCGCCAAACATCAGTTCGATCCGGCCGTTTTGCAGTTCATCCAGCAAATAATGATACGAGCCCTCGATGATGCGAACCTGCGTCTGCGGATAGATAGTGAGCAGATCATTAATGCTGGCGGCTAGCAGGGATGTCGAGCACAAAGGCTGTGCGCCAATAAACAGCTGCATCGAAAAACGTTGCTGCAGCAGGGCTATTTCATCAAGCGCAGCCGAAAGTTCAAACGTCGCCTGCTGGAAAGATTGGCTGATCCGCGCGCCGATCGGCGTGGCGTAGACGCCGCGTGGGGTGCGCTCGAACAACTGGATTCCAAGGCTCATTTCAAAGTCACGCGCGATGCGTTGCACAGCGGGACGTGACAATTTCAGACAATTGGCGGCCAGCTCCAGAGATGAAAATTCCGATATCGCACGCAACACTTTCACATGTGAAGATTTGATTCGTGAAGAGGCAAAACGGGCCTTCTCGCTCGTTCCGTCGAAAACTTCGCTCGCGAGAGTTTTTTCAACGCGATCAAACATTTTCTGGACGGCCTCCTGCAGGACGGCGCCTTCCTCAGTCAGATAAGTGCCGCCTTTGTTGCGATAAAATAGGGAGGCCGTCGCCCATTTTTCGAGATTAATGATGGCCTGCGTCGCCGCCGGTTGGGACAGATGAACAGCCGCCGCGCCGCGGCTGAAATTCTTGCATTTCGCAATTGCGTCAAAGACGCGCAAATGCCGAAAACTTGGAATTCTGTCATTCATGGCAGGACACGGTTCTTTTTGTTGCCCGGTGCAGAAATTTTATGAGATCGCGTCCGTTTCAGATTGGCTTGTTGCCCCTGAAAAGGCGAGACTTCTCCCTGTCGAATAAATTAGGTGGCACCAAAGGCGCTGTCCATCATGAAAGTAGCGGGAGGAAAGATGAAGTCCATGCACGATGTGCCTCCCGAAACTATCCTGCAGCGCCATTGTGCAGTGCACACACGCGCAATTTGGGGCTGAGGCAATATGGCCGACCGTCTGATCATCAATTGTAATCCGACAGCCAAGGCGCTCCCCTTTCACGCGGGATTGGCCCAGGGCATCTTCGAGCGCCGGGGCATTGCCCTGGAGCTCGTCTCGACCAATTCTTCTCGCGCCCAGCGTGACGGCATTGCCAATGGCGATTTCCAGATCGTGCATGTCGCCATCGACAATGCGGTCTCTATGCGTGACGACGATGGTGTGGATGTCGTGGCTATTATGGGCGGCGATCCCGGCATGAATGAGCTGATCGTCACACCGGATATTGAAAAGGTCGAGGATATACGCGGCGGGCGCCTCTTTGTAGATGCGCCTGATACGGCCTTTGCGTTGCAGGCCTATCGTATTTTTGCGGACGAGGGATTGGTTCGCGATCGCGATTATGAGGTCGTTGCGGTCGGTCGCGGGGAGCTGCGAGTACAAGCTTTGCGTGATCATCCCACCCGCTCGTCAGCTGTTCTCAATGTGCCATATTCGCTGGAGACCAAAGCCCTTGGCATGCG
This sequence comes from Beijerinckiaceae bacterium, assembly GCA_947478405.1. Classification (GTDB taxonomy): domain Bacteria; phylum Pseudomonadota; class Alphaproteobacteria; order Rhizobiales; family Beijerinckiaceae; genus Terripilifer. Next base: position 31,776 of record CANJVX010000005.1, on the reverse strand, counting down.
ATCTTTAGGTGACACGACCGATTATATCGGCCCCTATCAGGCAGGCTCCGCCTTCGGCTTGCGCTCTTGGTTTCGGGACAATGGCGATCTGACAATCCGCTATATTGCTGCCTTTGTGGAATGTCTTGCTTATGTGCTCGACCCCGTGCATCAGGCGGCCTGCGCAGACCTTGCTGTAGCCAAATTAAAAATCGACCCGTCAATGGCCGATGAGGCTGTGCGTCTCTTGCGCGTACCCAAATACGGCCTCGACCCCATCGCTGCGATGGATCGAAAAGCAGTTGAAAATACACTCGCCCTGCGCCGTTTCTTTGCACCCGAAAGCCGCTGCGGCGCGCCGGAAGATTATTATGATCTTTCATGGCACGAAGACGCCATGAAACTCCTGCGTGGTCATGCGCAATGAGTGCTGCACCCAAAACGCCTGCGGATCATAGAGCCCGATTTGCCCCTTGGCAGATTTCGCTTCTCTCTGTCGTGAGCGGACTTTTTGTGTGGCAGATGATTTCGGACTATGTCATCGCAAATCCGCTCTTTCTGGCCTCACCCTACCAAGTGATGAAAGCGCTTCTGCATCTTTTTGAAACGGGTGAGCTTTGGCGCCACGTCGCCACCAGCGGCGTCGAGTTTCTCGCAGGTTATGCGATAGCTGCAGTCATTGGTATTTGTGTAGGACTCTTGATCGCCACAAATTCTTTTGCAAAAAACTGGCTCCAGCCGTGGATTTCTGGCTTTTATGCCACGCCCACAGTTGCACTTGGGCCGCTCTTTATTCTCTGGCTTGGCATTGGCGTCTGGTCAAAGATTGTTGTCGTTGTTTTGTTGGTAGTATTTGCTGTTATCATCAACACGGAGGCGGGCATTCGTTCTACCAGTGAGCGCTATCTGGAGATGATGCGTTCTTTTGGTGCCACGCCTACTCAGCTTTTTTTCAAAGTGTCTTTGCCCTCCGCTACGCCTTTCATCCTAGCTGGCCTGAAGCTGGGTATAGGCCGCGGATTGATAGGTGTTGTTGTGGCGGAACTCTTTGGTTCGCGCATGGGGTTAGGTCGCCTCATCGGTGCTTCAGCTGACAGTTTCAACATGCCTGAATTATTTGCTGCAGTGAGTATTCTTGCAGCGAGCGGCATTGCGATGAACAGCGCCTTTGCTTTGCTGGAAGCAAGGCTCGTTCCCTGGACCAAGGATTGAAGCTGCAATGTCCAAGCTTGTTTCAAAGGGACTATCAAAATGGTTTGGCGACCTGCATGTTCTGGCAGACGTCGATCTGACCGTCGAAGATGGAGAATTTGTTGCGTTGGTTGGACCATCAGGGTGCGGGAAGACAACCTTTCTGAGGACGGTTGCCGGGCTGGAGCAGACCGACGAAGGCGCGGTCTTTCTCTCCGATAAGAAAATCGAGGGGCCGGGGCGGGATCGCGGCTTTGTCTTTCAGCAAGATAGTCTATTGCCATGGCGCACAGTGATGGAGAACACGGTCGTTGGCCTCGAATTGGCCGGACGGCTGGATCCAAGTGAGGCTCAACGCGTGCGTCAATTGCTGAATCTTGTTGGCCTTGGCGGCTTTGAAAATTATTATCCACGTCAGCTTTCGGGCGGTATGCGCCAGCGCGTCAATCTCGCGCGCGCTCTGGCAATCGACCCCAAAGTTTTGTTGATGGATGAGCCCTTCTCGGCGCTCGACGCGCAGACGCGCGAAATCATGCAGACAGAATTACAGCGTGTCTGGGAAGAGGGCCGAAAGACCGTGCTCTTTGTCACGCATCAGATTGATGAGGCCGTATTTCTTGCTGACCGCGTTCTGGTCTTTGCGCGCCGTCCGGGCCGAATTCTAGAAGACATCCGGATCAATCTGCCGCGCCCGCGCAATATTGCCACAAAACGGGGGCCGGAATTCGTGGCTTTGGTTGATCGCATCTGGCAATTGATTGAAAAAGACGTTCGCGAGAGCGTGCTCGTCGAAAAGTCCTAAAGACCCGTGACGAAGATTGACTTGATGATATATTTGGGGAGGAGAATGACAATGGCTTGGACCACTCGGAAGGCTTTCCAAAAATCCACCGTCGCTGTTCTGTGTGCCCTAACTCTTTCAATAGCGCCCTTGGCCTCTGCGCCGGCTCTTGCGGCTGAGAAAGAGGTTATCACTGGCGTCCTCGGGTCTTGGACATCAGGCCTCTGGCCTTTTCTGATTGCGCAGAAGAAGGGTCTCTTCTCGCGGCATGGTATCAAGCACGACATTGTCTTCGTGCCGACCGCGCCGGGCCTTGTTCAGCAATTGACGGCTGGTTCGATTGATATGATCGCCTTGAATGGTCTGGCTGAGCCGTTGCATGCTGTCGAAAAAGGCGCACCGGTCGCCATTATGCGCATCATGGGGCAAACTCCCAACTACGTCATGATCGGCGGTAAATCGATCAAGTCGCTTTCTGATCTCAAGGGCAAGAAAGTAGCCCTGGGCGGTTTGCGCGATATCAATAAAATCTATTTTGATCGCGTCATGGCTCACACAGGGCTAAAAGATTCTGACGTCGATATTATCGTGATTGGTGCAACGGGCGCCCGCTTTGCCGCCATGCAATCAGGTTCGGTCGACGCCACAATGCTGGTGCCGCCGTTTAATTTTACCGCCACCAAAAATGGCTTCAATGATCTTGGTCTTGTGCGCGATTACGCGCCCGATCTGCCCCAGACAGGTATGCAAGTATCGCAGCGTTGGGCAAAGGCCAATATGAAAGAAGCAAAAGAGATCAATGCCGCGATAGATGAGGCTGTGTCTTGGTTCTATGATGACACGAACCGCGAAGAATCCATCGACATTCTGACCGAAGCCTCAAAAGGCGATCGTAAGGAAGTGGCCGATTCCTATGACTTCCTCCGCCGCATTGAATTTTTCGCACGCACCAGCGTCATTCACCGTAAGCCGCTCGAAAACATGATGAAAGATATGGTGGCGATCAAGGATATGGAAAAAATGATCCCCATTTCCGCGCTCGTCGTTCCCGGCCTCAACGAAATTGCTGATTAAAAAAGGAAGAAAAGAATGACCTTCACCCTCATGCTGACTGGTGACGTCAATCTGATGAACGTCACTGATCCGGATGTGCCGTTTCGCAAAGTGCGGGGCACATTCGAACAAGCTGATCTGGTTTTCTCCAATCTTGAATGCTGCCTCACAGATCGCCTGAATGAAGGATCAACCAGCGTGGAGGGCTTCTTCTCCGATCCGCACGTGACCGCAACCGCGCTGAAACAGGCTCACATCGAAGTCGTGGGTCTCGCCAATAATGTGAATTATGGCGAACAGACGATCAATGAATCGATTGCACATCTTGATCGCGCAGGATTTCTGCATACCGGAGCAGGTTCTGATGCAGCGGCTGCGCATGCGCCGGCGCTCATCGAGCGCAACGGCAAGAAAATCGCCTTTTTGCAGCGTAGTTCCGTCTATTGGGCTACCAACCACGAAGCGACGAAACATTCAGCAGGCATTGCCGTCATTCGCGGACATACGGCCTATCAAGTGCCGATGTACAAGATGAAGCGCGAAATTCCGCCGATGAACCGACCGGGTATTCCGCCCTATATTTTGACCTGGGCGGACAAGGCCTATCTCGAAAAATTCCAGGCCGATCTCGCAGAGGCTCGTAAACAGGCAGATATCGTTGTCTGCTCTTTCCATTGGGGCCTGCACAAGGAAGTGCTGGATTATATGAAAGAAATCGCGCATGCGGCTGTTGATGCGGGCGCAGATGTCGTGATCGGACATGGGCCGCATTATTCACTTGGCGTCGAAGTCTATAAGGGCAAGCCCATTTATTACGGGCTGGGTTCTTTCTCCTTCCACACTGGGCATGGTGGCGTCACGCATGGTGACTGGATCGGCATGTTGGCCAAAGTGCAATTTGGTGCGGGTGGAGTTGAGCGCGCGAGCTTCGAATTCGCGCGTCATAATCATGATAATGAGACCTATGTCTGCGACCTCTCGCATGAGGAAGAGGAATTCAAAGATCTCGAAAACCGTTCGCGCGATATGGGCACAAGGCTCATGCGTGAGGGCAATGAAATCGTTTTGAAGATTGGTTGAAAGTTTATGATGGGTCCAAGTTCTGTCCTTGCCGAATTTGCGTCGAGCTTTTCCATCGACATGGTTCCTGCCGACGTGGTTGCGCGAGCGCGTGAATGTCTTATCGATACATTTGCCATTGCTGTGCGCGGCCGCAAAACGCCGTGGGGGAAAATGGCTATCGCGCAGGTGCGCCAGGCGGTAGGCCCTTGTCGTCTGATCGGGGTCCCGGGCGCGATGCTTTCGGCCGAGCAAGCTGCATTTGCCAACGGCTTGCTTGCGCATGCATTGGAACTGGATTCCTTGCGCAAGCCTGGTGCTGGCGTTCATCCCGGCGCCATTGTCATTGCAGCAGCACTAGCAGCTGCACAGGAGCGTTGTGCAAGTGGGCGTGCTTTGCTGGAAGCCATTATCGCGGGCTTTGAGGTGATGATGCGCATTGGTGCCGCGACCCTCCATTCCGCTGAGCCGCGCGGGTTCCACGCGCCGGGATTGACGGGGCCGTTTGGAGCAGCCGCTGCCGCAGGCAAGATTTACGGGCTGGATGCGTCTCGTATGAATTCCGCTTTTGGATTGGCAGCATCCATGTCGGCTGGCATCATGCAATTTGCGTATGAAGGGCAGGGTGCGATGGTGAAGCGCCTGCATATTGGTCGCGCGGCGCAAAATGGAATCTTTGCCGCGCAAATGGCAGAGCGGGGTTATGAGGGCCCTCATCAGGTGCTCGAAGGCAAGCGCGGTTTTCTAGCCACCTTCTGCGGCAAGCAAGATCTTGAAAAACTGACGGGTGGTTTGGGCCGTGATTACGAGACGCTGAAAATCTGCCTGAAGCGCTATCCTTGTCATATCACGGCGCATACAGCGATCTATGCTGCCGAATGCTGGCAGCGCGAGATTGGATTGAAGCCGGAACAGGTGAAGCATATTGTCGTGCATGGCACGAGCCGTATGGCTGAACTCAATGGCAATCAGGCGCCCACGGATCCTGCCCTTGCCAATTATTCGATCCCCTTCTCGCTGGCCTGCGCCTTGACGGGCAGTGCTGCTGATCCAGCAAGTTTTGATCCCTCAAAACTCAGCGACCCACAGGTCCGCGCGTTGGCTAGCAAGATTGATGTTGTTAGCGATGGCCGCGAAAGCCATTCAGACTGGATGACACGCAGTGTGCTCACACTGGAAGATGGTCGCGTCCTCGACATGGAGGTAGCGGAATTTCCCGGAACGCCGGGCATGCCGCTGGATGCGCGCCAATTGCGCGAGCGCTTTGATATTATGACACGCGATTATGAAGGCGACAGCGCAGCTTTGTTCACCCGCCTTCTGTCCATCGAAAATGAACGCCAGATAGACTGGCTCTGCTGAAACAAGAAAAAGGAAAAACCATGGCCAAGTCTCATAACGGCGAAAATCCCCATACACATGCCATTGCTGAATTTGTCAGTGGCTTCACCTTCGAACGCATTCCCGCCGACGTGTTGAAGCGGATCAAATTGCTGACGCTGGATTCGCTGGGCTGCGCTATTTACGGCATCAATCTCCCTTGGAGCCGCATTCTGCGCGAGACATTGGGGGAAGTGGACAAGACAGCTGATTCTTCCGTCTGGGGCACAAAGGACAAGCTTTCCTCTCCCCATGCTGTTCTCATCAACGGCTCGCTGGTGCAGAGCTTTGAGCTGGACGATGTGCATCGCGTTGGCGTGTTGCATGTGGGCGCGGTAACCCTGCCTGGCGTTCTGGCAGTTCTAGAAAAAGACGCATCGATTTCCGGCAAGGACTTTTTGGCCTCAACCGTTGCTGGCTATGAAATTGGCCCGCGTGTGGGCATTTGCATGGGGCAAGAACATATCGGCCAAGGCTGGCACTCAGGCGCCACCTTGGGCGTCTTCTCAGCTGCTGCTGGTTCAGCACGCGCCATGCGGCTTGATGTCGGCCAGACCGTGAATGCTTTGGGGATTGGTGGCACGCAGGCTGCGGGCCTGATGGCCGCGCAATATGGTTCGATGGTCAAGCGCATGCATGCGGGACGCTCGGCGCAATCGGGTTATTACGGCGCGCTCTTGGCCAAGAAGGGCTTCACCGGCATTCAAGACGTGCTGGAGAGCGAATATGGCGGCTTCTGCACGACGTTCTCGCGCTCGACCGACCGCTTCAATCTCGCCGCTCTTTCCGATGGTCTGGGTGAACGTTTCGAGACGATGCAGATCGCGCTGAAATTCTATTCCTGCGTGGGCTCAAACCATACGACACTCGATGGTATCCGCGAGATTCAGGCGCGCCGCCCCTTCACGCTGAATGACATTGAAAAAATCATCGTGCATGGCTCACGCGTCACGGCTGATCATGTCGGCTGGCCCTACAAGCCACAGGGTCTCACCTCGGCCCAGCTCAACCTGCCCTATTGCATCGCCACTTATCTGATTGAAGGTGATGCCTTCGTGGCGCAGTTCACAGAAGACAAGGTTGCTGATCCGCAGCGCATGGAAGTGTCGAAGATCGTTGATGTGGTGGAAGATCCCGCCATCACGGCGCTTGGCTCGCGCTTCCGTCACAAGGTGCGCGTCGAAATCCGTTTCAAGAATGGCGATGTGCAGGAAGAAACCGTCGAATCACCGCGCGGCAGTGAGCATAAATTCGCCACTGAAGCGGATGTGATCGCCAAGTTCCACAAGCTCGCGGAAACCCAATTCTCACGTGAAAAAACCGACAAGATCATTGATCTCGTCATGAATGCTGAGCGCTTGTCGAGCGCACAAGATATTTCTAAGGCCCTCCAGGCCTGAGCCCAAGATCACGAAAGGACTAAGACTATGCGTATTTGCCGTTTCGGAGATGATCGCCTCGGTGTTGTCATTGGCGACAAAATTCATGATGTCACAGAGATCCAGACTGAGGTGCGCGCCAAGGCGCCCTACACGGCTATGTATGATGCTGTGATCGCGGCGCTGCCGCAGATCAAGGATCGTCTGGCTGAAGCTGCGAAAAAAGTGCCGGGCGTTGATGTGTCGAGCGTGAAGCTGCTCTCGCCTGTTGCGCGCGTGCCCAAGATCGTTGCTGCACCGACGAACTATCAGGATCATATTATTGAGATGGAAGCGGCACGTCAGGCCGGCGGCTCGAAACATACCGCCAAGATCGGCACCGATGGACTCTTTTTGAAGGCGCCAACCTCTTTGGTGGGCCCCGCTGCTGGTGTGCCTGTGCGTTTCCCGGAGCGCCGCACCGATCATGAGCTTGAGCTCGTGGTCGTTATCGGCAAGCAATGCACGAATGTAACCCAAGAAGATGCGTTGAATTACGTCGCCGGCTATTCACTCGGGCTCGACATGACCATTCGTGGTCCGGAAGATCGTTCTTTCCGCAAGTCTCCGGATGGTTATGCGGTGCTTGGCCCGTGGATGGTGACAGCCGATGAAGTGCCAGATCCCACCGATGTGCCACTGGAGCTGAAAGTGAATGGCGAGACACGCCAGAAAACAAATTCCGCTTATCTGATCTACGATGTGCGTCGTCTGATCGAATTTGCCACGTCATTCTACACGCTCTATCCGGGCGATGTGATTTACACGGGCACATGCTCGGGCGTGGGGCCAGTCAAGCCGGGTGATGTCATCACGCTCGAAAGCCCGCTGATCGGCCGCATGGATGTGCCGGTTCGGGCGCATCAAGCCTAAGGGGCGCGACATGCTTTACAGAAAAGCAAATGGCTTGCGCATCGCCTATGATCTGGTTGGTGATGAAAAAGCGCCGGTCGTTTATTTTGGTCACGCGCTCGCCTCGGACATGGGTATGTGGGCGGAACAGGTGGCTGCTTTTACAGCCGCCGGTTTCCGTGTGCTGCGGGTGGATTTGCGTGGTCATGGCGGGAGTGATGCAGCGCCCGGTCTTTATCTGATGGATGATCTCGTCAATGACGCGGTCGAAGTTATGGACCGGTTGGAAATCGAGAAGGTCCATTTCTGTGGCCTGTCGATTGGTGGCATGATCGGGCAAGGCCTCGGGATCAATCATCCCGAGCGGCTACGCTCGCTTGTCCTATGTGATACGCAAAGTCAGTCGCCAGCAGACGCACAGAAGCGCTGGGGTGATCGCATCATCCATATTCGCCGCGACAATTCACTGGAACCAATCGCTGACACCACGCTGGGGCGTTGGCTCTCGCCAGAGTTCAAGGCGCGCAATCCGGGTCGCTGGAAGCAGATTCGTGAGACGGTCGCTTCGTGTACACCGTCGGGCTATATCGGTTGTGCGGCAGCGATCCAGAATTTCAAATGGACGGATCAGCTCGCCAAAATTTCAGCACCGACCTATGTGTTGTGTGGTGAAGACGATCCAGGCGCCAATCCGGAAGAGAACCGGATGATCGCGCAGACGGTACAGCGAGGGGAATTCCTCGCCATTCCCAAAGCGCGCCATCTGCCCAATATTGAAGATCCGGACGGGTTCAACAGAATCGTCATTGATTGGTGTAAGCGCTTTAACTGATCGCGCCAACGAGGAGGAGACGACATGTCAAAGAGGCTTTCTTTCCTTCTGGGCGTTGCAGCAATGGCCTTCGCAGCACCCGTTGCGGCGGAGGATTTTTATGCGGGCAAGAGCATCTCTGTTCTGGTCGGCGCGGGCGCTGGCGGTTCTTATGATGTTTATGCGCGCACACTCGCCAATCACATGCCTCGTTTCATTCCGGGGCAACCTGGCATGGTCGTCAAAATTGCCGGCGGTGTTGGCGGTGGCGTGGCCACTGCTGTGCAAATGGAACATTCAGTTGCCAAAGATGGCCTCACCATCGGGATTGTTCAGCAAACGAATGTGACAAGCCAAATCACAGAGGCGGATGTGAAGGGCCGTTATGATGTCACCAAATGGCATTGGATCGGCAATATGGCGCCGCTGCGCAATATGCTCGGCGTCTGGCGCAATGCGCCGTCTCAGACTTTGGAAGAGGCCAAGAAAGTTGAAACAATCATTGGGGCGACAGGGCGCAATTCGCCGACCTATACGGTGCCAGCCACGCTCAACCAATTATTGGGTACAAAATACAAGATTGTCTTAGGCTATAACGGAACGGCGGATCTCAATCTGGCCATGGAGCGTGGTGAGATTCATGGCCGCGGCGCCAATTGGATCAGCGTCGTTATTTCCGCGCCCCAATATATTGAGAACAAGTCGTTCAAGGTTCTTGTTGTCGATGGTTTGACGCGTGATCCCACTTTGCCTGACGTACCAACTTTGCTCGAGCTTGCACAAGGCGAGAAAGAAAAAGCAGCGGTCCGACTGATTTCAGCCTCTGGTCAATTTGCGCGCGCCTTTTTTGTGCCCCCGGGCACGCCGAGTGAACGTGTCGCAATTTTACGCAAGGCTTTTGACGCCACGATGACCGACAAGGCTTTCTTGCAGGAAGCCGTCAAATTGAAGATGGAAATCGAGCCAACCGATGGGGCGACGCTGGATCGCATCGCCCGCGAGATTATCAATTCGCCACCAGATGTGATTGACCTGGCGAAGGAGCTTTTGGGTAGTCCGTGAAAAGGGCGCGGTTCAGCGCCCGAAGAAGCTTTTCACAGTGTCATTGGCAATCTTCTGCACGAAGGCTTTCGTGTCGGCATCAAGCGCGCCGAAATAATCATAGGGGTTTCCAACGGGAGACTGCTTGTAGAACGTGGCATAGGCGGTCGCTGCTGCCAGATATTGTCCAGCAACTGTCGGATGGTTGCCATCATAGACTTGCAATTTGATGTCCGGGCGCTGGCGATAGGCTTCGCGGAACGCGAGGGCCACAGGCACCACCAGAACATTATTTTCATTGGCTGCCTTCAGCATCATCTCTTCGGTCTTGGCGCCCAGGTCGCTGCCAGCCAGCGGGTGTGGCTTGACTGTTGCAGGCAACCAATAGAGCACCGGTTCAGCGCCAACCGCGCGGATGATTTTCACCCATTCGGCGGTTTTCTGGAGGTAAGTCGTTTTGCCTTGTTCTGAGCTCGCATCGAGCGAGTTTGAAGCAAAGACGACCAGCTCAAAGGGCTCTTTCACGCCAACATTGCCTGGCTTCACCAGAAAATCGATCGGGTAGTTGGTGAGATTGGCCCCGGTGATGTGAACAGACTTGTAGCCATCCTTGAGGTCGATCGGCGGGCTGCCTGCGCCAGCCATGCGGTGCAGATGCGTCTGCAGGCCGCCGCTGTAATACATCAGGCTGTTGCCGATGAAGAGAATGCGCTTGGGCGCGGCGACCTTGGCTTCTTTGACAAGGGGAGCGGGCGTGGTTTGAGCCAAAGCCGGGACGGAAAAAGCGATCAGTGCAGTGGCAAGACAGGTTGCCAGATGACGGCGCAACATGGCGTTTCTCCCATATGTTGAGACTTTCCGACCAGCCTGATCGTCGGGGGACCGTCTCGCCAATCCAATTGTGGTTGCACTCATTCAATTCCCTCCCGCATCCATTGCGCTGCAGCGCGAAGCCGCGTCTAATTTGCCCATAAAATAAAAGGGGGGACGTCATGTCGAAGAGATTTATGGCGCTTGCGCTTTGTATCGGCCTCGCAAGCAGTGCGGTTGCGCAGACACCGTCGGATCCCGATGACGCCTTGAAAGAGGATATCGTCACGGCCTACAAAATTCTGGTCAATGAAGGCATTCTCGATTCCTTCGGCCATGTCACGGCGCGGTCCAACAAGGATCCAAATATTTTTCTGATGCCGCAAGCCATGCCGCCCGCGCTGGTCACCAAAGCTGATATTCTTGAAGTGCGCGTGTCTGACAGCCAGCCGATTGATCCCAAGGGGCGGCGCGTCAATGGCGAGCGCTATATTCACGGTGAAATTTACAAGGCGCGGCCGGATGTGAAGTCGGTCATTCATTCTCATTCCATGGGCGTGATTCCGCTCAGCCTGACGCCGATCAAGCTCAAGCCGGTTGTGGCGCAAGCAGGTTTCTTGCCGCTGGAATCCCCCACCTTTGAAATCCGCGATGCGCGTGAGCCTGGTGGGCGCGGCATGCAGATCACCGATAGCAAGCGTGGTGCTGCGCTTGCCAAGACGCTTGGCCCCAATCCCGTCGCGCTGATGCGCGGACATGGTGAGACGGTCGTTGGCAAGTCGATCAAACAGGCGGTGGTCTTTGCCGTTTATATCGACATCAATGCGAAAATGCAGACGCAGGCGCTCTATCTGTCCAAGAATGTCAAAACCATGAACACGCCTGAGCTGTTCACGGAAGATGAATTCGATATCAATCGCCCATGGGAACATTTCCGCCAGAAGACGCTCGATCCCGCCGCCAAGGCCGCCATTGATCGCTCGCAATTTGGCCTGACCCAAACACAAGAAAAGCGCTGAGCCACAAGGCTTGGTTGACCATTCAAACAAGAGGAGCGCGTCCATGCGCATGTTCGTGAAAACTTTGGCGGTTGCTGCAGCCGCCTTGCTCTCAGCCACTGCAGCTCAGGCTGATGCTGTTTCGGATTTCTACAAAGGCAAGACGCTGACGCTCGTCTCGGGCTTCACGCCCAATGGCGAGAATGACATTCAGTTGCGCTTGCTCGGTCGCTATATCGGCAAATATCTGCCGGGCAATCCGCAGACCATGATGTCCAATATGCCAGGTGCTGGCACGTTGCTTGCCGCCAATCATCTGTTCAAGGCGCCTGCCGACGGCACGGTGATTTCCATGTTCACATCGCAAGCGGCAATTGAACCCTATCTGGGCAATACGGCCGCCATGTTTGACCCGACCAAATTGTCATGGATCGGCAGCATGTCGCAGGATCGCCAATTCTGCATGTTGCAGGGTGACGCCAATGGCGTGAAAAATTTCGATCAGCTCATCCAGAAGGAAGTTACTTTCGGCTCGAGTGCGCCCGCGACAGACATTTTCCGTTTCAGTGCGGTGATCAAAAATCTGCTGGGCGCGAAGATGAAACTCGTGTCCGGTTATCCCGGCATGCCCGCCATTCGCTTGGCGATGGAAGGCGGCGAAGTGTCTGGCGTATGCGGCGTATCAGAAATGATTCTACGCACCAATCTGTCGGAAGCCTACAAGTCGAAGAAGATCAATCTGATCATCCAGATGGGCCGCTCAACGACAGAAGAGTTCGGAAAAATGCCGAGTGTCTTTGATTATGCCAAGGATCAGAAGACCAAGGACATGCTGGAATTCTTCTTCAAGGATCTGGCGATTGGTCGCCCGATTGCAGCCCCCGCCGGCGTCCCAGCTGATCGGTTGGCAGCTCTGCGCAAGGCTTTGCCAGAAACGCTGAAAGACAAAGATTTCCTTGTTGAGGCCGAAAAGATCGGCATGTCGATCAGCCCTGTCTCTGCGGATGATATCCAGGCGACGATGGTCGGGTTGTCGAAGAAGCCGAAGAGCTTCTATGAAGAAGTGAAGCGCGTTTCCGAATAAGTCTGCGCTGCAGGCACAAAAAATGGGCCGGGAGAAATCCCGGCCCATTCTTTTTGCTGATGCGTGATGTCAGGCAGGAGTGGCATAGGCCGCTGGCACATTGGTGGGCACTTTGTCCCAATCCTGTGCTGGTTCAAAGCCCCAGACCCAGTCAATCTTGCCATGTGTGCCATTGCCAGATTTGATTTCTTTCTTCTGCTTGTCCTGATCGGCCATATGCTTAAATTTGTTGGCCGAGTTTGAGAGGTTCTGCACGCCGTGAACGCGAGGAATCCGCACCTTGCGGAAATTTTCAAAGGCTTCGACGGGATCAGCGCATTTTTCCATCCAGCGACCGAGAATGTAGGAATCCTCAAATGCCATGCATGCCCCTTGGCCGACACTCGGCACCATGGCATGAGCGGCATCGCCAATCAGCTGAATGCGGCCAAAGCCCCAATTGTTGGTGATGGGGCGCGTAAACAGGCCCCATTTGGAACATTCTTTGACGGTTTCGAGCAGTTTCACGAGACGCGGCTCAGCATTGGGGTAGCTGGCGCGCATCAGATCAGGATCGCCCTTGATCGCCCAGCCTTCTTCTTCCCACACATCGCTATCGACTTGCGAGACGACATTCACGAGCCGGTTCTGGCGAATGTAATAGGCAATCAAATGGCGGCCGGGGCCGACCCATTGCACATGGCCATGCGGTTCAAGGCATTCGGCAGGAACATCTTCTGCCTTGAGAAGCGCGCGCCAGACCATTTGTCCGGTAAAGGTCGGGTTGTCATTGCCATAGAGTGTTTGGCGCATCACTGATTTCACGCCATCAGCAGCGATCACAAAGTCTGCATCTACCGACTTGCCATTGGTGAAATGCAGAGTGACCCCATCCTTATGCACATCCGCTTTTTGCAGGCGGTGGCCAAGATGAATGTGGCTTCGGTCGAGTGGCTCGGCGAGCGCATCGATGAGATCAGCGCGGTGGAAGCAATAATAGGGCATGCCATAGCGCCCAGCGAGCTCGAAGCGATTGCTATATTCGAGGAACTCGCCCGTGATCATATTGCGCGTGACGGGGCCCGGCGATTTATGGCCAATGGCATCCACTTGAGGGCCAACGCCCACGGCATGTAGAGCCTTCACTGCCTGCGGGCTGCAATTGACCGAGGCGCCGATTTCGCCCAATTCCGAGGCCGCCTCAAAAACTTCGGCCTGAATTCCATGGGTACGAAGGGCGTTGGCAGCCGCCAGGCCCGCGAGCCCACCGCCGATAATGGCAATCCTGCAACCCAACATTTATGTTCCTCCTCAAGCCCGTGCTGGCCTCAATGCCATCTGGATCGAGATCATCGCAATTGTGAATGACTTAACAATAATTTCGCCTTTGAGGCATAATCCAATTTCAGTAGATGCTTATTCAAATCGATCTTTTAGCTAAATCAGGCAAGTATAGCGCTTGTCATTTTCCCATGACCGCCACGGCATGTGGGGCATGTCACGGATGAGTGTAGGCCTTTGACACTCTCAGGATTGACGGGGTGCAGGCGAAACAGCAAAGTGTTTCCCATGCGATTTGTTTGGACAGCCCAGTGAGACCCTTCTTTTTTTCGGCGGCGATGCTGGTGGTCGCATGCGCAAGTGCGCATGCGGAAGAATTTCGCATGACCTGCCGCGGCGAGCAGGGCGTCTATCTGGTTGTGTTCGACAGCACGCGGAATGCTCTGAGCAATTCAAATCCCCAATTTGCTCCGCCATGGACCATCAAACGAAGCCAGGTAGATGAAGACGGCGCTTTGGTCTGGGCATCCGTGCGCGTTCATTATGGTGATCGTGATGGCGTCGCTTTTTTTGGGCGCCAGAAAAAATGGGTTCGCTATTTTTATGGCAACGGCAGCGTCGTCGAGGACACCTGTCGGAATTAGACACGGATCAGTGCCTAACTGATCGCGCCGATCAGCTCGTGGATGGCTTGGGCTCAGGCGGTTTTTTCTTGCTCTTTGCCTGTGCGGGTTTCGCTGGCGGTTTCTTTTCGCCCTGGTGAAGCCTGTTCCAAAGATCGCGCTCTACCTCGCCCATGTTATGGCCGGAGAAGAGATGTTGCGAAACATCGGAAGCATTTGGCAGATGCGCGATGCGTTTGAGCTGTTCGAACAGGACCCGGAATTGTGCCGCCGCAATACTGGAATGTTCCGCGAGATAGTCGACAGGAATGAAAATATCATTGCGCGCCCGCTCTTCGGTCTCGCGCTTGGCTTTTTCGATCAGAATATCCATCTGCTCGTCTGACAAATTCATTTTGCGCGCAAGCTTGCGAGCTTCTACTTCTTCTTCCGGCGAGAGAACTCCGTCATCCAGCATTTCAAATAGTTGATTTTCGACTGCCTGACGTTGTGACTGCAGCTCTTGCGTAAATGCGGATGAGAGAATTGAGGCAGGGATAGCAAAGAGGCCCAAGCCGATGAGTGCCATGAGAGTGGTCATAAAACGACCCATCGGTGTGATGGGCGAGATATCGCCGTAGCCGACCGAGGCGAGAGTGATCACAGCCCAATAGATCGCTGTTGGAATGTTTTCGAATTTCTCAGGCTGGGCTTCATGCTCAAACAGGTAGCCAAGGCTCGCCACCAAGACGACAAGGAGCATAAGCGTGAAGGCGGAGGTTGCCAGAACCGGCGCCTCACGGCGGATGATAGTGAAGAGCGTACCGGTTGATCCTGTATAGCGGGCGAGCTTGAACAAGCGCATCAAGCGGAACGACCGCAGGAAACGCAAGTCTACGAGGTGATGCAGAAAATATTCTAAAAAGAAGGGGCTTATCGCGAGAAAGTCGATAATCGCCCCAGGCTTTGTAAGATAACTCAGGCGACCGACGATCAGCCTCTTGAATCGCGGTTCCTCCACGCAGGAATAGGCGCGCATCAAATATTCGAAAGAGAAGACGAGCACTGCGACGGCATCAAGGACGACGAATTCGACGGCTACATTATAATAGATTGAATCGACCGATTCCAGAATGACAGCCAGAACCGAGATTAGCACCCAAAAGACAATGAAGAGGTCGTAAATATTGTGGATCTGTCCCCCATAAGGGCTTGGAAAGACAAGCGCGTGGATGCGTTGGCGGAAGGTTCTACCCTCATTGAGTTTACGGAACTCTTCAAATGCAGGCAACAGGATGCGCAGCAATTTCAGAAGACGCAAAATACGCAGAAAGCGCAGATCGAATGTCCCTAGAGACCCCAAATAGAAGGGTACGATCACAAGGGCGTCGATGATTGCAAAGAATGAGAAAAGATATTTCAGCCGTGGGCTTGTCGCTTCCTTGAAATCCGGATCTTCCGGCGCGATCAAGAGGCGAATCAGATATTCACCGGTAAAAATGAAGATCGAGAATAACTCGAAATAACGAAGCAAGTGCTCATAAGGAGCGAGTGAGGGAATCGTTTCGAGGATCATGCTTGCGATATTCGCGATGATCAGAGCCGACAACCAATTCTCGAAATTCTTATTGGTTGGCACACCGTTTTCTGGCTTGTAAAGCCAATCATAGATGATGCGGCGAAATGGTTTGCGGGCAGGCGCTTTCGCTTTGACAGAAGCATTTTTTGCCGCAGCGGGGGCAGCTCCGGGTGCGTCTGTCGCGGGATCCTTCGTCGGGGTGCTCATTTCGTCACATCCTTCAGAAGGTCAAATCGGTGGCGACTTTGATCAGGTGAAAGCCGCGGCCGCAGACAATGACGCGCAGCATCAAGTCTTTGGTGAGGCCTTCCGATCCATCAAGGGCGGTGTAGGCAATAGAGGAGCCACCAAGCGGAACAGCGCCTTTTTCAAGGATGATCGTCCCGACTGAGTCGGGATTGCTCATGTCGCATTTTACAGTAAAGAAATCACGTGAGGGATCAAAGCGGCTCTTCTTGTCTACAAATGGTCCGCCGTCCGCGCTCAAGGCTGCAATGCATCCTTTCCATGTATCCGTACTGGCCTTGTTGCAGACCGCAGGCTGGAAACTTTCTTCCGCGCGTTTATCGCCGCCATTTTCCTTGATCCAGGCGACAACCGCTTCCGCGTCGCGCTTCACATCTTCGATGCGAAGCGATTCGCGCATTGAGTGGGCACCTGCTGAAATCACAGCGGCTGATATGCCGATGCAGCAGCAGAGAAAGGCGAGGTCAGAAAGTCGTAAAATGGCAAGTGCGCTGAAGATGGCGCGGATCGCCGTGAATTTCGGCATTGACAGGCTGGGAATGCGTCTGGCCTGCTTAGGGGCCGCCTTTGCCTTCGGCAGGGATGGGGCTGGCCCATTGGCGATTTCAGTGGCAGTTGCGGGTTGGGACGGACGCTCGAAAGTTTCCATCCAAAGACGCAGGAGAATGACCCGGTCTTCAGGGCTCAGCTTTCCCTTGCCCTTGCCAGATAGTACATCCTTGATCTCGGTGCGCGCGAAGGCGCGGTCCTCTGGCGCCAGCGCCGTGAGGTCGGTCGATTCGTATTTACCGACAAGCGGATGAGCCATGACGCAAGGAACCCGAAACGCAACACATGCCTGGCTCTGGCCAGACAGAAGCTATCCGCCTGATTAAGCGGGGAAGCCTTCCCGTCTATAAACGGCTGCAATTGGTTATGCTTTAGCTAACATAAGCGGGGCTGGAGGCGGAACTCTAGACAATTTGATCAGAAAAAATAGATTCTGGTGCCCTTAGTGTTTCATCCCTGCCCCATGCAGGCGTCATAGGCCCGCCTATAGGCCTCACCGTTGGGCGCCATACGCATGGTTTCTGGCCGGCTTTCGCGCTGGTTGGGGGTTGGAAGCCCGGGCGGCTGTTTCAGTGCGGGCGCGCCGGTCCGCGGCGCCATGATATTGGCGTAGTCACGCGCCTGCATGTCACACAGGCGCGGGTCACCCGCCGGCAGGGATTGGGCTGTCAATCCAAGCAACCATAAGAATGCGAGGGGAATCTTATTCATTTCCGGAACCTGACTTTTGGCTTCTTATATTTCCGTTAGAGGGTTGAATTATAAGACGGCTTGGATGATGAAATGGAGGTGGCTTGGAAAATCTCAATAGTTTGGTTAAGTTGGAAATGCTCCTTAATGCAGCAACCAAGCCGCTTAGGGATGCCACGCTTGTCAAGTGGAAGCTCGACGCACGCAAGGCGTCGTGCGGGGCTTAGAAGCTCTTTCCTGCGGCCTCTTTTAAAATCCGCGTCTTAATGGTGAGATCTGAGACTGCTCGGCGAAAGAAATTCTTCTCTGCCTCGAGCTCTTTAAGGCGCTTAACCTTATCGCCTTTTCGATCATTATATTCCGACCGCCAGCGATAATAGGTAACTGCCGTTACGCTTATCGGCCTTCTAGCCTCTGTAAATGGCCGCCCTTGTGCTGTCAGAGCTTCAACCTGCCGAAGTTTGGCGACAATCTCTTCCGCCTTATGCCTTTTCCTAGCCATTCCCATTCCTCCTCAAGGCTCATAAGCCATACATCAGGGAGGATCACTTTTCAGGGGGCAGGCCATATTCAGCCGACAGATCGATTGATTTGACCATTTTCTGCCAGTTTAGAATTTCGTCCTGGAAAAATTTGACAGCGTCGGGTTGTGACCTTTGGCTCGGCGTCACGCCTAAATTTTTTAGTTGGCTGATCACTCCCGGATCTTGGGTCGCTATATTGACCGCAGCATTGATGGTTTTCAGCGTTGCATCAGGAGTGCCAGCTGGCGCGAACAGGCCTGTCCATGAACTGGCAGTGAAGCCTTTCAGGCCATTTTCTGAATAGGTTTTTACATCCGGTAAAATAGTGCTGCGGTCCAGGCTTCCCACACCAAGGCCAACCAGCTCGCCACTTTGAATGGCTGGAATAGCTGTCGCTGTGCTCGCCAGAACGGTGATCTCGCCTGTCATCAGAGCCAACATAGCCGGATTTCCGCCTGAAAAGGGAATGTGTTTCACATTCACTTTGGCCATAATCCGCAGCGCATATTCGGCAGAAATATGTGAGCCGCTGCCGATGCCGGAGCTGCCGAGATAAATCTGCTCGGTTTTAGCTTTGGTCAGCAAATCAGCAAAAGATTTGATTCCTGACTTTGGATTGGCGACCAATAACTCTGGTGCCTCGACAGGAATGGCCACAGCCGTTAGACCATCGGTGCGAAAACCTTTGTCGCGATAGAGTGTGTCATTGATCGCCAGTGAGGTTGTTGTCGCCAGTAGCGTATAGCCATCAGCGGACGCGGCAGCAACGGAGCGGGCGGCAATGTTACCGCCAGCTCCCGCCATGTTTTGGATGACGACAGGCTGGTTCCATGTTTCACCAAGCTTACGTCCAACAACGCGCGCGACATTGTCGGCAAATCCTCCACTAGCATAACCAACGACAACCGAAACTCTTTTGCTGGGCCAAGCTTCTGCATCTGCTGCAAAAGCAGAGCCTGTTGCGAGCGCAATGTTCAAACTCATTGAGACGGTGATCAAACAAAAGTATTTCTGCATGGCGCTCACCCCTGATCGTTGTTTTTTGATCTGACTTTAGCTCGCGTAGCCCGGTGCAATCCGCGCGTTGATGAAATAGCGTCCACCGTTGTCGAGCACTTTGCTTGCTTGCAGCAAGGCTGCTTCCAATTCTTCAAGGCTGTGGACGGTAGGTGCAGTCTCAAAGCCTTGTGCAGCAGCAATGGCATTGAGATCCACTGCAGGATTTTCGAGTTTTTGCCCAATGCCCTTGTTTTCAACTGGGCGACCACGCTCGATAGCCACACGTTCCTGATGTACTTCGTCGTTATAGTAGGACTGGTTGTTGGCGATGATGAGCAACATCGATAAATCCTGATTTGATGCCGTCCAAAGAGCATTCATGCCCATCAGGAAATCACCATCACCAATAATTCCAACAACAGAGCGTTTGCTGCCTTTCAGCGCTAGCGCTACACCAACCGTATGTGCGGGTCCTGTGCCTACGGTTCCGCCACCATCTTTACCCAGAAAATCAAGCGGATGGTTGAACAGGCAGGCTTTGGTTGGCCAACCAATCGGCAGGCGAGCAAACGAAACGTCATTCTTCTTTTCGCTCCAGGTCGTGACGCCCGCCGCCAGTTGCAAGAGGTCGAAGCGCTTGCTGGCTCTAGGTGCTGTCAGTGATGCCTGCCAATGTGCTTGATTGGTAGTGGGTTTTGTTGACTTTGGTGCGATCTCCATAAGATCCCTTACAAGTGCATCCGGGTGCGCTGTGACGGCAATGTCGATGGCGGCCAAGGCTTGGTGATCCATGCTCCAGCCATTTGCCAGCAGACCGTCAAGCGAGCAATGAATTATCTTCGCGGTTGTCGGTGTTTGCGTTTGCGAACCTGCGCCTCGAGCTCGCAGGAAACCCGCAAGATCAAGCCAATCGAGAGACAGGATCAAATCGCTTTGAGTAATCAGATCGCTCTCCTCTTTTGTCGGTTTGTCACCCGCGGGGGGCAGAATATGTAGCGGATGTGAGACTGGAAAGGCAGGCGGATTATTGGCCGATGAGAGAACCGTCAGTCCATAGGCATCAGCCAGGGCGATGCGCTTGTTCCAGTCTTCCATCCTGCGCGAGACGCGACCCGCCAATAGCAGCGGGTGTTTCGCATTGCGCAGAGCTTCGCCAATGGAGGTAAGGGTGCGTTGATCTACACCAATCGGAGCGGGTGGCTTGAAGCGCTCGACGGATGGAATGTCGACGCGGCGATCAAGAGCGGCTTCCTGCATATGGGCATCGAGGCAAATATAGACCGGCGCTTGCGGCGCTGTGCGTGTGATCTGATTGGCGCGTAAAATTGATTCAATGGCCGCCTCAGCTGAGGCGGGCTGGTCGTCCCATTTTACGAAATTGCGAACCATTGCGCCTTGATCTTTAGATGTGTGGACCCAATCGATCCAGGGTCGGCGTTGATGAGCATCAACAGGGCCTGTGGCGCCGAGTATTAGCATCGGGCGGCGGTCGCACCAAGCATTGTAAATTCCCATAGCGCCATTCATCAGGCCGACATTGGAATGCAAAATGACAAGCAATGGCGTTTCGGTGACGCGTGAATAACCGTCAGCAATCGAGACGGCATGATTTTCATGAAGGCATGTGACAAGTTTCGGGTCATGATTGCCAAGCCGATTGACGATTGAATCGTGCAGGCCGCGAAAGCTCGCACCGGGAACAATCACAGCATAAGGCAACTCCAGAGCGCGCAAGAGATCAGCAATAATATCGCTACCCCAGCCAGCAGCCTCAGCGGTTTGTCGATTTTCCTTGGCGGCCATAGTATCTCATTCTCCATTTTTTAGGACTAGCCGCCCACTTATGTAGAGGGAAGCACTCAAGATAGTTTGGTACTCTGGCTCCACTTTCAATGCGTGTGAGGCCGTGGTTCGGGCGAAGTCAATATAGAATGAAGTAATTAAAACTGGATCGCTGATTTAATCAGGCGTGCAGCTGACTTGAAAGTATGCGAAAGGCTACGGGGTGGGGGCCTCTTTGGAAGTCATGTTGGTGTAGGTTTCGATCATGAATTGTGTCACGGGTTTCTTCGGGAAGCTATGCTCCACAGACAAAGTCGGCGGGTCAATTTCGCTTACGCTAGCCTCAAGCGCGATCTTTAGATCGTGAGAATATTCATAAGCCGGGTTCAGAAATCAAGCGCTCTGCAAGATCGCGATTTCGCATAGCTGCGCTGGCAAGCAGTTATCGCAGACCTAATCAGTATTGATAAGTATATTATTCGGGCTGTCATTGAGCTTTGAGCTGCAATGGGGGCTTCCGCATTAGAGGTCTCGGGGGGTTGACTTGTTGGATGTCCTCGCCCAACAAGATTGTGTTCCAGGGAGATCCTCGACAAGAGGCTGAGAAACCGCTGGACAGTCTTTTTAACGAGATTGTCAGCGCGGAAATCCTTCGAACCTGACCCGGTTAGCACCGGCGTAGGGATCGGAGCCTTTCTCGATACCTGCGACCGTTGCGCCTTTTTTTTGGCAGCTTTGGCATGTATCAGAACACCTCCATTGAAATCTTGGCTGGCCAGCGACTGTCTTCGCCTGAAGAGTTGCGTTCGACCACAGTGCCGGTGGCCGGACAAGATCTGCCCGTCCGCGCGGATGTCATCATAGTGGGGGGTGGAATCATAGGCCTCTCGATTGCCTGGCGACTGGCGCTTGTGGGGCAAAAAGTTGTGGTGATCGAAAAGGCCAGGATTGGCTCAGGTGCCAGCCTTGCAGCCACAGGCATGTTGGCAGCTGCAGCTGAATATGAGGCTGGTGGGGAAATCCTTATTGCATTTGCCCTTGAGAGCCAGCGGCGCTGGGAGACCTTTTCGACTGAGCTAGAGCAGGGCTCAGGAATGGATTTGGATTTTGACAAGAGCGGTACACTCCTCGTCGCTTTGACGCGTGATGAAACAGCGCGCCTACGCAGTCGTTTTGAAATGCAGGCTAAAGCGGGTCTGTCAGTGCAGTGGCTGAGCGGAGAGGCTGTGCGCGAGCTCGAGGATGGGCTACGGCCCTCCGTTAATGCTGGGATTTTTTGTCCGCTCGATTTTCAGATTGATCCTCGGCGTCTCATTCCAGCGCTTGAGAAGGCGGCGCGTGGGGCTGGTGTAGCGATTATTGAAGAAGCGTCAGTCGATAGTCTCGTGATGCAAGCAGGTGCTGTTGATGGCATTATTTCAGGGAAGCGTGAGTGTCGTGCACCTCTCGTCATTGTGACAACGGGCGCCGACGCTGGCCGCAGATCATTTCTTCCTCAATCACTTAAAATTCCAATTCGCCCCCTGCGCGGCCAGTCTATCTGCCTGCGTATACCTGAGAGACATCCTCCCTTGCTGCAGCACGTTATCTGGACGGAGCAGGTGCATATGGCCCAAAAATCAGGTGGTCGATTGATTGTAGGTGCGACGGTCGAGGAAGCAGGCTTTAATCCTGATGTGACCGTTGGTGGCCTCTTTGCCCTGCTGGAGGCGTCGCGTCGCGCCTTGCCGGCACTCGAAGATATTGCGCTCGAGGCTGTCTGGTCTGGCTTTCGTCCAACATCACAGGATGATGCACCAATTCTCGGAGCCTCTGGAGTGCCCGGCTTGCTGCTGGCGGTTGGTCACCATCGCAATGGCATTTTGCTGGCACCATCGACTGCCGATGCTCTTGTTGCTTACGCCTTAGGGCAAGACGTACCCCAATCTGCACAAAATCTCAATCTTCAGCGTTTCAGGAGCGCGTAATGAGAATCTATCTAAACGGCAGAGAGACAGAGATTGATTGTCTAACAATACAGGATCTCTGGAGCTGGGAACAGGCAGAGCGTGAACTTGAATCATCACGAGGGTTTGCCATCGCCCGAAATGGTGCTCTCGTCCCAAAGCGTGAATGGTCAACAACATCCATTAACACCAACGATAAAATAGAAATCGTGCGAGCGATGTCGGGAGGTTGATATGAAAGATGAATTTGTGATTGCTGGCGTGACCCTGAACTCACGTTTATTTCTCGGAACAGCTGGTTATCCAAGCCAAACAATTCTGCGTGACGCAGTTCAAGTGAGTGGATGTGAGGTGGTCACAGTCTCGATCCGACGGATTTCCCTGGAAGGGCATGGCACAGATACCGTTGACCTTCTGTCGAAATATCGATTGTTGCCAAATACAGCAGGTTGCGAAACAGCCCGTGATGCCATTCTCACAGCTGAACTTGCACGAGAGGCCCTGGAGACAAACTGGATCAAGCTGGAGGTGATTGGTGATCGTGAGACACTTTATCCCGACACCAGTGAATTGCTACAAGCCACAAGAAAACTCGTTGATATGGGTTTTGTTGTTTTGCCTTATTGCAATGATGATCCGGTTTTGTGCATGCGGCTGGCAGATGCCGGGGCTGCAGCCGTCATGCCGATGGGCTCGATGATCGGATCGGGGCTAGGCGTCGCCAATCCCGCAAACATCGAACATATTTGCAAGCGCTCACCGGTCCCTGTCATCGTAGATGCTGGTATCGGAACCGCATCAGATGCTGTGATTGCAATGGAGCTTGGCGCATCGGCCGTTTTGCTCAATACGGCAGTCGCCAAATCTGATGATCCTGTACTGATGGCGGGTGCTATGAAACATGCAGTGCAGTCCGGACGCTTGGCCTATCGAGCTGGGCGCATACCGCGGCGCGGGCGTGCAGAGCCCTCAAGCCCACAAATGGGATTGGTGGGTTCATGACGCCGCTGCCAAGCCCTCTTCTGATTGTTACAAATCGTCATCTCACTCATCGCGATTTGCTCGATGTGATTGATGAGGCAGTAAATGCAGGTGCGGGCTGGGTCTGGTTTCGTGACAAGGATCTTGAGCGGGCGGAGCGGTTTGAACTCGCGCGTCGAATTCAGAAGATGATTGGAAACCGAGCGGTTCTCAGCATCGGTGCAGATGTGGATTTGGCATGTGATGTTGGCGTGAGCTCAGTTCATCTTTCGATGTCGGCTGATGTTAAGGCAGCGCGCGAAAAGCTCGGAGCGGAGTCGCTAATTGGACTATCCGCTCATTCACTCGCTGATGTGCTTGCAGCAAAAAGCTTCGGCGCGAATTATGTCACTCTGAGCCCTATCTTTGCAACACAAAGTAAGCCTGGTTATGGCCCAGAGCTTGGATTGTCGGCACTTTCAGCCGCCACTGCGCTCGATATTCCGATCTTGGCGCTGGGGGGCATTCAACCAGAAAATATTCAGCGAGTTTTAAACGCCGGCGCATCAGGGGTGGCGCTTATGGGCGCCATTATTTGTGGGGATAATGTCGGGGGCAATGTCCGTGAATGTTTGTCGGGCCTTCACTGCCCCCTGAAAACTGATCATCCCTAGTGTAGGGCTTGCGAGCTTTTGAGGCGCTTGGGTTTGGTGATGCAAGACCGATGTTAGATCTCAGCGGTCATGAAGCCGCTTGACCGAAGGTGCGTGCGGATCTTTCTCAGAACTCAAAAAGTTTGGGTAGGGGAGATGGCGCCTCCCTGCAACCACTCAGAAGCGTCCCGATGGAGAAATGCGCGGGGCATTTTTTGCTTTTGCGCGCCCTCGCATGCACTCAGAGTGTTGGCGAGCTTGCCATAAACCTCGAGTTCTAAGCTTTTTTCGGGCACTTTTGAATGCAGCGCAACCCGCTTAATTATCGACATGAACGATTCCGTTCTGGCGCTAGCATTGGAAGAAACCTTGTCCATCAGGAAGTGATAAAAAGAGCAGCACTCCAGAGACTTATCTCTGGCGTGCCGTCTGATTTGTACACGGAGCCTTGGTTATTGATTGGCTTCCATCAGATAGCTGCCGTCCATATACCGGGAGGCATCCGTAAGGCTCTTTTTAGGCTCCGCATAATCAGAGCGCAGTCGCATAACCATTTTCAAGCCGTCTGCATTGATTTTGAGGTCGCGATAAATGCCGCCTTTGGAATCAGTCAGCACGGCATAGGCTTTTTCAGCAGCCGGGCGTTCCATGCCTTTCATGCGAGCGAGGAAAAGGGTCAGCGCTTCTTCTTTATTGGCGGGGTCAACCAGCCAGCCTACGGATTCTTTAAAGCCCTTGATGAAGGCGATGATCTGGGTGCGATTTTTTTCGGCATTGTCGCGCTTGGCTGCGCCGACAATGCCTTGATAGGCACCCAATTCCTCGGTCGCGCGGATCAGGCGTTTGAAGCCCTTGGCTTCTGCGACGAGATCAAGCGGCGCGTTGAGCAATGTGGCGTCCTGCTCGCCTTTCAGCAATGCCTCGAGACGCTGGGCCCCGCCGCCAACCTTCACCCATTTCACATCAGCGTCGGTCATGCCGTTTTTCTTCAGCATTTCGCGCTGCACGAATGCAAAGCCGGTGGTCATGGCATCCACCGAAAAGGTTTTGCCTTTGAGCTCGTTGAGCGAGGTGATGTCAGATTTGGCCATGACGCTCAGCATGCCGTTGTCGATGCCAAAGAGCGCAACAAAGCCTGCATTGGCAGGCACATCCGTCGTCTCGCCCTGGCCCTCATTATACGCAATGATATTGTCGATGGCCGTTAAGGCCAGATCATATTTGCCATTGTAGAGGTTCTTCGCCATTTCGACCGAATTGGGCGTGATGTCGAGAACAGGCTCGACATTGTTGTTTTTGAAAAAGCCCTTTTCCTGACCAATCCAGAACGGCCAGTTTGATGCGCCTGCAAAGGCGACCACTTTGAATTCAGCGGCGGATGCCGAAATACAGGTGGAGAGCGCGAAGCCCGCCACCAGTGTTGAACGCAGAAGTTTCATGCTCACCATGTTCATCTCCTCCGAAGGTGACGGCTCTTTTGAGCTCGTTTTTATGATTGATCTTTCAGCCCCGCTGCATGCCCCAGCGCCGCACGGTTTTGGCTTCGATGAGACGGAAGATCACCGCTTCAATAATGAGGCCGACCGCCATGACGGTGAGCAGGCCTGCAAAGACCGATGCCGTATCGAGCGTGTTGCGCTTTTCAAAAATATACCATCCTAGGCCGCCCTGGCCCGACGACACGCCAAAGACGAGTTCGGCTGCAATCAATGTACGCCAGGCAAAGGCCCAGCCGATTTTAAGACCCGCCAGAATGGCAGGGAATGCAGCCGGAATCAGAATACCAAACACAAAGCGTAAGCCCTTTAGGCCAAAGGTGCGCCCCGCCATGCGCAAAGTCTCGGACACAGAGAGAAAACCCGAATGCATGTTGAGCGCAACCGCCCAGAGCACGGAATGGACGATGACGAAAACAAGCGAAGGGCGACCAAGGCCAAACCACAACAGCGCCAGCGGCAGAAGCGCAATAGCGGGCAGTGGATTGAACATGGCGGTAAAGGTCGAAAGCAGATCGGTGCCGATGCGGCTGGTCACAGCAACAGTGGTGAGGACAGCTGCAATGGTGAGGCCGATGAAATAGCCAATCACCAAAGTCTGCAAGGTGACAGACAGGCGTGCGGGGATGACGCCGGAGGCAAAGCCATCACGCAGGGCTTCCAGCGTGTCTAGGAAGGTCGGGAAAGACAATGGGCGATCAAGGTAGCGCGCGTAAATCTCCCAGATCAGCGCCACGACAATCAAAATCACGCCGTGCCGCACCGCGCCATTGGCTGCGAGTTTTTCAAAGAAGGAGAGTGGCTTGGCGACATCTCCGAGCTCTTTGGGCGCTTTGACGTCAAATTCGACTTCGGGGCGCAGTGGCAGGGGGAAACGTGTCTGGCTCATCTCATGCCCCTCAATGCGCAACATTTTGGCCATCGAAGAGCATATGCGAAATGCGCCCCGTAAGCTCTGCAAATTCAGGACTTGCACGTTCATTTAGGCCCAGATGTGCGCAATTGATCTCCGCGCGCACTTGGCCCGGATGGGGCGAGAGCAGCACAATGCGCGAGCCAATCACCACGGCCTCTTCGATGGAATGGGTGACAAAAACCAATGTAAAGCCAATGTCCTCCCAGAGTTGCAGCAGCTCTTCCTGCATTTTGCGGCGGGTGAGCGCATCAAGCGCGGCATAGGGCTCATCCATCAACAGCACATCGGGTTTCATCGCCATGGCGCGCGCGATGGCGACGCGCTGCTTCATGCCGCCCGACAGCATATGCGGATAGGCGTCGGCAAATTTCGACAGGTTTACTTTGGCCAGCGCATCGAGCGCGCGTGCTTTGGCATCTTGTGCGCCAATGCCATTGACGCGCATCGGATAGGCCACATTTTGTTCAACCGTTTTCCACGGCAGCAATTGATCAAATTCCTGAAAGACCATCATGCGGTCGGGGCCGGGGCCATCCACCACGTGATTCTTTAGCGTGATGCACCCTTCCACGGGGTACAGAAAGCCAGCCATAGCTTTGAGAATGGTGGATTTGCCACAGCCCGAGGGGCCCAGCAAAACAAAACGCTCATGGCGTTGAATATCGAAGCTGATGCGATAGGTCGCCGTTACCAGATGGTCTGGCGTTTTATATTGCAGTGTCACGCCATCAACACTCAGCAGCGGCGAGCTGGATGTGGTTTGGGCCAAAGCTTGATCCATCATGAGAGCCATTTCATTCTCAAAATAAGGCCGCCCCAGTGTCAGGGGCGGCCCTTTGTTTTAGTTACTCGCTGAATTGGCGAGTTCCGGCACCACTACATCCTGCCATTTGGCAGGAATGTTTTTGAGACCACCCGTGCGGCCCATGAAATCGGATAGCGTCTTCACACCATGCAGCGCGACGCCGAAATCATTGGGCATGGCTTTCAGCATGGCGGTGACCTTGGCCTCATCCAGCAGTTTGGAGGGCTCAACCTTGAGGTAGATCGCGGCTGCCTTGGCGGGGTCTTTGCGGATCACGTCATTGGCTTCTTCGATTGCCTTGATCAGTACGCCCGCCATTTTCGGATTGGCATCGATCCATTTCTTCGTGGCGCCGGCGGCCAAGAAGGTCGAGCGACCACCAAAGGCTTCTTCAGACGAGGTGAGCACCTTCGCCTTGCCGCTATCCAGCACGAGTTGCGTGAAGGGCGGTGTGGCGAAATAGGCTTTCACTTCTGTGCCACCCGTCAGCATGGCATTGAGGGCTTCAGGATGAGGCAGGGCCACAACCTGCGGCTTCATCTTGTCCTGATTGCCTTTGCCAAAGCGCTTTTCGGCGATCATCTGCAGCGCATACATTTGCGGTGAGACGAGTGCCGGCATGGCGATCTTGTCGGTCGGTGCGAGATCTTCAACCGACTTGGCATCAAGCTTGTTTGATACCAGCACGAGCGGCGAGGAATTTACTCCTGCAATCCCGAAGATCTGTTGCGGCGAATTGCGCGCCTTGTCCCAAGCGATCAGCATGGCGGCGATGCCATAGACGCCGACATCCACCGAGCCCGACAATACAGCATCCTGCATGGCGGCCGAGCCCGAGAAGCGCTGGTAGGTCGCTTTCGTGTCGATGCCTGCAGCTTTCGCGTGTTTTTCAAGGAGCTTCATGTCATCGACGATGAACATCGGCAGAAAGCCAATGCCAAAGCCGATGCCGATCTTGGTTTCACTTTGTGCATGCGCAGCCTGTGGGGCGGCGAGCAGGGCGGCAGCCAGGCCGAGTGCTGTAGCGATCTTACGTATCATGACGTTTCTTCCCCTTGTGACGTTTCATCTGGCTCATGCCGCCTTGGCTGGCTCTAAGGCCATGGCGAGCACAACCATGACCGGTCTATTGGTTTTGTTCTTCAAAGTGCGCGATTCACCGGGTGCAATCCGGCAGGAATCATGCGGTTGCAGAGCCACTTCGCCCTCCGGTGTTTCAATCGTGAGTTCACCTTCCACGATAAAATAGATTTTCTCCATGGGCGAGGCATCGGGATCCGTGTGTCCGCCGGGCAGGATTTGCGACATGCCGAGCCACATTTGCGAAGACGGGCCCGCCTCACGCCCCTGCAAGCGCAGGCAGCGCATGTCGTAATGGGCGGCGGGATAATAAGCGGGAGCTTCCGAAAAGCGCGTCACATGCATTGGGCAGCCTCCTTAGCGCGTCGGATCGAAAATCACGCGATCGCGCGCCGACCCCATGACAGCGACATAGGCCGATGCCGCATCATTGAGTGCATAGATGGCGCGCTCTTCAATCGGGAAGGGCTTCAGTTTGCCGGCGGCAAAGCCGGGACCGAGTTCGCGAAGCACGGCACCTGTTGCCACTGAATTCAGTGCGAGCGAGTCGATGCCCACATAAGTGTGGCGGCCGCGATAAAATTCGAAAATGTTGAATTGAACGATCTTTTCGATAGCTGCGATCAGGATTTGGCGGCCAAGAATGGCCAGCGCCTTATGCGCGTCCTGAAAATAGGGGTCGCCGACTGTGTTGTAGACAATATCAGCACCCTTGCCGCCGGTCATGTCGCGCACTTGTGTGGCGACATCGCCTTTCGACTTGTCGACGATTTCGATAGGCGCAGACGAGAAACCCGCATATGGCTCGGTCTTGCGCACAACACCAATCACGTGTGCACCTTGCCAAGTGGCAATTTGAGCCGCCGCCTGCCCTACTTTGCCATTCACGCCCATGACGAGAACAGTATCGCCCCCTTTCGGCATGCCCGCGCGG
This sequence comes from Beijerinckiaceae bacterium, assembly GCA_947478405.1. Taxonomy (GTDB): domain Bacteria; phylum Pseudomonadota; class Alphaproteobacteria; order Rhizobiales; family Beijerinckiaceae; genus Terripilifer. The sequence continues at coordinate 2,298 of CANJVX010000005.1, read as the reverse complement.
CGGAAGCCTTCAATCGCAGTGACGAAAGGCACGCCAATGCCCGCCGCTTCATAGATAGAAATATTGTCAGGCTTCATCACCAGCGCGTCTTTTTCGACGACAAGGTGAGAGGCATGTGTGCCGTCACGGCGAATACCAAGGTCACCTGACGAGCCAAAAACATCCTTGCCGACGAGATCGGCAGGACCGTCCACGACAACACCAGCATAATCGCGGCCCGGCGTGCGCGGAAAGACGGCGTAAGGCATCATGCCAATGGCAGCTTTCACATCCGATGGATTGACGGCTGCGGCGCGCAGCTCAACGATGACATCATCAGCTTTGGTGCGTTGCAGGCGCAGTTTTTCGACCGTTGGTGTCACATGGTCGGTATCAACAGCCTTTTCATGCAGGCGCAGGCAAGTGATTTCGACTTCGCCGAGAATTCTATCGGACATTTTTTATCTCTCCCTTTTATTCTCTTCAGGCAAAGCCCAGCATCACGCGCGTCTCGCGCGCGGTTGCAATTTGGCCGCCAAGATCTTCCACCATGCGACGTGCTTTTTCAACGAGAGCCGCATTTGATTCTGCGAGCACGCCCTTAGACAGATAGACGCCATCCTCAAGGCCTACACGCACATGCCCACCGGCGAGATAGGATTGCGCCACGCAGGTAAAAGCATGGCGGCCAGTGCCAATGGCGGTGAAATGCGCGTCATTAGGCAAAAGCGAGCGTGCATAAAGCACAGTCTCGGGGCTTGGCTGGAACCCGTAGGAAACACCCATCACGAAAGATGTGAGGGCGGGGCCTTTCAGCGTGCCATCTTTCAACAGGTCATGCATGAGAGCGATATCGCCGGAATCGAACAATTCTATCTCAGGCCTAACGCCAGCCTCATTGATGACTTTCGCCATGCGGCGCACATTCTTGGGCGTGTTGATGACAACCTGTCCACCCGAATTCATCGTGTTCAAATCAAGTGTACAGATTTCAGGCTTCAGCAGCGCAATATGTTCGACGCGCTTTTCAGGTGCGAGCAAAGTTGTCCCCGGGCCCGCCACTTTCGGGTCTTCGTCGGAGGGCACAAAGCGCCCACCCGGTCCCGTGGTGATGTTGAGAATGACATCCTTGTTGCGCGCGCGGATGCGCTCTACCACATCTTGGTAATAGGCAATTTCCATCGACGGCTTACCGAAGCTGGGTTCTCGTACATGTAAATGCACGATTGCAGCGCCCGCCTCAGCAGCGCCCAAAGCGGAATTGGCAATCTCTTCGGGTGTGATCGGCAGGTAAGGTGTTTGCTCCGGCAGAGTGAGATTTCCGGTGATGGCGCAAGTGATAAAAATTTTGTCGAGCGGACGGCGCATGGATTATTCCTTCAAAGCGCGCGGCCGCCATCAACGGTGATCGTCGTGCCGGTCGAATAGGTGAGGTGGGTGGCGCATGCCAGAACTGCGGCTGCGACATCATCGGCTGCTGCCACGCGCTTCAGTGGCGTAGACGCGGCGGTCTTGGCATTGAACTCTGCCCCGCGTCCGGCAACAAAGCCTGTATCCACAACGCCGGGCGAAACATTCATCGCGCGGATTTCGGGGGCTAGTGCACGGGCCAGCGATTTGGTCATGGCTTCAATGCCAGCCTTCACCGCGCCATAGGCAATGTTGGAGCCATTGCCATTATTGGCGGCAATGGAGGAGATCGACACCACGAGCCCGTCGCCCGATGCTTTCAGCATGGGCGCGAAAGTGCGCACGGTGGCAAATTGGCCGCGCCAATTGATGCGAAACATGTCGTCAATGAGGGCATCATCGAGCGCATCCAGATCAGCATGCGGGATCGGCTTGGTGAAGCCCGCGGAATTGACCAGAACGTGCAGCGTATCGCCATATTTAGCCTGCATCGTGTCACGCAATTTCAGCAGACTTGAGGTGTCGCCGACATCGGCGGCAAAGGCTGCATGGTTGGTGCCTGGTAGGCTTTTCACAAAGGCCCGAGCTTCGGCGGCTTTAGTGGCATCATCGCGATAGGTGATGGCCACATGCGCGCCATTTTCAGCAAAGAGCCGCGCGGTGGCTAGTCCCACGCCGCCCGCGCCACCCATGATGAGAACAATGCGTCCGGTCTGCGGAATCGGATAGGTCATATTTCGTTTGCTCTCTTACTTGATCGGCGGATGCGGCAGTTTCGCTACGCCCTTTTCCATCACGAATGTATAGTCGAGCGAATACCATTCGCCCTTCACCTCGGGAGCCGGGGCATTGCCGTCGTGCTTCACATAGTTGCCGACCAGCGCGCGAGTGACGCCAAAGACAACATCG